>JAFPYT010000155.1 GCA_017394445.1 Bacteroidales bacterium | reverse complement strand
CCCTCGTACACCTCGCTGCCTTCACGGTAGTTGCGTGTGGCGTATTTCTCTATCATCTGGCTTGCCTTGTCGATGGAGTAGTAAAGGGCTGTGTTGCTGCCCATCTGCAGGTTGGTGATGAATGTGTTGAGTTTTTCTTTGTTGGCAGCGGTGAGCGGCTTTATTTCCATGGTGTTATTGTCGGCATAACTCATT
Organism: Bacteroidales bacterium; assembly: GCA_017394445.1. Taxonomy (GTDB): domain Bacteria; phylum Bacteroidota; class Bacteroidia; order Bacteroidales; family UBA3824; genus UBA3824. The sequence goes on along the minus strand of JAFPYT010000155.1, from coordinate 1,627 downwards.
GAGTTGAAAGCCACAACGCCGAGTTTTACATTGCCTTCGGGACAGGCTTTTTCCAGTATGTTGATAAAGTTGATGGCACTCTGTTTCACATCGTTGAAATTGTTTCCCAGCGAGTTGCTGCAGTCGAGGGTAAGCACCACCACCATGTCGCTCGTGGCCATGTTGTCGAGTTTGGCGTTTTTCACCTCGCTGTCGGGTTCCCAGCCGGTGGATGTCATTTTGTAGAACTTCAGTCCGGGACCGTTCTCGCTCAGATCTTGTTCGCATTTCACGTCGCGGAACACAAAACGCTGGTAGTTGTCCTCTATAGCCGTGCCGCGCAGGGTGTCGGTCTTGGCAAATTCGATGTTTTTGCTCTCAAGGTCGTAGAGTTTCCCCACCCATTTGCCTTTTTCCACAGAAAGAGTGTAGCTGCCTCTAATCCAATACTTTGAGCCTTTGGGCATACGTTGTGCCACCGCCGAGAGGCCGAGCAGAACGGCCAACGACAACAGAATTACTTTTTTGTTCATAACGATAGTTATTACGTATTTTACTAATATTCAACAATATGTAAACCATAGCCCCTTTTTCGGGATATAGTTTGACAAATTGCAAATATACGAAAAAATCGTGAATTGTGATGAGTGATTAGTGAACAGAGGAGTGTGGATAACGGAAAAGGGGCTCACTCCACATATTCCGGAGGAGGTGGCGGAGGCTCTTCTTTGTAATCCTCAGGCACAACAACGCCTACATAACAATCATCATCATCCTCATCAAGTTGTTGTAATGAATCGCCTTGTTTCACGTTCTCAATATCGTATGATACACTGTCGCCAGAGGCTTGTATCAATTGTGTATCGGCATTGCCGCCACACGATGACAGTCCGAGTACTATGCCGGAAATAGTTGCAATTTTGCCGAGCTTCAGACGTTCGAAAAGATTCTTCTCCAAGTATTTCACCTCCCATTCGCAACGGGGGCAGGTGCCACGACAATCGCCCTCATAAGTACATTCGGGGATGTCCATATTGATGCCGTTCTCGTCGGCTATCTTCCGACGGATAGCTTTAAGTTCACTACATATTCGCTTGCCTCGTTTCATACGCAGTTGTATTCGTTCATATAGACGATTGTGGATAATGGCCAAAATTTTTCTGCAAAGTTACATTTTTTTTCCTATTAAACAAAAAATTTTTAAACAATTATATAGGTGGGGGCAATTAGTTGATAATTAGTAATTTGCAATTAATAATTAATGGTAGGGATTTGTTTTTTGCATCAAAAGATTGACTTTTGGGGTGCAAAAAAACTCAAAATTGCGATTTCCGTTTTTACAAATTTGCATTTCAAACAGGATATTTCGCATTGGTTTTGATAAGCACTTTGGCACGCTCTACAAAAATCCAATCACTCATCACTTTTTATAATCAGGACACTCAAATTATTTATTACCAAATATTTAAATCACATTTCAAATTCCGAAATCCGAAATCCGAAATCCGAATTAAAAAAATTCGTATCTTTGCAAAACCAAAACGCACAAAAATGCCGACAGACTACACATATCTGAACACCCCCATAGAATACCTGCGCACCGTTGGACCGGCACGTGCCACCCTTTTGCAGCGCGAGCTGGGAATTT
>JAFPYT010000154.1 GCA_017394445.1 Bacteroidales bacterium | reverse complement strand
GAAATCAAACGTCCCGAACTCGACGCAGTAATAGTAGCCAACAACGTAGCTCGTCAGCTCGAAGGCAAGATAGCGTACCGTAGAGCCATCAAAATGGCAATATCTTCTACCATGAGAATGGGGGCAGAAGGTATCAAATTTGTTATTTCAGGCCGTCTCAACGGAGCTGAAATGGCACGCTGCGAGGCCTTTAAAGAAGGAAGAATTCCTCTTCACACTTTAAGAGCAGACATCGACTACGCATTCGCCGAAGCCCACACAAAAGTAGGACGTATTGGTATCAAAGTATGGATCTGCAAAGGCGAAGTATACGGTAAGAGAGACCTCACTCCCTCTACAGGATCTAAACCACAACCCAAACGTGGCGGTTTTAGACCTAAAAAACAAAAGTAAGTTTCTTTAACAATTAAAGCTAAGAAAAATGTTACAGCCGAAAAAGACCAAATACAGAAAAATGCAGAAGGGCCGCATGAGAGGTCTCGCACAGAGAGGCCACGAAATTGCGTTCGGCTCATTTGCCCTTAAAGCATTGGAAAATTTCTGGATTACCGGACGTCAGATCGAGGCAGCTCGTCAGGCCATTTCGCGTAAGATGCAGCGTGAAGGTCAAATCTGGATCCGCATATTCCCCGACAAGCCCGTTACCAAAAAACCTGCTGAAGTCCGCATGGGTAAAGGTAAAGGCCAGCCTGAATATTTCGTAGCCCCCGTAACTCCCGGACGTATCATGTTCGAAACCGACGGCGTGCCTTACGAAATTGCAAAAGAAGCTCTCCGCCTTGCAGCTCAGAAGCTTCCAATCAAAACTAAATTTATCGTTAGACGCGATTACGCCAACACTTTAAGCAACGAATAATGAAAAGTTCAGAAACAAACAAAGAGATCAGAGAACTAACCGCGGCTGAACTCGATGAAAAAATCAAATCTGTATCGATGGAATACACAAAGATGAAACTTAATCACGCAGTTTCGCAAATCGAAAATCCCATACAGATTCGCAACACCCGCAGATATATCGCAAGGCTGTTGACAGAAAAACGCAGTCGTGAATTAAAAAACGTTCAATAGATTCGCACCATGGAAGAAGTTAAAAATCAAGAAGTTGCACGCAACTTTAGAAAAGAGCGTATCGGAGTGGTAGTAAGCAACAAAATGCAGAAATCTATCGTCGTAGAAGTAAAGCGCAAAATGATGCACCCAAAATACGGAAAATTCATCCTCCGTACAAAGAAATTCGTTGCGCACGACGAAGAAAACACCTGCAACATTGGTGACACCGTACGCATAATGGAAACCCGTCCGTTGAGCAAACGCAAAAACTGGAGATTAGTTGAAATCGTAGAAAGAGCTAAGTAAAATGATACAACAAGAATCAAGAATGACTGTCGCAGACAACAGCGGCGCAAAAGAAGTCCTCTGCATCCGTGTCCTCGGCGGAACAGGACGTAGATACGCCTCAGTCGGCGACAAGGTGGTTGTAACAGTTAAGAGCGCACTTCCCTCTGGAGACATCAAGAAGGGAACAGTATCGAAGGCTGTTATAGTACGCACCAACAAAGAAATCAGAAGAGCAGACGGCTCATACATCCGTTTCGACGACAACGCCGTAGTATTGCTCAACAATGCAGGAGAACTTAGAGGTACCCGTATTTTCGGACCCGTTGCACGCGAGCTCCGCGCCAACTACATGAAAATTGTATCTCTCGCTCCCGAAGTTTTGTAATTTAAAGTTATTAAAACAATGTCACAGAAGAAACTGCACATTAAAAAAGGAGACACCGTCATCGTCAACTCAGGCGAGTTCAGAGGAACAAGAGGTAGAGTGTTAGAAGTGCTGGTAAAGAAAAACCGCGCCATCGTTGAAGGCGTTAACATCGTTAAAAAAGCGGTTAAACCCAACCAGAACAATCAGAACGGCGGATTCGAGGAGAAACCCGCCCCTATTCACATCTCTAACCTCATGCTTATCTGCCCCGAAACCGACAAGCCTACCCGCGTAGGTCGCAAGCTTGTTGAAGGCAAAGACGGAAAGATGAAGTTAGTACGTTATTCAAAAAAATCTAAAGATCAAAAGGAGATAAACTAAAATGCAATACGTACCGACATTAAAAACTAAGTACAAGCAGGAAATCGCCCCCGCTTTGATGAAAGAGTTCGGCTATAAAAGCGTAATGCAGGCCCCAAAACTCGTTAAAATCATCATCAACCAGGGTATTGGCGAAGCAACCGCCGATAAGAAACTTATCGACACCGCTATCGCTGAGCTGACCGCTATCTCTGGTCAGAAACCTGTAGCCACCACCTCGCGCAAAGACATATCTAACTTCAAAGTTAGAAAAGGTATGCCTATCGGTGTTATGGTAACACTGCGCCGCGACCGTATGTATGAATTCCTCGAAAGGCTTATCGCCATTTCGTTGCCACGTATCCGCGACTTCAACGGTATTTCAGGAAAATTCGACGGCAGAGGCAACTACACTCTTGGTATCAAAGAACAGATCATTTTCCCCGAAATCGACATTGACAAAATCAACAAGATTATGGGTATGAACATCACTTTTGTTACCACAGCCAAAACCGATGAAGAAGGTTTCAAATTGATGAAAAATTTCGGATTACCCTTTAAAAAATAATTACAATGGCAAAGGAATCAATGAAAGCGCGCGAAGTAAAACGCGCAAAACTTATAGCTAAATACGCCGAGAAAAGAGCAAAGCTCAAAGCTGAAGGCGATTACGTAGGGCTTCAAAAGCTTCCCAGAAACTCTAACCCCATCCGTTTGCACAACCGTTGCAAACTTACAGGACGTCCGAGAGGATATATGAGACTTTTTGGCATCAGCCGCATCCAGTTCCGCGAAATGGCATCTAACGGCCTATTACCCGGTGTAAAAAAAGCAAGTTGGTAAATTATTAAACAAAACAGACAAAATGACAGATACTATTGCAGATTTCTTGACCCGTATCAGAAACGCCGTAGCGGCCAACCACAGAATCGTGGAAGTGCCAGCATCAAATGTTAAAAAAGAAATTACCAAAATACTTTTTACTAAAGGTTATATTCTCAGCTACAAATTCGACGACGAGAGTCGTACTATCAAAATAGCTTTGAAATACAATCCGGAAACAAAAGAGGCTGCCATCCAGAACATCACACGCGTGTCTACCCCTGGTTTGCGTAAATACGCTTCTTGCAAAGACCTTCCCCGTGTGCTCAACGGTTTAGGTATTGCCATAGTTTCCACCTCAAAAGGTATTATGACCGATAAAGAAGCAAGAACTCAAAACATCGGCGGAGAGGTAATTTGTTACGTTTATTAAAAAATTCAATCAAAATGTCAAGAATAGGAAAATTGCCCGTTCAAATCCCCAGTGGAGTACAAGTAACCGTAGACGACAAAACTAACACAGTGTCGGTCAAAGGCAAGCTTGGAGAATTGAAGCAAAAAGTAAATCCTAACATCAAAGTTGAGGTAAAAGACGGCGAACTCAAAGTTTCCCGTCCCAACGACGACAAGGCCAACAGATCTCTTCACGGTCTTTACCGCGCCTTGATTAACAATATGGTAAAAGGCGTATCCGAAGGATTTACAATCAAACAGGAAATGGTAGGTGTAGGATACCGCGCCACCGCTCAGGGTCAGCTCCTTGATATAGCCGTTGGTTATTCACACAACATCCTTATCGAACTTCCCTCTGAAATCAAGGTTGAAGTTGCTCAGGAAAAACGCGCTAACCCGATTATCACTCTCACAAGCTGCGACAAGCAGCTCTTAGGACAAGTTGCTGCCAAGATTCGTTCGTTCCGCGCTCCCGAACCTTACAAGGGCAAAGGTATTAAGTTTGTAGACGAAGTAATCCGCAGAAAAGCAGGTAAAGCAGCTTCATCATCTAAGTAGTTAATTAATTAAATTTTATTCAACATGGCTTTAACTAAGCAGGAAAGAAGACAAAGAATAAAATACCGCATACGCAAAAAAGTATCGGGTAGCGTTGAACGTCCCAGACTTTGCGTATTCAGAAGCAACAAGAACATCTTTGTACAATTAATCGACGATGTTAAACATGTAACATTAGTCGCCACATCTTCAAGAATAAAGGATATTGCCGACCAGAAAATTAACAAAACCGAGCAAGCTCGTTTGGTTGGTAAAGAAATTGCTGACAAGGCTAAGGCAGCTGGTTACAGCACAGTAGTATTCGATAGAAACGGTTATCTTTATCACGGCAGAGTACAGGCATTAGCCGAGGCTGCTAGAGAAGGTGGTTTAATATTCTAAGAAATTATGATAGCAGGAAATAAAAAAGTAAAAACAAGCGATTTGGAACTTAAGGACAGACTTGTTACAATCAACCGTGTTACCAAAGTTACCAAAGGAGGACGCACCTTCACATTTGCTGCCATTGTTGTGGTAGGTAACGAAAATGGTGTTGTTGGATACGGACTTGGCAAAGCCAACGAAGTAACCACTGCAATCGCCAAAGGTGTAGAAGACGCAAAGAAAAACTTGATCAAAGTTCCTATCTACAAAGGAACAATACCTCACGAGCAGATGGCTAAATTCGGCGGTGCCGACGTGTTGCTCAAACCCGCATCAAGCGGTACTGGTGTAAAAGCCGGTGGTGCTATGCGTGCAGTGCTCGAAAGCGTTGGTATTCACGACGTGCTTGCTAAATCTAAAGGCTCGTCAAACCCTCACAACCTCGTAAAGGCTACATTCAAAGCTCTCTCTATGATGAGAGACGTTCATGCTGTATCGCAGTTTAGAGGTGTAGACATCAACACAGTGTTTAACGGTTAATTTTTAAAACAGAAATGAAAAAGAAAGTAACCCAAATCCGCAGCAAAATCGGCTGGCCCAAAGACCAGAAAGCCACTCTTGAAGCCCTCGGACTTAGAAAGATTGGAGCTTCGGTTATTGTTGAAGACATTCCCTCTATCAACGGAATGATTGTCAAAGTTAGACACCTTGTAAAAGTAGAAGATATTAACGAATAATTATTTACAGTTATGGACTTGTCAAATTTAAAACCGGCAGAAGGTTCTACCAGCACCAAGAAGAGATTAGGCCGTGGCCAAGGATCAGGCTGGGGCGGCACCTCTACAAGGGGTCACAAAGGAGCCAAAGCACGTTCCGGTTATTCGCATAAACTCGGTTTCGAAGGCGGTCAGATGCCATACATCAGACGCGTTCCCAAATTCGGATTCAACAACATCAACAGAGTAGAATACAGAGTAATCAACCTTTCTGATTTGGAAGATCTCGCATCGAAACTCAATGTTTCCGACATAAACATCGACGTGCTGCTTCAGAACGGATTGGCTAAAAAAAGCGACAGAGTTAAAGTATTAGGCAACGGTAAATTGTCCAAAAAAATCAATGTTACCGCCCACGCTTTCTCTAAATCTGCTAAAGAAGCCATCGAATCACTGAGCGGTACCGCTAATACTTTGTAAATTTAACTCTAATGAAAAAATTTATCCAGACACTAAAAAACATTTGGAAGATAGACGATCTTCGCAACAGGATTATCGCCACATTGGGTTTTGTGCTTGTATACCGTGTTGGAGCGCACATCGTGCTCCCCGGTATCGACCCTACCCAACTTAGCGCACTGTCGAAACAGACTGACGAAGGTATAATGTCTATTCTCAATATGTTTTCGGGTGGCGCATTTGCCAACGCCTCAATATTCGCACTCGGTATTATGCCTTACATCACGGCATCTATTATCGTGCAATTGTTAGGTATGGCAATACCCTATTTCCAAAGACTTCAGCGTGAAGGCGAAAGCGGACACCGCAAAATTAACAGAATCACCCGCTACCTCACAGTAGCAGTGCTGTTGATTCAGGCTCCAAGCTATGTAGCCAACCTGAGGTTTCAGTTGCCTTCGTCGGCTTTTCTTGCCGATGGCTTTTGGTCATTTAACCTACCGTCGTACATTATCTTGACGGCAGGCACAATGTTCATTATGTGGTTAGGCGAACGTATAACTGATAAAGGTATAGGTAACGGTATATCACTCCTCATTATGATTGGTATTATAGCGAGGTTCCCGTTTGCACTCAGCGCCGAATTCGTGTCGTGCGTAGAGGAAGTAGCGGGCGGTGGACTTATCGTCTTCATCGTGGAACTCGTTATGCTCTTCTTAGTGTTTGTGGTATCCATCTTACTTGTACAGGGAGTGCGCAAAATTCCCGTACAATACGCCAAACGTATTGTGGGCAACAAACAATACGGCGGAGTAAGGCAGTATCTGCCCCTCAAGGTAAACGCCGCAGGTGTAATGCCCATAATCTTCGCTCAGGCCTTAATGTTTATACCGCTGATGTTCACACGTTTCAATTCTGAAACCACACAGGGCATTGCGGCAGCCTTTGCCGACTTCACCGGTTTCTGGTATAATTTTACCTACGCATTGCTGATTATTGTATTCACCTATTTCTACACTGCCATCACATTCAGCCCACAGCAAATGGCCGATGACATGAAGAAAAAAGGAGGATTCATACCCGGCATCAAACCCGGTAAAGCCACAGTAGACAAACTCGACGAAATTATGTCGAGGATTACCCTTCCGGGAGCAATCTTCCTCGCCATAATTGGTATACTCCCTGTATTCGCAATCCTCTGCGGCGTCAACAACCAGTTCGCCCAGTTCTACGGCGGCACATCGTTGCTGATTCTCGTAGGCGTAATACTTGACACACTTCAGCAGATCGAAAGCCACTTGCTAATGCGTCACTACGACGGACTTATGAAATCCGGACGTATCAAAGGACGCGCGGGTTCTGGTATGTAGGTCGCAAAAACATAGAAAACTTCGGCTTCGGTTAAAGAAGCCGAAGATTTTTTTCTTTTTTTAAAAAAAATATTCTGAAAAATTTAGGATATTTAAAAATTTTATATTTTTGCACCGCGGAAAAAACGCGCACATAGACAACATTTTGCAATACACATTAAAATGCCGAAAGAAACAGCGATAGAAAAAGACGGAGTAATAAAGGAGGCCCTTTCGAATGCCATGTTCCGCGTAGAACTCGAAAACGGCCACACCATCATCGCCCACATATCGGGCAAGATGCGCCAGCACTATATAAAAATATTGCCCGGCGACAGAGTAAAAGTTGAAATGTCTCCTTATGATCTGTCAAAAGGACGAATTTCTTTCAGATATAAATAAAACATACTACAATGAAAGTTAGAACATCTGTTAAAAAAAGATCGGCCGACTGCAAAGTCGTAAGAAGAAAAGGAAGGGTTTACATCATTTGTAAATCAAATCCCAAATTTAAACAACGTCAAGGTTAAAATAATAGTCGGCAATTTTGGAAGTGTAAAAAATATACATTAATTTTGCACCCCGAAAACGCACATAATTAAGTAAATTATAAAATAATGGCAAGAATAGTTGGTGTAGACTTACCCAAAAACAAACGCGGCGAGATTGGACTCACCTATATATATGGTATAGGCAGAAGCAGAGCAGCAAAGATTCTCGACGAGGCTGGCATAGACAAAGGCCTTAAAGTACAGGATTGGAACGACGATCAGGTAGCTAAAATCCGCCAGATTATCAACGACAACTTCAAGGTAGAAGGTGAGCTCCGTTCTGAAATCCAAATGAACATCAAGCGTCTGATGGATATCGGATGCTATCGTGGTATCCGCCACAGACTTGGACTTCCTGTAAGAGGTCAGAAAACCAAAAACAACGCCCGCACACGTAAAGGTAAGAAAAAGACAATAGCTAATAAGAAGAAAGCTACTAAATAACATTTAGCAACATGGCAAACAAAAGTAAAGTAACGAGAAAGAGAGTTGTTAAAGTAGACGCAGTAGGCCAAGGCCACATTCACTCGTCGTTCAACAACATTATAATCTCTTTGACCAACGCTTCGGGGGAAGTTATCTCTTGGGCATCAGCCGGTAAAATGGGTTTCAAAGGCTCTAAGAAAAACACACCCTATGCAGCGCAACAGGCAGCTAACGAATGTGCTAGCACTGCCTACAGTTTAGGACTTCGCAAAGTGAAAGTATACGTGAAAGGACCAGGCAACGGTCGCGAAGCCGCTATCAGAGCGATCCACTCATCTGGCGTGGAAGTAACAGAAATTATCGACGTAACACCGCTGCCCCACAACGGATGCCGTCCTGCAAAAAGAAGAAGAGTTTAAACGATCTTTAAAACATTAAGAAATGGCACGATATACAGGCCCTAAATCAAAAATCGCCAGAAAGTTTGGCGAGCCGATCTACGGCACAGATAAATATTTGGATAAAAAGAATTACCCCCCGGGACAGCACGGTATTGATAAAAAACGCGCAAAAACTTCGGAATACGGTACTCAGCTTAAAGAAAAACAAAAAGCTAAATACACCTACGGACTTTTGGAACGTCAGTTTTCAAATCTCTTTGTAAAAGCTCAGAAAAGCAAAGGTGTAACAGGTGAAGTACTTATTCAGTTGCTCGAAAGCCGCTTAGACAACGTAGTATACCGTCTTGGTATTGCTCCTTCGCGTCCTGCAGCACGTCAGCTTGTTAGCCACCGTCACATTGTTGTTAACGGTAAAGTTTTGGGTATCCCCTCTTATCACGTTAAAGTTGGCGATATCATTGGCGTAAGAGAAAAATCTAAAGCTCTCGAAGTGATAACAAACTCGCTTCAAGGTGCTAACAGATCTCGCTTCAGCTGGCTCGAATGGGACAACGCTTCTTTGTCAGGCAAATTTATGAACGTTCCTGCAAGAGAGGACATCCCTGAGAACATTAAAGAACAGCTTATAGTTGAACTTTATTCTAAATAATATTATTATACGGTTGCGCCTTACGGCGTTTCCGTATATTTTTACCGGAAATAATAAATATACATTCAAATGGCAATATTAGCTTTTCAAAAGCCCGACAAAGTTATTATGTTAGAAGCCGACGAAACTTATGGTAAATTTGAGTTTCGTCCTCTTGAACCCGGTTTTGGCATTACTATCGGTAATGCTTTAAGGAGAATTCTACTATCTTCTTTGGAAGGTTTTGCTATAACATCAATCCGCATCGAAGGAGTAGACCACGAATTTTCTACTATTCCCGGCGTTATCGAGGATCTCACCGAAATGATTCTCAATATAAAGAAAATCCGCTTCAAACAGACAGTTGACGGGCAGGATTTTGAAAAGGCCACAATTACTGTCAGTGGACAGCAGCAGTTCAAGGCGGGAGACCTCGAGAAGTTTCTCAACAGCTTCAAGATTTTAAATCCCCAGCAGATTATCTGCAACCTCGAACCTTCTGTAAAACTCTCGATGGAAATCACCATCAACAAGGGTCGCGGATATGTGCCCGCCGATGAGAATAAAATCGCCGACAGCGAAATCGGTATAATTGCTGTTGATTCTATTTATACTCCTATCAGGAACGTTAAGTATTATACAGAAAACTACAGGGTAGAGCAGAAAACCGACTACGAAAAGCTCGTTATGGAAATAGAAACTGATGGTTCTATTCACCCAAAAGACGCGCTCAAAGAGGCTGCCAAAATACTTATCTACCACTTTATGTTGTTCTCGGACGAGAAGATTACTCTCGACTCTAACGAAAGTTTTGAAAACGAAGAGTTCGACGAGGAAGTACTCCACATGCGTCAGTTGCTCAAGACTAAGCTCGTTGACCTCGACCTCTCGGTTCGTGCTCTCAACTGCTTGAAGGCTGCCGACGTAGAAACTCTCGCAGAACTCGTAGTATTCAACAAAAACGACTTGTTAAAGTTCCGCAACTTCGGTAAAAAATCTCTCACCGAGCTCGACGACTTGTTGGAAAACATGAACCTCAGTTTCGGTATGGATATTTCTAAGTACAAACTTGATAAAGATTAATCGTAGAGCAGTGATGCTCAGTAATTTATAAGACAATGAGACATAGAGACAAAATCAATCATTTAGGTAGGAAGTATGGCCACAGAAAATCTATGCTTTCGAATATGGCCGCTTCGTTGATCAAAAACCATAACATCAACACTACTCTTGCCAAGGCTAAAGAACTCCGTTCTTTTGTTGAGCCCATTATCACAGCAGCCAAAGATAATTTGAAATACGCTGAGGAGAAGGCTGGTGCCGACGAAAAACTCAAAGATTTGTATAAAATTAAGAGACGTAACGCTAACCGCTTCTGCTTTGCCAAACTCAGAGACAAACATGCTGTTAAACACCTTGTAGAGGAAGTTACTCCCAAAGTTGCTGAACGCAATGGCGGTTATACAAGAATCCTTAAAACTGTTAACCGTCTCGGCGACAACGCTAAGATGTGTTACATGGAGCTTGTTGATTTCAACCCCAACTACAGCAATGCTAAAAACGCTTCCAAGGCAGCTGCTCCCAAGACTACTCGTCGTAGCCGCAAGAAAAAAACTACAGAAGCTCCCGCTCAAGCCGAGGCTAACGAACCCAAAGCAGAATAATATTCTACTAAGAACTCTTATAATTAAAGCCGGATTAAAAAATCCGGCTTTTTTTTATTCTATTATGTTTGTGCTTTTATTTTCAAATTTTTATTATGTATGAATTGTGAATTATGCATTATGCATTACATTCCATATCTTTCTGCTGATTCTTGGTCGGGTGCCCAAACTGTGCCGTAGAGTTCAAGCTTGTCGATATGTCGGTTGATGTCGCCTGCGCTTAAGAGCCTTACTTTGATAGTGCGTTGACCCGATTTGTTGTTGTGTATGGCTATTAGGTATTTGCCATCGGGAGAAAATGCGGCTGATTGGGCTTTGCCTTCTTGTTTAAACTTGATGATGTCTTTGCCATCAATTGTCCAAATACTTGCAATGCCATCGTCGGATGTGGTAACAATGTATCGTCCGTCGGGCGAAAAACTTGCTGAGTTTACGCAGTTTTCAAATCCGCGGAATATGTGTTTTACTGATCCGTTGATATTCCACAAAATGGCGGTTTTGTCTTCTGATGCGGATACAATGTGTTCGCCATCAGAGGAATATGCCACCGAGTTTATTTTTCCGTTGTGACCTATATATGTGTTGATTACATCGCCCTTTATGTTGTTGGTGATTATTTTTCGGTCGCTACTTCCTGTTACAAAGGTGTTGTTGTTGGGTTGAAATGCAATTGAGGTTACTTCTCCGTTGTGCTGGTGGGTGCGTATACTTTCGCCTGTGGTTAAATTGTTGATTACCACTGTGCTATCGTCTGATACCGAAACTAAATACTGATCATCAGGCGAAAAAACAGCATCGTTTACTTGTTTAGTGTGGGAGGTGAATGTTTTGATGAGTTTCCCGCCTTTTTCCCATAGTTTTACTGTTCCGTCGTTGGATGCTGTTGCCACGTATTTACCGTTGTGCGAAAAGCGAGCGGTGTTTATAGTTTTGGTGTGTCCAAGATATTCTGCGGCTTTTTCGCCTGTAAGGTCCCAAAGATATGCCACGGTGTCTTTTGCAACCACAAGATTCATACAGTCTGGCGAAAAACACGCAAAACTTATACCTTCGGCATCGGGATATGTTTCAAACCGCTGTGCTATATCCCAAGTGCGCACGGTTTTGTCGCCGCCAACAGTAACAATTGTCTGTGCGTCGGGTGCGATTCGTGCTGAATATACATTGCCTCGATGTCCTTTGAGTATTTTTTTGAGTTCACCAGATAGAGAATAAACTCTTACAATATCGTCGTTGGAGGCTGTTATTACAGATGAGCCATCGTTAGAAAAAAACGCAGAATTGAGTAGGTCGTTGTGACCAGTGTACTCTACAAGTTCGTTGCCGTAGCTGTCCCATAGTTTGGCCTTGTGATTTTTGTTGAGACGGTCGATACTTGAGGTTAAAATATAGCGTCCATCGGGCGAGAAAACAGCTGTGAGGAATACCGAGATGGCAAACCTTGGATCTTCGCGAATTTCAAGCGTGGTGATAAGTTCGCCTTCTGCCGAAAACACTTTTGCAGCTATGTCGTCGCCGGCAGCCACAATGCGTTTGCCGTCGTATGAAAATGAAGTGTAGTACACATCTCCGTCTAAGGCGTTGATGGTGGAGATTGGGTTGCCGATAGTGTCCCAAACCATAACATTACCATCGCTTCCTGCAGTGGCTATCAGCGAGCAATCGGGAGAGTAGGCTGCATGATGAAGTATGGCGTGGTGCTCTGTGATGCGTTTTATTTCTTTTCCGTTGATGGTAAATATTCGGGCTATGCTATCTTCGGAAGTGGTGATAAAGTATCTGCCACATGGCGACATCGATGCTGAGGTAATTTCGGCAGGGTGGGGGATAAGTGCAAGTTGTTCGCCGTTGACTGTGGTTATTCGTAATGCGTAGTAGTTTTTGTCGTACTCTTTTTCGAGGGTAAGGATGTATTGACAATCTTGAGTAACGAAAGAAAGTCCTGCGCTGTCGGATAGGTGCGCTGTTATGTTGTAAAATATGTCGGTGTTGTAAAATGAATTTAGTAATGCGCTGTAAGCTTGTTGGTTGGTGGAATCTAATTCAATGGCTTTTTGAGCAAGGCGAAGGCTAAATGTCGGGTCGTTTTCAAGTTTTTGAAATGCAAACGACGACAGCATATTGCTTCGGGCAATCGTTGCTCCGTATTCTGAGTTGCGAAACGAAAATGCCAATACAATTACAAAGCCAATGGCTGCGCATATTATTGCTAATGTTTTTGTCGACAAGCTTTTGTCGATCAGCGGTGTATTTTTTTTACTTTTTATCGATTTGTGAAAATCTGATGCAAAGTTTTGATATGCAGGAGTATAGTAGATGTTCCCCGAAGGCGATACGCGACGTTTTAATATATTGTTTTGCGTAAGGATGTCGAGCGATTTAGAGTTTATTCCGTGGCGGTGGATGGCCGATTCGCGAAAGGCGGGCAGAGTGTTGTTGTCGATCAGCATTTCGGATTGTATAAAATCGGATATCCTTGTTTTTTCGCCCGGAATATCTATCTTGCTGATAGCCATTAAATATTTATTGTCGTCTGAACTATCGTTAGTGGTAGGTAGCTCTGCGTTGTGGTTAATTATGTCGCTAAAAGATGGTACAAGGGCAGCTGTATTGGGTATGAGGCTTTTTTCTATTGATAGCATTATGCCATAGTTGAAACTGCTGTACATAGCTGTTATGGCTTCTCCCGAAAGAGGATTGTCGGTTTCACCCATGAGCATTTGGCTGAGTGCGTCGGATATGTTTGATGGCAACTGAGTATCGGTGAGGGTGACAAGGGCATTGCAAAATTCGAGTTGAGTTTCGTGGGGATAGGTGAAGAGGTTTTCAAACGAATCAAGTATTAGGTAGATGCGTTTGCTGTCTTTGTATCGTATCTGTACACGCTTGGCGGCAAACCATAGCGACCCATCGTTTTTAAACGAAACGTCCATAAACACAGGGTCTTTTACTTTTTTGTTGAGTGTTTCGATTAATTGCGATAACAAAGGTTGTTTGTTGTCGTCGGATGGCTGAATGTCGAAAACTATGGCTGTGGCATTATTCTCTGCCAAAAGCTGCTGATTGCACAACTCGTTGTGTATAAACCATGTACGCCCACCACGAGGCTCAGAGCTCAGCGCGGAAACGGCGTAGTGGTTTAACATATAGGTTGTTTGTCTGATAAGTTCCTTGTACATAAGTATAAATGACGTTTTTCCAAATGTCAAATTTACTTATCTTATACGGAATATCAAACTTTTTGGTAGTTTTTTTTTAATAAAAGATTATTTTTTGTGCAATATTGACATCGTTAGGCGACTTTTTTTGTTGAGCGTTACTCTGCCACAACTGTAACATTGCGCGAAGTTTCAAATCCGTTTTCGTCGTAAAGAATTTCGCAAATGTCGATATGCTTATTGGCGGTATCTTCGCGGTGAGGTGTTATGGTTTTGAATTTTTCGATGTCGCCTCGGTTGTTGTATTCGTAAGTGCGTTGATATACAGTATGATACCGATTTGAGCCTATATCCCACGAAAGTGCAGTCTCAGCTGTTTTGTGATGCCCTTGATATAAATATTCCCATCTCGAAACTCTTACCCAACGATCAGATGCTGCCGAATATATGTGTCTTACAAGTGATGCGGTGTCGCCGTGAGGTGTGTATTCAAACGAATCGCGTTCTAACGGTGTTATCTTGGCATAATCAAATGCATCTGGCATAAGAGTCTCTTTTGCAATGAGTTGCCCTTTGTTGTTGTACCAATTGATGTACGAATGGGCAAAACTCCATCCGGGTTGGTTGTCGTTCCACGAATGTGTGGTTTGTTTTACTATATATCCAGCTGCATTGTAATATGCCGTAACTTTTTGCACCTCTTTGATAATAATTGACGAACTGTCGGTAATGGTTTTTGATGATGGACGTTGGTCTGTATTCTCTGAGTTGCACGAGGCTAAAATCAATGTTGCAGCTATTAGCGTAATTATTCGTCTATATCTATGGGCAGGCATCCGTATCGGTTTATAAGTATGTTAGCAAAACGTCGGCAGTAGTTGATGAAGAGATTGTAGAGCTCTTCGGCTGTGTCGGTGTGAAAATCATCGTTTTTGATACACGATGTACTAAGTCCTATGTAGTTGTTGTCTACGCTGAATGCCATGCGCGGAATTTTGGCGTTTTCTTTTAACATATAGGCATATACGCGGGCAATATTGTTTTTAGAAAGTGTGCATAATGTAGAATCTGCCACCACGTATTCGTTTTCGGGAATATAGTTGATACGTATGCTTATGTTGTTGTCTAAAATTTCCCAACTATCTTTGCCATTGCGTATTAGGTCGATGTTGTAACCAAGTTTAGCAAGAATTTGCTCCACATTTTTAGATGTTTCGCATAGAATGAGGTCTTTGCCCGAAAAATCTTCGCTGTCCATTTTTTCGCCGCAGAATGGGCAGTAGCCGTTTTTGAATTGATCTTCGGTAACGATGTTGCTGCACGATTGGCATCTTACCGAATAAACGCGACCCGAAGCCAGAAACTCGTCGATGGCTTTTTGCAGGTAGGTCCATGGCAGCGAAAAACCGAGATTTTGTCCGTTAGCCATTATAAATGTGTTAACGCCAACCACATAGCCGTCTTGACTTATCAAAGGTCCTCCCGAATTGCCGGGATTGATGGCGGCGTCGGTTTGTATATAGTCAATACCGTTTTGTTTGCGGGCGGCTTTTGAAATAATGCCTTGAGTGTTGGTATACTGCAAGCCAAAAGGGTGTCCGATGGCGGTGATAGGTTCTCCATCGTGTAATTGCCTATCCATAGGAGCAAGGTCGAGGTCGGGGAATGAGATGCCTTCGGGTTTTTCGATAAAAGCAAGGTCGAAACGCGGATCGGCATAAAGCACACGGGCAGTGCGTTTTTTAAATGTTTCGCCGTTGATAACCACCTTGCGGCAACCTTGAATTACGTGTCGGTTGGTGACAATAAGGTTGTAGCGGTTGAGGCAGAAGCCCGTTCCGAGCCCCCACGGATTTTGTATTTTTACTATTGCGTTTTCTATGTGTGTCATCGTCAGGAGTTTTTAATCGGGTATTTCAAGCTCGGCAAACTCTTTAAGAAACGTGTAGGCAAAGCCTGTGAGCGTCCCAAAATCGAGGTCGGCTGTGTTAAATGCGAGAGTTGGGTATTTTTTAGAGTATTTTTTTATAGTGCTTTCGATTTCGTGCGATATTTTTATGGCGGCAGGAGTCTGCGTGCTTTCGGTAATAAATCCGTCGTCGAATCCAAGCTCAGTAAAATAGTCGCTATTGAGCACCCGCCACATAATCAGCAGAAGGTCTTGGGCAATAGGAGGCATACCGTGATGCACATGGTTGAGACCAGCGGTGTATTCGCACATCGTTAATGCAATATCGTAACGGTTAGAATCTATGCACGTATCAATCAAACGGAAATGCGTGTTAAACGATTCTGCCATTTCGGGGAACGACATGTAGCTGATTTCGGGAAATACCGCCCTAACTTTATAAATGGATACGCCAATTTCTTCGTCGCTCTTTTGAAGTATCTCGTCGAGCTCAGCAAGCATTTTAAAATTGATTTCGGGCGAGTTGCGCTCTTCGGGATTGTAGCCCGTGGCATAGATGGTGTAAATCTGTTTAAACCGATGCAGCAGCGAGCCTTCGGGCGAAATCAGATAAAGAATTTTAAAAATTGCTGTTAATATTATATATGTGCGTGTTGGGTCGTCGGATGTGCTTTGCACCTGAGTTTTAGCATCTTGAATCCATTTGCGCATATATTTTATTTTAGCCGCTTTTTCGGTTTCGGGCAGCGGAATGATGTTTTCGGTATTGATAGCGTGGAGGTGAGGAAATTGCTCTACAAGAATATCGTCGATAGAATCGGCAGAGATGGCTATTTCGGAGAGCATTTCGTTGAAAGCCTCGGGCGACATATCTTGCGTGGGGCAACGCTGCAAAAGTGCTATTGTATTATCGTAAATGGCGTATTTGCAGTAAGCAAAATTGGTGTTTTGTGTAAGCAGAAAACGCATTAACGCCACGTCGAGAGTGTCAAACTCGGCTATATCTGCCCATGTAAACACTTGTCCGGCAGTGATAGCACCTTTTACAATTTTTGAACCCTGAATTATATCGAAATATAAGGTTTGGGTTTCGGCATCGAAAGTGATTTCCACCGCCGGTCCGCCTTGCATACGCATATATTCAAAAAACGACACATACGCGCCAAGGTAATCGCCGGTTTTGTAGAGGTGATCAGATGTGTTGCGCATGGTAATCATCTCTTCGGTCTCCTCTGGCTCGGCAAAACGTCCGAACTTTATTTCTGGACGGCGGCGGGTGTGCGGCTTGTCAGACACGCGGTCGAATATGTATGAAAGAAAACTCATTTTTTGTTGTCTTTGGTTTGTTTTTTTACTGAATATCCAAATCGGCCTATCATTTCGCCGGTTTTGTAATAAAATCCGTGACTGTATACTGCGAGCCCTGCTTTGTAGAGTTTCAACGCACCTGTCTTGGGGTCGATAAGGCTGTTGTCAACGTCTACGGTGTCTACTTTGGCTATGAACATATCGTGGCTGCCGAGTTCAATCACTTGTGTAACTGTACATTCGATATTTACTGGCGATTGTGATATAATAGGGCAGTCGATTGTGTTGGCTTTGAG
>JAFPYT010000153.1 GCA_017394445.1 Bacteroidales bacterium | reverse complement strand
AATAAAAAAACTACTTAACTTCGATAATCGAGTTGATACCGAGGTCGTTTTCTTCGGTGGGAAGGTTGGGATCGTTGCCCCAGATATTGCCGTCGAAAATGTAGCGGAATTGGTGAACACCTTTTTCGAGTTCAATTTCAGCGGTGAATTTTTTAGTTTTTTTGTCGAATTTCATTACAGTAATTTCTTTATCCCAATTGTTGAAATCGCCTGCAAGGTTTACTGTGGTGGCGTTGTTGGCGGCTTCTTGAGATATAGAAAAGAGAGTTTTAACTTTTGAAGAGCCGAAAATAGATTCTTCTTTTTTGGCTGCTGCTTTTTTGGTGGTAGTCTTAGCAGTTTTGGGGGCTTTTTCTTCTGCCTCGGTTGCTTTTTTCTTTGTTGCCATGTTTTTAGTTTTTGGTTATTATTAATGTTGCAAAGATAATACTATTTTTGATAAACGGAATATATTTTTGTAATTTTAATATTAAGTTTCATTAAACTTTTTGATTATTTGATTACTATAAATATAAGGTGTGGTGGGTTGATAAAAAAGCGTTAATTTTTTTAGCGTAATTGAAAAAATAATCATATTTTTGCCGCAAATGTGTAACGAAAGTTTAGATATAGACAACAGCGTATATGTGAAAGACGATTACCTATTCGGTATTTCGGATCTCCTTTTGGCAAGGTTGCTGAAAGACAATACTACTACGCCCGAAAATGCAGGGGACGACATCTCTAAATGGAAAAATATAATTTGGGCAACAGACGACTATGCCTTCAAAGGCGAAGGCTTCGGTTTTTTTGACCAAATAACAAAAGAAAAAATCACTGGCGAAAACGGTTTGGTTATACGTCCGAGGGCGTTGAAATCGAAAGAAGAACAAACCGCCCGTGCTAAAAATATGGCGGAAATCTTTACGCCCGCGTGGGTCTGCAACGCTCAAATCAACCTTTGCGACAACTCTTGGTTCGAGAGGGAAAATGTTTTCAATACAGAGCATTGGGACACCAATTCGTGGACTACCAACCATAACAAGATTGAATTCCCCGATGACAAAACTTGGCAGGATTATCTCTACGACCGGCGGCTCGAAATCACCTGCGGCGAAGCACCATATATTGTTAGCCGCTATGATGCCGTTACAGGTGTCATTTACCCGGTGGAAGAACGTATAGGAATGTTGGATAGAAAGTTGCGCATTGTTTCGGAAAACACCAACGGTGAGGACGAATGGCGCAAATGGGCAAAAGTTGCCGTTCAGAGCATTTACGGATACGAATGGCAGGGCGACAGCCTTTTGCTTGCGAGGGAAGCGGTGATGTATTCTTATAAGGATCATTTTGAGCATCGTTTCAAGCAGAAAATGAACTTTGCAGACAAAAATGATTTGGAAGAATTTGAAAAAATCGCCGAAATAGTTTCGTGGAATCTGTTTCAGATGGACGGATTGAAGTTCGTAATACCAAACAGTTGCCACGATGTGGTTTCCAAAGAAAAAACAACGTCGATGGGTTCTCTTTTCGATGACCAAAAGGTTGTTACGGAAAAGAAAATTACACCGTGTCCGGGTTGCAAAGAAAAAAATCCGTTCAAGCACAACGGCATTTACGTGAAAATAATGAATTGGTTTGACGATGACGAATCTGTTCTTACAATGGTTTCGATGTTAAAACAAGACAAAGAGTAAATGACTACAAATCAGATAAATACAGAAATCCTTGACGGCTTAATTGTAGGCCGTGTAGAGCCGCATATTTACGCTTTTACCACCGAAACTGTGCCTAATTACCTCAAAGTGGGCGATACATACCGCCCTGTGGAAATCAGGCTCGACGAATGGCGCAAACATTTTCCTAACCTCAAACGGATTTACGACCACATAGCCAAAACTGTTGACGAAAGGATTTTTCGCGATTATTCTGTCCATCAGTTTCTTGAAAACGAGAGACACCGCGCCCGCCTTACCAAATCCATCTTCCCAAATGTTTATTTTTCAAACGAGTTTTTTGAAAAAGCAACCAAACAGGACGTTGAAGATGCCATCGACGATATAAATGCCGATGCCCAAAACAATTCCGGCAAATATCAGTTTTATGACGAGAACCGTCTGCCTCAGACATTTACCTACGAGCGTAAAGACGATTTCCCGCCCCGTCCCAATCAGCAACAGACCATCTCCAATTTCAAAAAGGCGGTCAAAAAAGGGCGGAAAAAACTGTTGATGTATGCGGTAATGCGTTTTGGCAAATCGTTTACGTCGATGTGCTGTGCCGACGAAATCAAGGCTGCATTTGTCGTTGTTGTTTCTGCCAAAGCCGACGTCAAGGAGGAATGGAAAAAAACGGTGGAAAGCCACCATCGTTTCAAGGATTATTTGTTTGCGACAAGTCAAGATTTAAAGGCAGACAAAGAATTGATTTCCAACACGTTGAAACAAAATAAACGTTTGGTATTGTTCCTGACTTTGCAAGATTTGCAAGGCGATAATTTGAAACAGCACCACGCCGAAGTTTTTACGACTAAAATTGACCTTTTGCTTGTTGACGAATCGCATTTTGGCGCACGTGCTACGGAATATGGACGTGTGCTTCAAGACTTCAATCTGTCGAAAAAACAGGCAGAATCCGAAATGCAGAAAGAACATTCGCTTGACGAAATCGAAGGCACAATCAAAGTTTTCAATCCCAAGGTAACGATGCACCTGTCGGGTACACCTTACAGAATTTTGATGAGCAGCGAATTTGAAGACGAGGATATTGTTGCCTTTTATCAGTTTTCCGACATTGCCGACGACAAGCAAAAATGGGACAACGAACATCTTAACGACGACAATGCCAAAGAATGGGACAATCCTTACTATGGATTTCCGCAGATGGTTCGTTTCGCTTTCAATCCGAGCCAAACCGTTGTAAGTAAACTTAATGCGCTCAAAAATGACGGTTTTTCATACGCTATGACGGAACTTTTGCGCCCAAAATCAATATCAAAAGATATTGAAAATAATGCGCATAAAGAATTTGTACACGAAGCGGAAGTATTTGATTTGTTTCAAGTTATCGACGGTAGCAAGGCAGATTCCAACGTTCTTGGATTTCTTGATTTCGACAAAATCAAACAAGGCGGAATGTGCCGCCATATTGTTTGCGTACTGCCTTTTAGAGCCTCGTGCGACGCTTTGGAAAATCTTTTGACCAAAAACAAGGATAATTTCAAAAACCTTTGCAACTATCAGATAATCAATATTGCAGGTCTTGACGGAGATAAAAACTACAAAACATCGCAATCCGTAAAACAAAAGATTGCCGAATGTGAGGGCAGCAATCAAAAAACTATAACGCTTACCGTCAACCGTATGCTTACGGGCAGCACCGTAGAATATTGGGATACAATGATTTACTTGAAGGAGACAGAATCACCGCAGGAGTACGACCAAGCGATATTCCGCCTTCAAAATCAATATATCAAAACATACGGAGAAGGCTCGGATGTTGTAAAATTCAATATGAAACCGCAGACGATTTTGGTGGATTTTGACATCGACAGAGTTTTCCGTATGCAGGAACAGAAGTCGCAGATTTACAATGTCAACAGCAACCGCAGCGGCAACCGCGAACTAAGACAGCGCATCCAAAAAGAACTCGAAATTTCTCCGATTATCGTTATCAACAAAGACCGTTTGCAACAGGTGGAGCCTCTTCAAATATTGGACGCAGTGCGCGAATATTCCCGCACCAAAAGTGTTTCTGACGAAGCCACCGACATTCCGGCTGATTTGTCGTTGCTCGACAATGAAAATATCCGCGCCGAAGTTGAGAAATTCAACCCTATTGATGCTCGTCAAGGATTGGAAATAAAACCGTCAGGCGACGACGACGGTATTGATGTTCCCAAGCCAAAAGGCAATGACAAAGTTAACGGAACGCATTCAAACACAATATCTTCCGATGAAGACCCGACCAAAGAACTAATCAAAAAATTGCAGGCGTATTATGCAAGGATATTGTTTTACGCATTCCTTACCGACAGCAAGGTGGAATCGCTTGACGATATAATTTCAAGCATTAACAAGAACGAAAACAACCGCAGAATCTGCAAAAATACAGGTCTCTCAAAAGAGATTTTGACGGCAACAAAACGGTTTAGCAATCCGTTTGTGCTCAGCAAGTTGGATTACAAAATTCAAAATATAAACTCGCTAATCAGTGATGCCACATTGCCTCCTGACGAGCGCGTTGCAACGGCAATGCGCAAATTTGGGCGTTTGGGAACATCAGAAATTGTAACCCCTGACAAGGTGGCCGACGATATTGTTAAATTGTTGCCAGACAATCTTTTCGATAAGAAATCCAAAGTGCTTGATATTGCTGCCAAACAAGGAGAATTTGCAACGGCTTTGTACCGAAGATACGGCAACAAAATGCTAAAAAACGTTTATTCGTTGCCAACGTCCTCAATTACATACGAGTTCACAGTCAAAGTGTACAAACTATTGGGTATGCCTACAAAAAATGTAATATCAGATTTTGTATGTTTTGACTTAATTGGAAAAAACAAAACCTCATTTATCCAAAAAATGAAAAAAATGAAATTGACCACAATAATTGGAAACCCGCCATATCAGGTGATGGACGGTGGTGCCCAAGCAAGTGCAAGTCCAATATACCACGAGTTTATCAGATTTGCCAAAACAGTGGAACCCAAAGAGATTACAATGATTATGCCTGCCCGTTGGTACACTGGCGGCAAAGGTCTTGATGAGTTCCGTGATGAGATGCTCAACGACACCCACATAAAAGAATTGCACGACTGTTTGAACCCTGAAAGTATTTTCCCGAATACCAATGTTCGTGGTGGAATCTGCTATTTCGATTGGAATGTTCATTTCAGCAACGTAAAGCACGGAGTACGTGTGGTAACACACGAACACGATAGAATTACAAGTGATGTAAACCGTCCGATAAAGACGGAAGACTGCGACGTTTTTATCAGAAACAATGAATCGATTGATATTGTGAATAAAATTTTTAAAATTCACAAAGCTGAATCATTTGAAAATTATGTTTCATCACGCAAACCTTTTGGATTAGACACAACTTTTGCAAAGAACAACAATTTCGCAAAAACAGAAATTGGTTTGAATAATCCTGTAAAATGCTACGGCAAAGGTTGGTCTGTCGGCTATGTTGAGCGAGATGAAATTACTATTCATAAAGAATGGATTGACAAATGGAAACTATTTGCACCGTATGCAAATAACATAGGAACAGAACTAAATGACGATAATTTGATTAGCGTAATTGGTAAACCAAAAGAGGTTTGTACAGAATCTTACTTGCTTTTAGGAGTCAACTTGTCGCTTGATGAAAATGGCGCAACCAATCTTTCTAAATATACCAAGACCAAGTTTCTGCGCCTTTTGCATAGTTTGGCGAAAGCGAGTCAGCACGCAACGTCAAAGACATATCGTTTTGTCCCTCTCCAAGATTTCACTTCGTCCTCCGATATTGATTGGAGCAAATCAATTGACGAGATTGACGCTCAGTTGTACAAAAAATACAATCTGAGCGACGAGGAAATCAAATATATCGAAAACACAATCAAGGAGATGTAGCTTATTCCTCCTTTTTTTCTGCGGCGTAGATATTGCCATCGGACTTTTGGACTGCAATGCCGTCGTCAATCATTTTGCGGATAATCTCGGCGGTGTGAATGGGGTCGTAGGGACAGTTGGCGGTGATTTCTGACAGTGAATGTGGTATACTCTTTATTTTGTTAAAAATATAATCAAATATTTCGTCGAACTCTTCGGCTCGAGTGTAACGTTCTCGTTTTGAACGGCATACATCACATTCTCCACAGTCGGTATTGCTCTCTTCGCCAAAATAAGATGTTAGCTGACGGCTTCGACAGGTTTGATCGTTGATGCAATATTTTATCACAGAATTTACCCGTTCGGTGTAATGTTCTCTTAGTAGGTCGTAGGTTTCGGGTGCAATTATTATGCTTTTGTCGTCGAGACGCTCTTCGGTGTATATTAAAAAAGGTGTGCGCTTTTGAGGTATGTAGCTGATAATTTTTTGCTGCGACATTTTTTTTAGCATTTCTACTATTGTGTCGATGCTGCATTGTGCATTTTTGGCAATTTGTTCTTCGTCTATTTCTACATAATTGCTAAATAGTCCGGTGTAGCTACGCAGCAACAGCTTTATAAATGCATCTGTTTGGCGGTTGGCAACCTGATATTTATAAAGGTCTTCGCGGCTGATAACAAACATTATGCGCGAGTTTACAAAAACCTCTTCGGTGGTTTCGATGTATCCGTTGCGTTGCAGAATTTTCAACGCGCTCATACACTGCAATATGTTGAGATTATATTGCTCTACAAAATGTGCAAGTTTAAACTCAAATGTGCGTCCTTTGGCAGCTCCGATGGGTATTTGGTAGTAGTTGCCGAGCATATTGTAAACCTGTTTGATGTATTCTTTGGGCGGAAACGACATAGTAAGATTTCGGCGAAGATTTGATATGTCGCCATCGTTGTAGAGTAGCACGGCGTATGCTTTTTTTTCATCGCGTCCGCCTCGTCCTGCTTCTTGAAAATAGGCTTCGAGACTATCTGGAACGTCTAAGTGTGTTACAAATCTTACATCGGGTTTGTCGATACCCATTCCAAAGGCATTTGTGGAACAGATAATGCGTGTTTTGCCATCTTTCCATTGCTGTTGACGGTAATCTTTGTAGGCTTGTGTAAGTCCGGCATGAAAATAGTCTGCCGAAATACCTTTAGATTTAAGAAACTCAGCAGTTTCGCGAGTCTTTTTGCGGTTTCGCACATACACCACACCCGTGCCCGGCTGAGCATTCACTATGCGCATAAGATACGATTCTTTGTCTTCCACCTTGCGCACAATGTAAATGAGGTTGCTGCGGGCAAAACTCTTTTTAAACAGATTTTTTTCTTTAAAGAGGAGTTTTTCTTGAATATCGTCTGCCACTTTTGGCGTGGCTGTGGCGGTAAGGGCAAGCACAGGCACTCCGGGCAAAAGATGGCGGACATCGGCAATTTTGAGATACGACGGGCGGAAATCGTAGCCCCATTGCGATATGCAGTGCGCTTCGTCGATAGCCAACATACTCACTTTTAATGTTTTGAGCCGCTCTAAAAAAAGTTCGGTGCTTAGGCGTTCGGGCGAAAGGTAAAGAAACTTGGTGCCACCAAATGTGCACGAGTCAAACGCCGCTTGTATTTCGTGAAACGTTAACCCCGAATACACAGCCACTGCCTTGATGTTTCTGCGGCGGAGATTTTCCACTTGGTCTTTCATCAAGGCAATTAGGGGTGTAACCACAATGCAAGTGCCCTCTTTGCTAAGCGCAGGCACTTGAAAAATAATGCTTTTGCCGCCGCCAGTAGGCAATAAGCCGAGCGTGTCGCGCCCTTCGTCCGCCACCGATTTGATAATTTCTTCTTGCAGCGGACGAAAAGATGTGTAACCCCAATACTGTTGTAGTATGTCTGTATAGATACTCATAACCACAAAGGTAAAAAAAAATTCTTATTTTAAGTTAAAAAAAATGGCTGTGGATAAATATTTTTCTAATTTTGGCGAAAATTACGGATAGTGTTTTCCGGCTGGTTTTAACAACCTCTATATTTTGATGACCTATTTATTAAAATGAAAAAATTATTACTATCAATTATAACAGCAAGCTGCATAACAACATGCGTAAACGCTCAACAATCAGAGCCGATATTTGTAATAGACGACAAGCTTGAAGTATACGCAGATGAATTTTGGCGCGAATACAAGCAGTATTACGATTACGAACCCGACGATTTGTTGCCGTTGATTCAACGTTACGCAAATTATCGTTTGCATATTTACGATGCCGAACAAAGGCGTTTGGATACTGCAGTTTCGGTGCGTAAGGCTCGTGATTATTATCAAAACTATTTGGTAATTAATCATATAGCCAACAATCCTAAGTCGCAGCAAATTATTAAGCAGCTAACACGCGATTGCGGCACTCAATATCGAGTTTCGCATATTCAGGTAAATATTGATAGTAATTTGCCCTCAGATACTGCCGCAGCATATTTTAAGGCTGCTAAAATACGCACACGCCTTACTTCTGGAGCAGATTTTGCACTTGTGGCACGTCAGCTGAGCGACGACCCTTCGGCTAATTTCAACGGTGGCGACCTTGGATACATTTCGGTTTTGGAAATGCCCGATTACCGTTTTGCCCATTATGTTAAGGCTAATGCAAACAATAGCGAATTTTCGCAACCTGTGCGCACCAAAAAAGCGTATCATATTATAAAGGTGTCGGATTCGCGACCGGCAGTGGATTCGGTGTCGGTGTCGTGTATCGAAATCCGAAAGGCTAAACGTTGGCGTATCGATGATTCGCTCCGCAACCTT
>JAFPYT010000152.1 GCA_017394445.1 Bacteroidales bacterium | reverse complement strand
TTCGGGTGGGGATTGGTATTTGAAAAATACTTTCAAAGTTTTGAAAATTAAGACATTCAAGTATCTTAAGACATTCAAATGTAAAAGAGACACTGTCTTTCTAATCCATGTCAGATGCGTCGATACCTCGTTGTATAATGCCTGCGAAAGAAAATTTGGACGTCGTTCTGCAGAGTCAAATGCAGAAATGACAATTGTCAGTTTTCCTTCCGATAGAGCTTGCAACGGCATTGCCATGGAAGTGGGCAAAACCTATAATATGTGTATCTGGCTTTGGAATAAATATCCGTTTGTAATGGGGGTTGGACCGCGCGATTACTGGGAAATAAAAGGTGCTCGTATTCCTAGTAAAGAATTAAAGTCTCAACCTTTGCTGGTAAAAGAATTGCACGGATTATGTCTGGAACAATGAAAACGCATTAAAAAAATCGTATCTTTGCAATTGCAAATTCATAATATGAACGATAATTTCAAAATACGTCCGGCGCGGTCCGGAGAGGCGGGCTTGGTGCTTGAGTTTATCAAACGTCTTGCCGAATACGAAAAATGTTCCCTCGAGGTTGTCGCCGATGAAGCCACCCTGCACCACTCCTTGTTTGTGGAGCGTTCCGCCGAGGTCGTCTTTGCCGAGGAGGAGGGCGTGGTGATAGGCTTTGCCCTCTTTTTCCACAATTTCTCCACTTTCGTGGGACGCAAGGGACTCTATCTCGAAGACCTTTTCCTCATTCCCGAAAAGCGCGGCAGGGGCTACGGAAAAGCCTTGCTTAAATATCTTGCCAAGCTTGCGGTGGAGCGCAACTGCGGCCGTATGGAATGGATTTGTCTCGATTGGAACGAGCCGGCTTTGAAGGTGTACCGCTCCATAGGAGCCGTCCCCATGGACGAATGGACGGTGCAACGCCTCGACGGACAGGCATTGAAATATTTTGCCGAAAAAGGATAAATACATGATGACGATAGATACAACCGATATGTGTTCGCACTTGCAAAAACGGCTGTTCGGCGAGGATGGCGACTATCACCCTCTTTGGCTTGCCATGCAGGACGACCCCGAACTGACAGCGGTGGTGCGTTCGCGACAGCTGCATGTTTACCGCAACGGCAAGAAAATCCTTGTCCTGGCAGGGAAGTCCGCCCCGAAAATCATCAGGGAGGACCACCTTGACCAGTTGCTGAAACGGTAAGTTCCCCCTTTTAAGGTGAAGAAAAGTCCAGTGGGACTTTTCGATAGCCCGAAGGGCGGAGAATATGGTTTTCTCAGCTTCGCTATCGAAACATTCACAGAATGTTTCTTCATCCTTCAAGAGAAAAAGAGAAACGAAGCAAAACACATGATAACAGCTTTCACGTTAAATCTAATTTTTAATCTGACTCCAACATAAAAACTCTCTCCAGCTAAAAACTTTTTGATTCGTTGTAGGCAATAAAAAGCGATTATCTATGTTTTTGTTTTTTTCACTTATTAAACAACACAAAATATCAAGGCAATTACAAACGAAAGGGTGTGGGAGGCCTATAGCGAGCGCGAGGCTCAGGCCATCTGCCGGGAGGTGCGGCAAAGCGGCGATTTTGCAGGCTTTGCGCAAGGCTTTATGCATAGCGACGACAGCCGCGTGGCACGCAACGCCTTGTGGGTGCTCACCAAAGCCACCGACAGCGAGCTCTCGCAGCTGCAGCCCCTGCTCGACAAACTTATGGACTTGGCAATGCATACCGACAGCTCGGCAGTTCGACGGCTGTCGCTGAACCTCGTAGAACGGCTGAAGATGGACGAGGACGACCTACGCACCGATTTCCTCGACTTCTGCCTCGACCACATGGCCGACATAGCGGAGTTGCCCGGAGTGCAGTCGATAAGCATGAAACTCGCCTTCCGTATGTGCGGTTTCTACCCCGAGTTGATGGACGAGTTCCGCCGCACCCTCGAGGCGATGGAAATCAGCTATTACAAACCCGCAGTGAAATGTGTCCGCAACAAGATACTGGCAGGGAAGATGAAGTGAGGGGTTTGCCACATTTTTTGAACGAAAGAGCGGAAATTTGTATTTTGAAATATAAATTTTGTATATAATTTTGTATTTTGAAATATAAATTTTGGGTATAATTTTGTATTTTCAAATATAAATTGTATCTTTGCATTGTTTAAGATAAATATAATAATTATGGAACCGACTGAAATTCGTGTTGTTGTGGATAATTACCATCGTAGGCTTAACAATGTTTCTTTGTCATTCAAACGGTATTTGTACAGCCAAATAGATTGGGATGTGCGGATGATTGGTATAAAAGGAGCGCGTGGCGTTGGTAAGACGACCATGCTTTTGCAGCATATTTTGGATAATTACAAGGATGTAGACCAAACGTTGTTTGTCTCGTTGGATGATTTGTGGTTTTCAAACCATTCTTTGGTGGAGCTTGTCGAATGGGCATCTCAGCATGGCATACAGCGTCTGTATTTGGACGAGGTTCATCGTTATCCGCAGTGGCAGCTTACGCTGAAAAATATATACGACAACTATCCGGATATGGCCATTGTATATACTGGCAGCTCTTTGTTGTCCATTGATTATGCTGTGGCGGATTTGTCCCGTCGGCAAACTTTGTACACCCTGCACGGTATGTCTTTCCGTGAGTATCTTGAGTATGAAAACACATTGAGTCTGTCTCCTTTGGCGTTGGACGACCTTTTGAAAAATCATGTTGAATATGCAATGCAAATCACACGTGATATTAAGGTTCTGCCGCTCTTCGAGGCATATCTCGAACATGGCTATTATCCTTTCTACAAAGAATCCGCCAGTGATTACCTCGACCGCCTTAAGTGGACGGCACAAATAGCTATCGACGTTGATCTGCCCGCCGTTGAAGATGTGTCGTATGCTACTTTGTTGAAAGTTAAACGGCTGTTGTCTTTGATAAGTGAGATGGTGCCCTTCGTGCCAAATATGGCCTCTTTGTGGCAAGAACTTGACACCAACAACACTCTTGGTTTGAAAATGCTTTACGCTCTTGACAGAGCACGGATTCTGTCGTTGGTTTCAAGCAAAATGAAGAGTTATAAACATCTTTCCAAGCCCGACAAGATATTCCTCAACAACACAAATTTGATGTATGCCTTGTGTTCGAAGGTGGATAGGGGAACGGAACGGGAGACTTTTTTCCAAAACCAGCTTTCGGTTGGACATGAGATTAGCATCCCATCGCAAGGGGATGCCCTTGTTGATGGCAGGTGCCTTTTCGAAATAGGAGGGAAAAACAAAACTTTCGAGCAGATAAAAGACCTTCCCGACAGCTATTTGGCAGTAGCCGACACCGAAATTGGCCACGCCAACCGCATCCCCCTCTGGATGTTCGGCATGCTGTATTGATTGCGGAACTTAGCCCCCCGACGGGGCGAAATATTATAGGCAGGGGTGAAGAAACATCCAGTGAACCTCTCGATAGCGACCGAAGGGAGCGGAGAACAAATGCTTCTGCAATGAAGTACGAAACAAATCCGAAGTTCTAAGGACTGGCACAGTCGCGCGAAAATAATGTAATCCCCAAATATTTAATTGTGTCACCACAATTTTGATCATATTTTGTAATCTACACATTACAATTTTGTGATATTTTGTAATCTCAACATTACAATTTTGGATATGTTATGCCACCCCTTCGGGGTTCCAACTGTATTGGTTGTTTATTAAGCAGGGGCTTACGCCACCTGCCTATTCTATGCCAGTCCTACGGACTTTGATTTTCTGAGCCCCGTAGGGGCGATATAATATAGGCAGGGGTGTAAACCCCTGTGTATGAAATGGCGGTTCCGATTTAAGCCCTGAAGGGGCGACAGAAAAAAAGTAGAAAATGCAAAATTGAGATGTGAATAAAAAAGCGGGGCTTAAAAGTCCCGCTTCAATGTCATTATCGTTATGGTTCTTTTACACCTACCAATGTCTCCCCATTGAGAACGATAGGAGTGTTTTTCCCTTTCTCAAGTGTGAATACTTGCTGAACCCACTTGGTCGTTGAATACAAGGTGCTTACGCTATAGTGATAATACACTTTCACCTTTGTGGCGTTTTTGTCAGCTGTGAAAGTATACTCTTTCCCTTTAATTACAGGTTCTATTCTGTTGTTTTTTATTTTGCTTCCGCTTTGGTCACACTCAAAGAGTATGTAATAATAATCGGGTTCGTAACCTTCATAGCCAAGGAAAGTCATGTCTGTCCGAAATGTATATTTGGCTTCATTTTCTTCCTCGTCTTTTTTACATCCTGACATTGTTGCTATGCCTATAACACACAACATTACCGTGATAATTTTTACCGTTTTTTTCATTTTTTTTCTGCCGTTTTATCCTGTTGGCTCGTCAGTTTTATGAACCTGTCCGTGCCTCAACAAGCAAACTACTTACAATAAACGAAGCGTGGCACTGTATGCCAATCCCCGCCTGAAGGGTAGTGAGAAATGAACCTTGAAACAAGAAATGGATAGCAGCCCACGCATAGCGCAAGTGCTAAACCCACGTCCTTGTGTTTCGGAAAACTTCTCACTTTTTTCAGGCACAAGATCGAGGCATAACGCTTCGGGATTTCTACTGTCGAAATCCAACTGCAAAATTACGAAAAAAATCCCGAACTAAAAAATTTTTTTTTCCAATAACAAGAAAGTGCT
>JAFPYT010000151.1 GCA_017394445.1 Bacteroidales bacterium | reverse complement strand
GTTAACTAAGTCGCTAATCTTTAATGTTTTGGCTGTGTACCCAACCGACGAAAATGCAAGATTTTTTCCCATTGCGGTGTTTGCAATCGAGAGTTTAAACTCGCCGTTTTCGTCGCTGATGGTGCCTATTGTTTCGCCCACGAGAGCGATATTTACAAAGGGAATTGCCTCCCCCGATTTTGCGTCTTTTACTAAGCCTTCTATTATGGTTTGTGGCAACGCATTGATACTTAATAGCATCAGTGCGGCGCAAAGGATTAATCTGATTTTTTTCATCTTTTCACTTTTTTAATTATACCCCAAAATTAACTATTTGCGACGTATTACCGAAGAAATATTTTGTTAAAAAATGTTTACAGTGTATGTTTTGTCGTGCAAAATGCGTAATTTTGAGAATTAAAACATAATTATAAAATTGATGAAACGTATATTAATATCTTCATTTATAGCACTTTCGGCGGCGTTGATGATTATGCCGTCGTGTGTAAGCAAGAAAAAATACCAAGAGGCGGTTGCTCGTGGCAAACATTCGCTCGATTCGCTCAACAAGGTTTTTGATAAAACTGTTGCCGGATTTAATTCTAATACTAACTATCTGAAAAATAGCAATTCTGCAAAAGATTTGCGGTTAGATAGTCTTAATCGTGCCAATAATCAGTTGACCGCTGATAAAGCCTCTTTAAATCAGAACCTTGTGCAAACTATCAACGATTACAAGGCGGAACGCGACAAACTTGCAACCAAAAGCCGCGCAGTAGATAGTCTTATGAATATTCTTAATATTCAAGCCGTTAGTCAAGATAGCGCACGTAATATTTCCGACACTCGGATGCGCAAGTTGGATAATTACCTTACCACTTCAAAACGTGCTCTCGAAGGTCTTAACCAATCGGAGGCATACGCCGAAATTAAGGCTGGCGTTATTCTTATTACTTTTAGTAATGATTTCTTGTTTAAATCGGGCACTAACGAACTTTCTACCAAAGGTTTAGCGGTAATTAAGAAACTTTCGATATTGCTTTCGTCTACCGAAAATTGCACTGTTACAGTGGTTTCGCATACCGACAGCAACGGTCAGGCTAAGAGCCTATTAGACCAAAGTGCACGCAAAGCCGCCTCCACTGTTACCGCTTTTGCCGAAAACAGTACACTCCCCGGCTCGGCTTACACCGCCTCGGGTAAAGGAATGTACAGTCCGCTTGCTACCAACACCAACGACGCCAACAAAAAGAAAAACCGCAGAACCGAAGTTTTTATTAATCCGGGATACTAACATTATGGAAATAAATCATAAACAGTATGCGCTCGATTGCCGTTATTTGCGAATGGCTCGTATTTGGGCAGAAAACTCGTATTGTGAGCGTCGCAAAGTGGGCGCGTTAATTGTAAAAGACAAAATGATAATTTCCGACGGCTACAACGGCACTCCTTCGGGATTTGAGAATGTATGCGAACTCGACGACGGTACAACCAAGCCGTATGTGCTTCACGCTGAGGCTAATGCCATTACCAAGGTGGCAAAAAGCAACAATAATAGTCTCAACGCCACGCTCTACGTTACTGCCTCGCCGTGTTTGGAATGTGCCAAACTCATTATCCAAAGCGGCATCAAACGTGTGGTTTACAGCGAGAAATACCGTCTTGAAGATGGATTAAAACTTTTGGAACGTGCCGGAATCGAAACCGTTTTTATTGACCCCGATCACCCTGAATATGGACAATAACAAATATACTCCTTTTATTGTTTTCGCCATTTTTTTAACTGGCTTGCTCGCAGGGCGTTATCTTTTCCGTTCGGAAGGTAGTGATTTTAGTTTCTCGTTTTTCAACGGAAGGGTTAGCAAAATTCAATCGGTGGTAAATCTCGTTGACAAAAAATATGTTGACGAAGTGAATATTGATTATATTTCTGAAAAAATTATTCCACAGATACTCAGTTTGTTAGACCCTCATAGCACTTACGTTCCTGCTAATAAACGCACCGAAAGCGAGCAACATCTTGTAGGACATTTTTGCGGCGTGGGCATTGAATACGCCGTTTTTAACGATACCGCAATTGTTACCAACGTTGTTTATGGTGGTCCTGCACAAACTGCGGGAGTGATTCCGGGCGACAAACTTATTTCGGTAAACGATTCTTTATACGCCGGAGTTGCCGATGTTAAAAACTTGATTTCCAATAATCTAAAAGGTAAAAAAGGAACAAGCGTAAAGATTGGCGTTTTGCGTAGTACTGTTGATTCGTTGTTGTATTTTAATGTAACTCGCAATGATATACCGCTTTACAGCGTACACGGAGGTTATATGGCAGATTCGGCTACGGCTTACGTGGCTATTTCGTCGTTTGCTGCCAATACTTATGATGAACTAATGGTTAAAATAGATTCGCTTAAACTTTTAGGTATGAAGAATTTAGTTATCGACCTAAGAAGTAATTCTGGCGGCTATATCCGCACCGCTGTAAAGATTGCTAACGAATTTCTAAAAGATGGCGAAAAGATTGTTTACACCCAAAATCACAACGGAATTCTCAACGAATACAACGCCGACGGTTCTGGAACTATGCAAGATATTAATTTAGTGATAGTTGTGGATTCGTATTCTGCCTCTGCTTCCGAAATTCTTTCTGGTGCTTTTCAGGATAACGACCGCGCCGCTGTGGTAGGTCGCCGAACTTACGGCAAGGGCCTTGTGCAAGAGCCTGTGGAACTTTCCGACGGTTCTGTAATTCGCATTACCATTGCGCGTTATTATACTCCCACAGGTCGCTGTATTCAAAAACCTTACGACGATTATAAAAACGATATGAAAAATCGTGCAAAAAATGGCGAACTCGACAGTGCCGATGCTATTACTTTTGCCGATAGTCTTAAATTCATAACTCCCAGTGGCAAAACGGTTTACGGCGGTGGCGGAATTATGCCGGATGTGTTTGTGCCAATTAATCCCGATAATGTTTCGGGAGTGGTTTATAATCTTGAATCTGAGAATATTACAGGTAGATTTGCCGCCGCGCAATTCAATCGTTTTTACAACGATACCATCACTTGCGAAACTATGTTGGATGCAATTTTTGCTCAACCTGATTTGCTTACCAAATTTGCCGCATACGCACAATATAGCGGTATGACCCTGACTGTTAAGGATTTTCAGCCTTATTCCGACAAAATTGAAAATTCTATTCGCGCCTACATTTACTCTATGTGGAATCGTGAATGTGATATGTATATTACTAAAAATGTGTACGATACGGATATTTCCGCCGCACTTAATTATTTTAAACCCGACACACTTCAAATACAATGAGTAACCACGAATATATTACCGAAAAACCGCAAGAGCGTGCTGTGATGATTGGCGTTATCACTCAGAAGATTACGCCGCAAAAATCCGCAGAATATTTAGACGAACTTGAATTTCTTGCCAAAACTGCCGAGGTGGTTTGCGTCCGCCGTTTTACCCAATCGGTTGAATACCCAAATCCTCGTATCTACTTGGGTGAGGGCAAGATGAAGGAGATTGCCGACTATATTGAGGCTAACGAGATTGATGCCGCTATTTTCGACGACGAACTTTCGCCTGCGCAGTACAAAAACATCTCTCAGATACTTAAATGCAAGATTATCGACCGTGCCAACCTTATTCTCGATATTTTTGCCAAACACGCCAAAACTGCTCATTCAAAAACTCAGGTAGAACTTGCTCAATATCAATATCTTCTGCCGCGTCTTGCAGGTATGTGGACTCACCTCGAACGTCAGAAAGGCGGTATCGGAATGCGTGGTCCTGGTGAAAAGGAGATTGAAACTGACCGCCGTATTGTCCGCGATCGCATAACTCGTCTCAAAGAGGAACTCCGCAAAATCGACAACCAAAAAAATGTTCAGCGTCAAAACCGTGGAAAACTTGTCCGTGTGGCTCTTGTGGGCTATACCAACGTGGGCAAATCTACTCTTATGAACCTTTGGGCTAAGAGCGACGTGCTTGCCGAAAACAAACTTTTCGCCACATTAGACACCACTGTGCGCAAGGTTGTGGTTAAAAATCTGCCATTTCTACTTGGCGACACCGTGGGCTTTATCCGCAAACTTCCCAAAAACCTTTTAGAATCGTTTAAGAGCACTTTGGACGAGGTGCGTGAGGCTGATATCCTATTGATTGTCTGTGATATATCTCATCCTAATTTTGAGGAGCAATTGCAAACCGTTAACGAAACACTCGACCAAATTTGCAACGATAAAAAATTTAAGTTCTTGGTTTTCAATAAGTGCGACAATTACAACTACATAGCCAAAGATGCCGACGACCTTACCGAAAAAACTTTGGCGAACTATCCTCTTGCCGAAATGCAGGATTATATCCGTATGAAATATTCCAAAGATGCCGAATGTATCTTTGTATCAGCCAAAACCAAGGATAATTTTGAGTTACTAAAAGAGCGTGTTTACGTGGAAGCCCGCCGCATTCACACCGAGCGTTACCCCTACGACGATTTGCTCTATGGCGATTACGATACCGATGAATAAATGCTACTATGAAACGTGCCATTCTGATATTATATTCTGTGTTTCTGTTGGTTAGCAATAGTTTTGCTCAGGATTTTCATTTTACATCTGTGATTGCTACCACAAATTCGCCTATTGGAATGGTGGCTGCACCTGTTTCTGGATATTTGGAATTTTATAATTTTATGCTCATAATACCTAAATTTAACGTTGTCCAAAAAATAAACACACCAGACGGTGCTGCGGATATAAAATTTTGGGATTGGAAGATGAGAAATTTTTCTGCTGGTTTTATTTTTTATTATACCACAGCCCCTTTTACCGTGGCTTTTGCTCTCAATTACGAAAAGCAAGGCTGGTATGCGCTCCTTCCACGAAACAGTTCTTATGTAAACTTTAAACGTCATTCGTTTTCGCCTGAGGTTTGTATGTCGTTTTATTTTGGCGGATATCTTCCTTTGGTTCTTGAAATTGGCGCAAGGCGGAATTTTACCTTTGCCGGCAATGGTGAATATCGCGACCGAAAATGTTACAACAATGGTTTTACGGGTATTTATGGCATAGGAGTCTCAGCCGGTCGCTATATTGATTTTACGATACGTTACGAGCACGATAACTTCAATTATTTTAATCAGGATTTCACCACCCCCAACGGCACCAAACCCTACCAAGGCTTCACCACAAAACACGGAATACTCACATTAAATTATGCCATTCCGTTTAATTGAAGTTCGATTTAATTAAACTTCATCATAAACGTAGTTCTCTGATTGTCGCTTTGCAAGAGGTCTAATGTGCCGTTGTGGAGACGCATAATTTGGCGCGAAAGGCTTAGACCAATGCCTGAACCGCCTGCTTTGGTGGTGTAAAAGGGTATAAAGATTTGTTCTTTGCTCTCGTGGCTGATTGGTACGCCGTCGTCGGAGATTTTTATTATAACTTCCTCTTTTGGTGATAGTTCCGCTGTAATATCTATCAATGTTGATTCGGCTTGGAAGGCGTTTTTAATCAGGTTGATAAGTATTTGCGAAATCTGTCCCTCGTCGGCATAAAGAAGAATGTCGGGCGAAAGTGCGCGGTAGGTGCAGCGTGCGCCGTGCTGTTCGGTTTCGGTTGAGGTTAGTTCTATCACCTTGGCTATCAGTTCGTCTACCATTATGGGACGCTTTACCGGCTTGGCAATTTTTGATAGACTGCGGTACGAATTTACAAAGTTTATCAAATCGCGCGACGATTGTGCTATGGTTTCTAAACCTGCCTTGGTGTCGAGAGTGTCGTCTTGTGCAAGACTTTCGCTGAGGGCGGCAATTGGTGTAACGGTGTTCATAATCTCGTGAGTGAGCACGCGGATTAGTTTCGACCACGATTCTGCCTCGTTTTCCTGACGGTGCTTTTCAAGGATGGTTTTCTGACGGTTGAGGGCTTTGTTGAGGCGGTTGTTCTCCTTAAAACGGAAATTCATCTCGCCATCTTCCATCGCATCCATCAGAAAATTAACCTTGGTTGCAGCCTTGCGGAATGTGATAAATCCTCCTATGCCCGCTCCAACTATTAAAGCAATTACTATGTAAATAATTAATTCCAAGTTAATTATTAATTGTGAATTATGAATTAAATTCCGTATTTCTTTAATTTGCTATAAAGCGTTGGGCGACTGATATTCAGCGATTTGGCAACCATCGAAAGATTGCCGCCAAATTTTGTCATAGCATTTTGGATTACCTGTTTTTCGGCAGATTCCAAATTTTCGGGAGCGGGAGCAGATGTAGCGGCGTCTTGCATTGCTGCACGATTTAACTGAAAATCAGCGGTTTTGAGAGTATCTCCATCTGATAGGATAACAGCCTTTTCTATCACGTTTTGCAATTCGCGGATGTTGCCCTGCCAAGGATATTTGCGCAATGTAAGCACAGCATCGGGCGCAATGCCTTTTACGTGACGGTGATATTTGGTGTTGAAACTTGCAATAAACCGTTCAGACAGCGGCAGAATATCATCTGGCCGCTCTCTCAGTGGGGGTAATTGCAAGTGTACCGTGTTGATGCGGTAATAAAGGTCTTCGCGGAAAGTGCCGTCTGAAACAAGTTTTTCTAAATTCATATTTGTGGCGCAAATCAGACGTATATCTACTGGAATCTCCTTAGAATCACCCACTTTGGTAATTTTGCGGTTTTGAATTGCACGCAAAAGTTTGGCTTGAAGATGCAGCGGAATGTTACCTATTTCGTCTAAAAACAGCGTTGAACCCGAAGCAAGTTCAAATTTGCCTTCGTGATCGGCTTTTGCGTCGGTAAATGCGCCTTTAACGTGACCGAAAAGTTCTGATTCAAAGAGAGTTTCGGTGAGTGCACCAGCGTCAACGGCAATCATTTTTTTGCCGCTGCGAGCCGAAAGTTTATGTATTTCGTTGGCTAATACGTCTTTACCAGTACCGTTTTCGCCAGTGATTAAGACAGTTGCATCTGTGGGCGCAATTTTTTCGATGTTTCGTCGGATGTTTTCCATCTGTGGCGACGTTCCCCAAAACATTCCCGATGATTTTTCGGATTTGGCTGATGTTGAGATAGTTGGATTCTCTTGGTCTAATGCTTTGTCGCGTGCTGCCGATAGTGTTGCAATAAATTTAGCGTTTTCCCAAGGTTTTACCACAAAGTCGAACGCCCCTTTTTTCATACCTTCCACTGCCAATTGCACGTCGGCGTAGGCTGTAAACAGCACTACCTCGGTTTTTGGAGCGGCTTTTTTGATTTCGCCAATCCAAAACAGACCTTCGTTTCCGGTGTTGATGTTGGTATTAAAATTCATATCCAACAGCACCACGTGAGGCTTGAATTTTTCTAACTGCGAAATGAGCGTGGCAGGGGATGGGATAGCCTCTACCTTCTCAAAATGCGCTGGGAGCAATATTTTTAGCGTGGAACGTATGCCTGCGTTGTCGTCAACTACGAGAATTCGACCTTTTTTTGTGTTCATAATACTTGCTTTTTTCTTTTCGGCAAATATAATTATTTTTTGAAAAATATTAATAATAAAATAATTTTCTCCTTTATCCTCTGTCCACAACTCACTTTCTTTACCACTTCTGGCAACCTATTAATTTTTATAAGTTGCCATAACTCGTTTTTTTTGTTAGTTGTGGCAAGTTTTCTTTTGTTATATGTTGCCATAACTCAATTTTTTTGTATATTTGCAGTGGATTAAATATTGAAATTATGAAGATAATTGCCCGCAAAAAAGAAATTGACCAACTTGAAACTCTTTATAAATCAGATAAATCTGAATTTGTGATAGTTTATGGTCGCCGTCGTATTGGCAAAACATTCCTAATAAGCCAATTGTTTGAAAAACGTTTTACTTTTCAATATACAGGTTCTCGTCAAGAATCACAAAAAACTCAACTTCAACGTTTTGCGTCTAAAATTCAATATTATTCAAAATCAGTTTTTCCGCCCTCGCTCAGCAATTGGGACGATGCCTTTAACCTTCTGCGGGCATTGCTTGAAAGTCGTCCAAAAAAAGAACGAAAGGTTATCTATTTTGACGAGATGCCTTGGATTGATACTCCTAAAAGTAGTTTTGTATCGGCATTGGAATATTTTTGGAACTCTTGGGCTGCGCAACGTTCTGATATTATGTTTATTGCCTGCGGCTCGGCAACGTCGTGGATGGTGAACAAACTTTTGCGAAACCGTGGCGGACTTTACAACCGTATCACTGCGCAGATATATCTTCGACCTTTTTGCTTGGGCGAATGTGAGGAGTTTCTCGATAGCCGTGGTTGCAATTGGGACCGCTACATCATTCTGCAATGCTATATGGCTTTGGGCGGAGTGCCGTTTTATTTGAATTTGATTAACAGCAAGGAAAGTTTTGCTCAAAATATTGATAGATTGTTTTTTAGCAAGAACGCTCCCCTTCGTGGTGAGTTCGACGAACTTTTCTCGTCTCTCTTTGTTCAATCTGAAAAATATATCTCTGTGGTTAATGCTTTGGCTCAACGCCGAGAAGGACTTTTAAGGACTGAAATTGTGGAATATACAAAAATTTCGGGCGGCGGACTTACCAAAATTCTCGAAAATCTTGAACGTTGCGACTTTATTGACACTTTTTCTAAATATAAAAGTTCTATTCGCAATTCAGTTTACCGAATATCAGACCCTTACACACTTTTCTATTTTAAATTTATACACGGTAAAAATTCAAAAGAGAAGGAGTTTTGGACTAAAAATCAAAATTCACAGTCGGTAAAATCTTGGTTGGGATTCAGTTTTGAATCGGTTTGCCTTTCGCATTTAGACCAAATTAAATTCAAACTTGGCATCAGCGGTATTTCTACCAATAGTTGCACGTGGCGAAAAATCGGCTCAGACGACTCTCAGGGTGCACAAATTGACCTTTTGATTGAACGTTCCGACCGTGTGATTAATGTTTGTGAAATCAAGTTTTCCGAAGATAAATATTCAATATCAAAAGATTATGCCGATAATCTGCGTAACAAACTTTCTGTTTTTCGCGATGATACCGGCTTAAAAAAATCTTTTGCTTTAACTATGATTACCACATACGGTATTATTCAGGGCAAAAATACAGGAATGATTCAAAATGAGGTAGTTATGGATGATTTATATGCCGAGGTTTAATGTTATATCTTGCCACAACTCAATTTTTAAACCACTTATGGCAACTTATCTTCTCTTATAAGTTGCCATAACTCAATTTTTTTGTTAGTTGTGGCAAGTTTTCTTTTGTTATAAGTTGCCATAACTCATTTTTTTGTTAAAAAAGATAATTCATCAACACATAAAATCCTGATGTGCCGTCGTTTTTGTTGGTGGCTTTTCCCCAATCTACCGAAAGCACAAAGTTTGAGTTCATCGCTATTTTTAGTCCTATGCCTGTGCTTGTGTGGAGGGTTTCGCTATCTTTGGTAAAGTATGTGGCGTATTCGTCGGTGGGGACGAGGCTTTTGTCAACTTTGTAATGTTGAGTTACCATTCCCATATCGGCAAAAAGGTTTGTACCTATCGAAAAATTCTGTCTGCCAAGCATAAATGTGTAAAAAATATGCCTGAACTCGATGTTCGCCATCACACTCCCATCGCCCACAAGACGGTTTCTAACTATTCCACGCATTGTTTTGCTGCCTCCTATGCCCTGCGAAGTGGCTGCTCCGAGCACGCCTGTGTTCCAATGCGGAAGAAGGTAAAACGGTATGTCGCCCCATATTTTTTGCTGCCAACCTAATCGGTAAGCCAGCACAGTGCGGTGTGCGTGAAGGTTGAAATATTGCCTGTGGTATACTGTGAGCCGTCCCCAATTGTTTTTGTCTGACGATAAAAATTCAGGTGCAGCAGCCAAAAGCACCTCAGACCAAATGCCTTGCGTTGCAAATGCCTCGTTGTCGCGGGTGTCGATGCCGCCTCCGAGACGAAGATAAGTGTCAATTCCTCCGTTTGCCTCGTCTGGTTTGATGATGTTCCATTCCACATATTTGTCATAAACCGTAGGAATGTCGGGAACGTTGTGTCTCAGTTTGTTACGTTCTACGCTGCCTATGCGCATATCAAAGAGCGTGAAACCTGCCTGCCAAAATTATTTGCTATCACTGTTGCTTCGTATGTTGAGCAATATTCGACGCATATCGCGTTTGTGCTTGTAAAATATAGTTGACTTATATTGGTCATTGTCCTCGTCGGTGAAGGCTTTTCTATAAAACGATTCTGCACCGTTAAAGCCTGTAAAATCGCAAGTTAGGTCGTTGAACCAAGTGATGTCGGCTGTGGTGCGCACTCCCGGTATCAGTGTGTGCGAATCGAAGTAACTGCGCAATAGATAAGTTCCTGCCACGTAGCGACTTGCTTCTAAATATAGCGAGTGATTGTAGCGTGGATATGTGCTGCCGTCGCCATACCAATAAAGATTTGTGAGCACGCCGTATTCAAATCCGAGGTCGTTGTCGTAGGCAATTGCGGGCAATGCGCCAAACGAAAATCCTGTTTTGCGGAATGTGGTGTCGCTTTGGGCATAGATTGCAGTAACCGCCAAAAAATTGCTTATTATCAGTAAAATAATTACTTTTTTCATTTTCCTTTTTGTTATAAAATTTGGACTGCAAATTTAACCTAACTCTGTAAATGATTATTTATTTGTGAGTTTTAATTATTAAATGTGGCGATATTGCATTTTTTATAATTCAATCTTTTCGCGTGGTGCATAATGTTTTGGCTCTTCGCCGTAACCAATTCTGATAACTACTGAGGGATAGTTAGTTAAATTGAGTTCCTCGCGTAGTTTTAATGATAACGGCTCCACTTCGCACGGTTGGTTAGAGAAACTATAAGCAAGGTTTAACTCGGTGATTTTCAGCAATACTCGTTCTAATGTTTTGCCCACTGCGATGTAATCTGCCTCTGATTTGGCAGCGGTTGAGAATAGGCAGAATGCTGATGCTGAATTATTTACGCCATTGTCGGTTTTGTTTTGAGCCTTAGGCGATAGAAACATTCTTACCATCTTTTTACCTACGAATTTTGGAGTTGCCGGAAATCCCAACACATTGTAACACAGTCCGTTTTGATTCTCTTTTATATCTTTTTTGTTGAATCGCATCCACTCCACGAGTTCGTTTTTAAAGGCTGTGTCGCTCATCTGAATATCGTTGCCGAGATAGATTTTTTCTTTGATTAATTTGGCTTCGTTGGTTTCACCGTCGAAAATTGCAAAATCTGTATTTTGCTCTTTTTCAACTGATTGTAGTATAGAAATTAAATCAGACGGAATTTTTTTACCTGTAAATTCTCCCCTGTGAGTGTGACGTTTTTTTATTTGGTCGAAAAGCGGGTCGGGAGTTACGGTTTCTGATTGACGGAATGTTACCACAATTTTACCGTCAATGTATTCGTAATCAGATTCATAGCCGTATTGAGTGGCGGCAATCTGCATATTTTCTACCGCACAGCCGAGACTTATAAAAAGTTCGCGGTTTTCGCCGTCTACCACTTTGAGAGTCTTACTCATATCTGGCATTACAATTATCTGATTTTCTGTGGTTTGAAATTTCCACGGTTGAGAATTATGTCCCGAAGGAGCGCAAATTGCAAACGAAATTAATATTTTGGCTAATTCTATAAATGTCAATGTGTTCATAATTATTAAGCGAATATTTTGTTAAACATAAAGTCTATTCCTTCTTTTAAAGTGTTCCATCCCGAATCCTCGTTGATGAGTAGCGAATTGTATACGTCGCAGTTTTCGCTGAGCATATAAAGGTATGAAACTGAGCCCGTTATGAGTGATGAGATTGCCGCTACAAGTTTTTTGTCTTGTCCCGACATTTCGCTTACGGCTTCAATTATTTGCAAGCCGATTTCTTCGCGTTTTTTGCGGATGTTTTCAATCACGGGATTGTTGGAGGATAGTTCCCAACGATAAAGTTTCCTTAGTATCGGCGACGATTTTAACATATTGATATACTGATGAAAAATCTCTTTGGCAAATTCTTTTACACCATTTTCGGGAATGAATGTAAAATCGTTTACAAGCCAAAAGTCCTTTTGCTCAATGTATTTTGCCAATAAATTGTCTATTGAACCAAAATACCTGTAAATCAATACTTTGTTAACGCCCGACACTGCTGTTACGGCGTTTACTCCCACAGCCTCGAAACCATCTTTTTCGATGATTTGCTCCACGGCTGCGAGAATTTTCTGTTCTGTAAGTTCTCTGTTTTTAACCATTTTTTTTA
The DNA here is from genome assembly GCA_017394445.1 of Bacteroidales bacterium. Classification (GTDB taxonomy): domain Bacteria; phylum Bacteroidota; class Bacteroidia; order Bacteroidales; family UBA3824; genus UBA3824. Next base: position 15,312 of record JAFPYT010000151.1, on the reverse strand, counting down.
CGATAAAATTTATGTTACTTTGCGGTTACAAAAGTATGTAACCAAAAGGTAACAATCAAATTTTTTCGCAAAAAATTTTCTATTTTTTTTAATGATTCAATAAATGGATTGATTATTAATAAATTACACCTCTAAACCAACCACGATAATATCGTCGGTTTGTTTGTAGTGTCCGCGCCATTCGTCGAAACGTTGCTCTATTATTTGGCGTTGTTCTGCCATAGGCAGGTTGTGGATGTCGGAGAGTATGCGGCGATAGCCTGATGTTTTGAGCACGTGGTTTTTAGGTCCGCCAAACTGCGATTGATAGCCGTCGCTTGCAAGGTAGATTTTGTCGCCTTTCATTAGTTGAAAATCTTTCGATTCAAACTGTTTTTCGTTGACATACAGTCCGATAGGATTCCTAACAGGCTTTATAATTATTTGTTCGTCGCCACGGAAAAGTATAAAAGGAATGTTGGCTCCTGCATATTGTAGAGCGTTTGTTTTTTTGTCGATTATTAGCAGTGCGGCATCCATACCGTCGCGCATATTTGAGTTAACTGCCTTGTTGAGAGTATGTTTGATGGTGTCGCGCATACCGTTAAGTACATCGTCGGCTTTGCGGAGGCCTTCGCGACCCACAATTTCGTTGAGAGCCGAAAAACCGAGCATACTCATAAACGCTCCTGGAACGCCGTGTCCTGTGCAGTCGGCTACCATAAATATAAAGTAATCAGCATCTTTGAATGCCCAATAAAAGTCGCCGCTTACCACATTGCGCGGACGATAAAATACAAAACTATCGGCAAAAAACTCATTTAAATCGTTGTTTTGCGGCAGCATCGAAAACTGAATGTGCTGCGCGTAAAGTATTGAGTCGTTGATTTCTCTACGCTGTTCTTCAAGCAGTTTGTTCTTTTCGGCAAGAGTGTTTCGCTGTGTAGAAATTTCGAGGTTCTGCGCCTCTATTTCATTTTTCTGACTTGTGAGAATCTTGTTTGTAATGCGTTTCTGACGGTTTTTTAATGCAAAAAATACCGCTCCGCCTAATGCCATTACTATAATGAGTACAAGAATCAACCTATGTGCCGAGTCAAGTTCCTGCTCTTTGTGGAGCATTGCAATTTCGTTCTCTTTTTTTACTTTATCTATTTGGTATTCAATATTTTCCATACCGTAAGTCTTGCGAGCGTTCCAAAACGTATCGGCGTATGCCATCACCACAGTGTAATTATCAATAGCCTTTTGCAGGTCGCCGCGTTTAACATACACGTCGCCAAGGTATTTGTGGGCGTTTTTGATACGGAAATCGATGCCGCGCATTTTTGACACTTCGAGACATTTTTCGGCGTAATAGAGCGCGCTGTCGCTTTTGTCGGTGTTGATGTACGCCTCGGCAATTCGTCCGTAAAGGTCGCTCAAAAGGTCGTAATCTTTGATGTCGTAATTTCCCGAAATTGCTGGTATATAAAATTGTAATGCTTCGGCAAATTTATGGTCGGCGGATAGAGCATCGCCAAGGTATTTCTTAACGGTGGCTATCTTGTCCCATTCGTCATCTGTTTTTTCTCTGATTACGAGACAGTTTTGCAAATATTCAAACGCCTTTTGATTTTGGTTAAGCGAAAGGTTTATACGTCCGAGGTTGAGGTATGAGTAGGCAAGAATCGATGAATCTTTGATTTCGAGACCAATTTCAAGGGCATTGAGCAACTGTTCCTGAGCGTTGTCCCACTCGTCGTGATAAAGGTAGATGTTGCCGATGTTGATGTGCCCGTAGGCAATTTGGTCTTTAACATCGTATTTTTGAGCAAGTTCGAGACCTTTGGCGTAATTTTCCATAGCCTCCTGATAGTTGCCGATGTTGCGGTGACAAACGCCGATGTTGCTCAGCGAGCGCATTTCCATCTTTTTGTCGTTGCATGTTTGAGCGTAGGAGTAGCCCTTTTCGCCAAATTCGAGGGCTTTTTGCGGGTCGTAGTTGCGAAGTTTCCAACAAATTTCGCCGTAAAGTTTTGCTTTGAGCGTGTCGGGTGCGTTGTCGGCAATTTTCGTAAGAGAATCTATTTCGGGAAGGTTGGATTGCGAAATTGCGGCAAAAGGCATTATGGCAAGCACAACAGTGGTTGCTGCGCACGCCAACGCCTTAATTATCAATTTATTCGCCATAGGTTATAATCTCGTTAAAAGTATCAGTTATCTGCCACAAAGATAATGCCTTTTTTGCTAATGTCAAATTTTTTATTGAGGCATACTGTATTTTGTCTTTATAACTTTGAGCGCCAATTGGTTAACCTGCTTGTTAAACGATTTCTGTTCGTTTTTGTCGAGATTGTAAAAATCTGTGGCGTTCTCTTTGAGAAAATCGTCGATAATATCTTTGCAATACATTCCGAGCAGTTTGCCGAGGTCTTTGGGAATGTGCACCTCGCCGATATGGCTTATAACATTGTCTAAACGGTTTTCGGTAACAAAAAGGTCGGCTTTGTCGATTAGTTTGTGAAAATTGTCGGTAAACACCACCGGCGGTTTTTGGTCTTTGGGACGGCGTTTTTCTGATTTCTTTTCGGCAAACTTTGCGTTTTTGTTCTTGATCATCACGCGGATACCACCCGGAATGTAGGTGGGCACTTCGGGTCGAATCACCACGCCTTCGCAGATATTTCCCTCGATTTTAGGATAGCCAAACTCCTTATATATAGTGCTTTCAAAATCGTTGGGATATTTGAGGCACTCGTCCAAAGTGCCGCGGAAAAGCGTGTGGGCGTAATAAAAACCGCCTTGCTCAAAATATGCGTTGCATTTTTCTACGCCGAGATATTGGTGAATATCGTTTTTTTCGGACACAAGAAAAATGTCGAACCCATAAAATTCGTGCATCGGGCAGTAGCAAACGCCTTTTTGGATTGCCGAAAATCGTGTATCCTTTTTAACCTCCTTGTGCGGATAATAGCCGCCAAAAAATTCGCCAAAGATAATTATGTAGTCAATTTCGGGAAAATCTTTCTTAATCAAATGGTATAAGTTTTTGGCTCTATCTGCATAACGGTCAAGTAATTCTTCATAATCAAAAAACTTTTCGTTATCGCCGATAAGCGCGGTACGTTTGGCAAATTTTATTGTCTTGCCATCGGTGATAAAACTTGTGTTAGAGCCGTGCACCTTCTCCTGCACCACATAAATCAGTTTCGGGTCGGTATACTGTCTAACCTTGTCGATATACTCATCATCGAAAGAGTTTTCGATAGAACTATACTTCTTGAAATCTAACATTTTTTTGCCTCCGTGTTTAATATTTTGCCAAAGTTACGAAGGAATTTTTAGAAAAGCAAATTTTTTTTGGAGAGGTAAACAATAATCATTACATTTGCGAAACAAAAGATACCATTATGCAACCAGTTACATTAACACAGGGTCAAATACACCTATTGAATATGGCATCGCACATCAAGACCGAAAAAACGCTTGATATGCTAAAAGAGCAATTGTCGAAATTCTATGCCGCCCTTATCGATATTGAAATGGATGAGTTGTGGAATTCTGGCAAATTTAATCAACAAAAACTCAATGAGTTGAGGGGAAAACATTTGCGGACTAAATATGAGTAATTATGTTTAAACGTCCGGTTGTTATTGATACCAATTGCCTTATTCAGTTGATTTCCAAGAAGAGTCCTTACCGTCCTATATGGGATGCTTTTCTTGAAAAGAGGTTCGTTTTATGCATCTCTAACGAAATTTTAGAGGAATATCAAGAAATTATTGAGCAACAAACCACTGCCCGAATAGCCGAAAATGTTGTATTATTGCTTATCAACCAATCTAATGTAAAATTTGTTGATCCACATTTTCGAATGGGTATAATTACAACCGACCCTGATGATAATAAGTTTGTAGATTGTGCATTTGCCGCCGGTGCGGATGTTATTGTTTCAGAAGATTCTCATTTTGATATTCTTAAAACACTCCCTTTCCCGTATATCAATGTAATTGGGTTGGATGAGTTTTTGAAAAAAATTGAGAATTAAGATTTTATTAGACAGTGATGTTACAATGTGTGTATTAACAAAAATTAACATCAGTTAAATTTGAGTTGTTAAATTATAATATGCTGTAATACAATAATATAAAAAATCTCAAACGGGCGGAAACTTGTATTTTGAGGCAGTTTCCGCCCGTTTGAGGGTTTAGTAAAGTCTCATTTTTAGAAAATAATAATTTTTCTTCCATAAAATCCACACTTAAATAAAATCTTTGTATCTTTGTATCGCTGACTTTGCCGAAGCCTTTGGGCGGGCGGGGCAGCGGACATATAAAATAAGGCGTTACTTAACGCTTTGTTCTTGACTAATTGGAATTTGGTCGTTTCATAAAACTTGTCAATAGCAAAGCAGCGGTGATGCCTGCGGATTATGTATATAACGCATACTGTATTTTTGCGTGTACATATACGTGGGCTTTCGGCGTTGCTCGTTTCTGACGGATGGGCATTGCTAGGGCCTTGGAGCGTGGAACGGGCAATAAAGTGAGTTCCCACGTTTTTGTTTTATATGGGGTTATTGAATAATGGTTTTCATATCCCCGCACATACCCCGCACATCTCACGATGTACTGTGTTACAGAAATGCCGTTTCCCAAACGGCTTGCTTGATGAATTACTATATTCGATATTCTGCGGAAATGTCGGTCTTTTATATGAGATTTCCGCAGAGAATCGTTACTTTTTTGCCGATTCACTGCGGAAATGTTGGTTTTTTATGTGAGATTTCCGCAGAGAATGGAGGTGGGCGAGTAAAAATTGCAAGTTTTTGCTTTATATAGTTTTTTAAATTGCCTTCTCCAAAAGTCAATTCTCTATCAAAAATGACTTTTCCAAAAGTCAATTTTTTAAAAATTTGCCATTTGGAAAAGTCAATTTTTTTTAATTTTGCCATTTGGAAAAGTCATTTTTTTGTTATCTTTGCAGTGTAATTATTAAATGCTATTATTATGGAACGAACTGATTTTAAGCAAATAAACTCTATTTTTAATAGACAGTTGAGTAATGTGGATTTGGCGTTTAAGCGTTATTTGTACAACGAGATTGATTGGGATAGTCGCCTTATTGGTATCCGCGGAGCAAGAGGTGTGGGTAAAACTACGCTTTTGTTGCAATATATTAAGGAGAATTTCAAAGACAAGAGTAAGGTGATTTGGGCATCGCTCGATAACCTTTGGTTTAAAAACCATCGTCTCGAAGACTTTGTTGAATATATTTATAATCACGGTGTTACTACTATTTTTTTAGACGAGGTGCACAAATTGGATGATTGGGCGTTGTACCTGAAAAACTTTTACGATAGTTATCCCGACTTGAAAATTGTCTACACTGGTTCGTCGATGTTGGAAATTGATAATTCAAAGGTTGACCTTTCACGTCGTCAGGTGCTTTACACGCTTGGTAATATGTCGTTTAGAGAGTATCTAAATTTTGTGGGTGCGCTTAAATACAATGCCTTAACCTTAGAGCAGATATTAAACGACCACGTTAATATTGCAATGGATATAACGTCGCAAATAAAGGTTTTTCCTCTCTTTGAAAAATATTTACACAATGGTTGTTATCCATTTTTTGTGGAGGCGAAAAATAATTATCTTTTGCAATTAAACTCTGTTATTCAATTGGTTATCGAAAGCGATATGCCATCGGTTATGGATGTTACATATTCTACTGTTGAAAAAATCAAACGATTGTTGATGTTGATTGTTTCTAATGTGCCTTTTGTGCCTAACATCACCAAGTTGGCACAGATACTTGAATCCTCGCGCGATAATTGTCTTAAAATGCTGTATGCGTTAGATAAGGCTAATATTATTTCTCTATTAACCAAACAAACAAAGAGTTACAAGCATTTGGCATCTCCCGAAAAGGTTTATTTAAATAATCCCAATCTTATGTATGCGTTGTCGGGTAATGTAGATTTGGGCAATATTCGCGAAACGTTCTTTTTTAATCAGTTACAGCATTTTACCGATGTAGTTATGCCCAATCAAGGCGACTTTTTTGTTGATGGTAAATATCTGTTTGAAGTGGGTGGTATGAGTAAAACATTTGACCAAATCAAGAATATCCCCAATAGTTTTTTGGTTCAGGACGATATGGAAGTGGGGTTTGGCAACAGAATTCCTCTGTGGCTTTTTGGCTTTTTGTATTAACCTCACTCCGTTTTTAGCGTTTTGCTTGGGTTTTCGGTGGCGGCGCGGAAGGCGGCGAGGGTGACCGTGAGGGCGGTGATTAATAGCGCGGATAGTATGCAGATGGCTATCACGTACCAATGTATGGGTATGTGATAAGCAAAACCGCTGAAATACTTGTTGATGGCTATCAATGCCACAGGTACCGACACGGCGGCGCAGATTCCTACCAAAATGAAGAATTTCTTGTTGAACATCAGGAGTATCTCGGTGATTGTGGCTCCGTTAACGCGACGTATGCCAATTTCTTTGCGGCGGCGTTGGGTGTCGAACATCACTATGCCAAATATGCCTATCACTGAGATAATTATGGTGATAACTGTGAATATGGTTATGAATGCCGACACTTGCTTTTCAGCATCGTAGAGTTTCTCTTGCTGTTGGGTAAACGAAAGTACTTCTAATTCGCTGATGGATGTGTATACCGGGTCGTAATCGTTGAGGGTGGTTTCTACAAACTTTTTGGTGGCGGCAACGTCGGCGTCGGGTGCGAATCTAAGGTATAGGTAGTAATAGTTTGTCTTGTGTACAAACAGTCCTATTGGCTGAATGCCGTATTGCAGCGGCAGAAAGTTGAAGTCTTTAACAAAGCCCTTGATGGGACGTTTGCCGTGTGGATTGTCGTTGAGACTTATCTCGGTGGTGAGGTTGTAGCGGTTGCGGGCGTTAACATTGAAATATGCTGCGCCAATGTTGCTTTCGCCGTCGGTCTTGGTGGGGTAATCGCCTTCTACCAACTCTAAGTCCATAAACTCGAAGAAGTTGGGCGAAACATTGAGCACATTGTATTCAAACCTTTCGTTTTCGTTTACAGGATGGTTTTCGGTACGCATATCGCTGCTGATGTTCACAATAGGACTTGATGCCCAAGTGATGTCGGTGATAGCGGCGTTTTGGCGCAGAAGGCTTTCTATATCTTCTGGATTTTGGCTTATCTTTTGGGTAACAGGGGTGACATAGAGGTTGTTGCGGTTGAATCCCATATCACGGGTAATGAGGAAGTTGTTGTTGAGGCTTATGAACGTGGTGCCGATGATGGTGGCGAGCGATGCCGCAATCTGACAGCCTATGAGTATGTAACGCAAGACGTTGTCGTGGTTTGAGGTGATGCGTCCGCGAATTGCCAACGCAGGTGATATCGAAGTGATATGTAGTGCGGGGTAGAGTGAGGCTATTACGGCGGCTAAGCACGCGATGCCAACTGATAGTGTACCAATGAGATAATTGCCATTGAGCGTATTTTCGGCATTAACAAGTTCGTATTTAGATAGCAGCGTTCCTGCATATTTTTGGATAAAGTAAGCCAACACCGCACCCAAAAGTGTGTAAATGAGCGATTCGGCTATCAACGACCATACAAGCGAGGCACGGCTGCTACCGAGTATCTTGCGAGTGTTGATGCTCCTGATGCGGTCGGGAATACGCGCCACAAAAAAGTTGAAATAATTTATGTAGGCTATCAGTATTATTACCACAGCCAAAATGAGCATAGTGTAGGTAAATTTTGGGTCGATAAAATAGTGAAGTCCGAGAATTCTTTTTTGAAAATGTAAATCGCTGAGCGATATAAGTTTTACATCTCCACGTTCAATTTCTTTGTCAAGTTCTGCTATATCATCGGCAGTGTCTTCGTCGGTTAAAAAGGCGGCCTTGGCTATTTGGTTAAACTCTTTGTTAAACTCGTTGAGGTCAGCGTTGTCGTGAAGCATTAAGAAGTAAGAGTAAGACCATTGGTTACGGTTGTCGATATTCTCATCGCCCAATCCTACAAAGGCATCTTTGGCGCCCAAATGCGTGTTTTTGGCAAAATCCTTAAAAATTGCCACAATTTCGGTTTTTTCTCCATTGTTCATTTCGAGAAAGTCGCCAATGTGGAGATTAAATTTTTGGGCCGCCTTGTGGTTGATAACCATAGTGTTTTTGCCAAAAAAATTGGATGTGTCGCCTTCGATAAACTCAAAACTGAATACATCAAACAGCCCCTTAGAGCACGGCAGAGATGAAATCTTTATCCTTTTCTTTTCGCCGTTTTCTTCGCGGAGATATGTATTGTCGTCCCAAAACTTAACGCATCCTGAATGTATCACAGATGGTATCCGTTGTTTAATCTGTTCGCCGATAGCACGGTTCATAAGTCCCAAACGGTCGTAACTGCCCGATTGCATCAGTCGATTGCTGAGCAGGTAGACGTTTTTGTAGTTTTTTATGCTGTGGTCGAAAGTCAGGTCGGTTGCAACAATCGACATAATTATGTAGAATGCTGCTATTGCCACTGCTATGCCTGTGATATTTAGCAAGGCTGCGAGCGACAAAATGGTTTTTCTATTGAAGTGTTTCATATTTTATTCAGTATATTTATTCCAATTATTATATCATTACTTGTGCCAAAGTAATTAATATGTTGATATTAAATGAGTTTGAAATATGATTAAGTTGTAAAAGTGTAAAGTTTTTTTACAAATGATGTAAATATTTTTTACAATGATGATGGGTATATTAATTAAATAATGTGTATATTTGGGGCAAATAAAAATGCAAATAGATGATGGCCAACACCCTTATAGACAATTCGGCTCACTTGAAAATGGTTGACACTTTACGCGAGTGCATCAACACGCCTGAAATTGACACCATACGCATAGCCACCGGATATTGGGATATACCCGGCACGGCACTTATATTAGAGGCGTTAGAAACGTTTTTGCAGAGGGACAACACAAAACTTAAACTCCTCATCGGCAAAGACCCGTATGTATATTATAAAATGGTACAGCAGCCGGTTTACAAGGACAAAAACTATCCGAAAGATTTTATCCGCATCGGTCTTGACGAACTTGCCCAAAATATAAAGCCAGAATATAAAGGTGTAATCAATCTTTTGTTGCAACACTGCGAAAGCGGCAAAATCGAAATCCACATTTTTAAGACAAATGAGGATGATGAAAAGCAGTTTTTTCATAGCAAGTGTTATATCTTTACAAGCGAGAGTTGTAAAACAAAGGCTTACGGCATCATTGGCAGCAGCAATTTTACGGAGAAGGGACTTCAAGGTAACTCAGAACTCAATTATTTTGAGAGTGTGCCTCATATCGTCCGCTACGGCGTTGAAGACAATATTAAAGGCCACGTGGGTTGGTTTGAGGAGAAATGGGCACAATCACAGGATTGGACCAAGGAGTTCTTAGAGCAAGTGTTGAAACCGTCGAAGCCCGTGGACATTATTAATACGGAGAATGCCGAACCAACGCTTACACCTTACGAAGTGTATATCAAATATTTGCAGACACAGTTTGGAGAAATTGCTGATACATCTGTTAATAGTGTCGTAAAGAATTATCTGCCAAAAACATACTCCGTGCTCAACTATCAGATTGATGCCGTAAAACAATGTTTTTCTACAATGAAACGCTATGGCGGCTTTATCTTGGGCGACGTGGTAGGATTAGGCAAAACTGTTGTAGGCACATTAATAATAAGGCGTTTTATCGACGAGGCGCAGAATCTCGGGCGGAATGCAAATGTACTTATCGTTACTCCGCCGGCAATAAAGCAAGGGTGGGTGAATACGATAAGCGATTTTGATAAGGATAACGTCACCAAAATTGCCAATTATGTAACCTTCATAACCACGGGCAGCATTGCAAAAATAAACGAAGAAATAGATTCTGAATACGAACTGTTTGATACTGAAAGTTTTGACGGACAATTAACCGACCGACAATACGGACTTATTTTAATAGACGAAAGCCACAATTTCAGGAACAGTTCCACTCAAAAATACAAGGAGTTGGACAGCCTGATTGGACGGCTGCATCCTCAGCCGTTTGTCGGGTTGCTGAGCGCAACACCGCAAAACAACTCGCCGGAAGACCTTAAAAATCAAATATACCTCTTCCAACGTAACTCCAATAACACCACTTTGCCAAATATTGAAGGCGGCAAACTCGGCGCATTTTTCACCGAAATGCAACAAAGGTTTAAAACAGCAAAAGATGAAACCGACGTTGACAAAGCGAAACAAATTGTCAAAGACCTTTCAAAAGAAATTCGTGAAAGAGTTTTGAACGAACTTGTGGTGCGACGCACCCGAAGCGACATCAAACAGATGTATGCAGAGGATTCCGCAACATTAAAATTCCCGAAAATAGAAGGCCCACGCCACTTGGCTTACAAGATGGATACTCAGTTGGTAAAACTTTTTTACGACACAATGACCGCCATCTGTCCGCTGTCAAAAAACGAGGTATTCGACCCCAAAAAGCATATCGGTTTTTACCGCTATCAGGCGATTATGTTTTTTGGCGACGACAGTATGAAAAAACTTTACGAGCGCAAAAATCTCACTGTCAGCAACATTTCGGCACAACTGCAAAAAATTATGCAGATTCTCTTGGTGAAACGCTTGGAAAGTAGTTTCAACGCATTCAAAGAATCGTTGCATAATCTTTTGCAAAACACAGAGAATATGCTTGAAATGATTCAAAATAATACGGTTTTTATCTGTCCCGACATTGATGTAAATGCAGAATTTTTCGACAAGGAGACAGGTAAAAAACTTGTTTTTGACGCTGTTGCCAACAATATCAGGGATAAAATTACCAAAAAGAAAGGAAATAACCGTGAATTTAGGGCAACTGATTTCACCAACGAATACAAAGAGGCTCTAATCAAAGACAAAGCGTTAATTTCCAAACTGTTGGAGCGTTGGAAAAAGAATGATTACGACCCCAAGATGGATGCCTTCAAGGAGAGTATTAAGGATATATTGTTTGACAAGACAATCAATCCGCCGCAAAAACTTGTAATTTTTACTGAGGCAAAAGACACGCAAGCCGCACTTGTCAGGATTCTTAATGCCAAAGGTTACAAGACATTGGCAATATCAAGCGAAAACCGAAACGAAAAACAAAGCGTTATTCGCGAAAATTTTGACGCCAACTGTCCCGAAAACGAGCAAAAAAATGATTACGAAGTAATTGTTACTACCGAAGTACTTGCCGAAGGTGTCAACTTGCACCGCGCCAACGTAATTCTCAATTACGACGAGCCGTGGAACGCAACAAGGCTTATACAGCGCATCGGTCGTGTCAACCGTATCGGCTCAAAACAAGACAAAGTCCACGTTTTCAATTTCCTGCCCTCCGACGAAGGCAATAAGGAAATCAAATTGATGGAAAAAGCATTTGCCAAATTGCAGGCGTTCCACTCGATGTTCGGCGAGGACTCTAAGATTTTCACTGAGTCGGAAGAACTTATGGATGTGGATCTTACACATCTTACCGATGGCGATGCATCACCTTTTGCAGAGTATATAACCGAACTGAAAGAATACCGCAAGCAAAACCCCGAACGTTATGATCATCTCAAACAAACGGCGGCAAAAAACTTGGGCGGCAGAATTTCGGGCAGTCAAAACTATTGCAAACTCATAGTTTTTACCAACGACGAAGCGGGATACATCAATTTTGCAAGCGAAGGACAAGATTCAGATATAAAACTGATTTCGCCGCTCAAAACAATGCAGATTTTGCGCTGCCAAACTACTGACGTTTATGACAATGGTTTTAGTATCGCAGACGACAGTGAATTTTACAAAAACGCTTTAATAAAATATAATTCGCACGTTGTCAACGGAATAAAGGCAAGCGACCTCGGCAAAAAGAACACTGAGGCATTGAAATTCTTGTCGGTGCTACAAACCTCAAAAGGCATAACCGTTGCTACAAAAAAACTACTCAAAAAAGTAGATGCGGAAGTCCGCAAAGGAAACAAGACTATGACCGACAACATTCTGCGCTACAAACAGCAAGGAGAATCGCTGTTCGGTGCTGATTTTGACATCAATTCGTGGGCAGAAGCAACATTTACCCATATTGCCGAAACCGCTGAAAAGAAACGCGGCCAGGTTGTTACAGCATTTTATAAAATAGGATAAAATTAAAAAGGAATGACAGACTTTACTGCCATATTATCAAGAGATTACCAAAACTTCGATTATTTCAAGGACGAGGTTTTGATGAAAATTTTCGGCAATTTCGATGATTCTACCGCCGAGGAAGATTATATCCGCGACAACGATTCGTTGCGCGAAACCGCAGATGCTGCCAACATCAAAGCAATTCGCAAGACAGGCAATATTGAAATACTCGGTTCGCCGTTAGAAGTTTTTGAAATCATTATCAACAATAAAAGCAAGATTTCGCGCTCGCGTATTGGTATTCAAAACGTTGTGCGCCGTCAGTTGCAGACTATGGGCAACGCCTTTATGGTGTTCCGTTACGAAAACCCTGAAAACCGCAGTTGGAGGTTTTCGTATGTCTATAAAGGTGGTAGTCAGAAAGACAGTACTACTGCTAAACGCTACACATACGTTTTTGGTCGTGAATACAATCCTCGCACTGCAAACGAAAGGTTCAACAAACTGAGCGGTAAAGTGGACGAAAACGGCGACAGCCTTGTTGAAGATGCAGATTTGGAAGAAGCATTCTCTGTGGAGGCATTGTCAGACGAATTTTTTGCAAAATACAAATGTATCTATGCGAATTTTGTGCAGTACATTACGGGTAAAAGGGTTGTAAAAACATCCAAAGGTTGGGCAGAAAAGATTATGCACCAACCCGCAGAAATCCTATACGCCGCTTTTAACCACGATGATAAGCGAATCCGTGACTATGTGAAGAAACTTATGGGCAGAATCATATTCTTGTATTTTGTACAGAAAAAAGGTTGGTTCAACAACGACCTCAATTATTTGCAGCACCTTTTTGAAAACACAAAATATCAAGACGATTTTCTTGACTGTGTACTTGAACCGTTTTTCTATACTGTGCTTAACACTGAACCACAAAACCGTGAAGATGCATTTGATGCCCACAATCAAAACCTTAAATCATCGGAAGTTGTGTGGGATAAAGACCTTTTGAAACAGTGGAAAGATTTTCCTTTCCTTAACGGCGGTCTTTTTGAGAGGGACGAAAACGACATTGTGCGTTCTAAGTTCCCTCCTCAGTTTTTCGAAAACAACAACGGCTACGACGAAAACTTTGTGGGCAAAATACCAACAAACGGCACAGAATACACTTGGGAAAAGATTCCGGGAATCTTCGACCTATTTGCACAATACAATTTCACCATTGACGAAAACGACCCCGAAGATGCCGAAGTGGGTATTGACCCTGAAATGCTCGGCAAAATTTTCGAGAACCTTTTGGAGGACAACAAGGACAAAGGCGCATTCTACACACCCAAAGAGATTGTGCAGTATATGTGCCGAGAGAGTCTTGTAGCCTATCTTCAAACCGATGCCGAAAATGATGCACACAAACAGCGTCTACGCAAATTCGTAGAAACGCACGATGCTTCAATTTTGCAAAATCCCGAATATGTACGCAGCAAAATACGCGACGTTAAGATTTGCGACCCAGCCATCGGTTCAGGCGCATTCCCTATGGGAATGTTGAATGAACTTGTTTCGTGTTCCGAGTCTTTGGATATGTTTATTGATCAAAACAGCAACCGTGCAGAAATCAAAAAGCACATTATCCAAAACTCTATATATGGTGTTGATATTGAACGCGGTGCAGTAGACATCTCCCGTCTCCGATTTTGGCTTTCGCTCGTCATTGACGAAAAAGATGCATTAGCCTTGCCAAACTTAGACTACAAGATTATGCAAGGTAACTCGCTGCTGGAACAGCACGAGGGAATTGATTTGAGCAAACTTACGCGATTAGAAAAATATCAGAGCGAGGGTTTCCAAACCACAATATTCGGTAGTGAAACAGATGTTGAACGACATAATCTTCAAAAACTTATAACACAGTATTATTATTGTAAAGACCATACAGAAAAAAGTGTTATAAAGGATAAAATTGAAACCAACATACATAATCAATTAAAAATTAATAAACTAATTGATACTCTCAATGAAATAGACATTGAAGGAAATCAATGTTTTTTCCTTTGGCATACTTGGTTTTCTGATGTTTTTGAAAATGGAGGCTTTGATATTGTAATCGGTAATCCTCCGTATGGTGCTGATATTGACAAGCAAACAAAGGTATTGGAAAAAGTATATCCAGAAACATCAAAAGGTTTTAAGGATATATATAAATATTTCTTCAATGTAGCATTCCAATTAATAAAAAACAAAGGATTGGTATGTTTGATAACGCCTAATACTTTTTTAAGGCAACCGAGATACGCTGATTTGCGGCGTTTGATTTTGAAGTATAAAATACTACAAATTATTGATTTAGGTGAACATGTTTTTAACGCTGTTGTTCCTGTTGCAGTTTCTATTGTCAATGGGAAACAACATAATATTCTGTTTGCAGATTTAACAAAGGCAGCAAACGTGAAACAGGCTCTACAAAACATAAAGTTTAAGGAGATAAAACAGACAGAATATGAGAAAACACCAAATAATATTTTCGTAGAAAATGTAAGACAGAAATCATCTAACGAATATTTGTTGGAAGACATACTTGATTTTAAAGATGCCGGCATTAACTATCAGCGTGTAAACGTCGGTCTAAAATCTAAGGGCAAATCAGATTTGAGTTCTCGTTTATTGTACGAAGGTGCAAAAAGTGCAAACAACGATGTTGAATATTGGAAAGGCATTGATATAAACGAGTATTATATAGCCGACAAAACAAACCGCTTTTGTCGTACTGATATAAAATTGTCTGATAATGAACGTGTAATTTTAAATAAAGAGTATTTCGAGATTGCTCCTAAATTGATCTGGCGTCAAACCGCGCCTTATCCAATTTGTGCAGTAGATTATCGAGGAATTTGGTTTGGACGGAGTATTCAGGCTGGTATAATTAAACGTGCTTTCATAGATAAGGTCTCTTATGAATACCTTTGTGGATTATTGAATTCAAAATATTTGCGTTATTTGTACAATCAGAACGTACAAGAATCAGGTAGAGTATTTCCTCAGGTTAAACTTGAAAAACTAAAACCTCTTCCAATAATCATTGCTGACAATCAGAAACCAATAGTTGATCTGGTTGAGAAAATAATAGATTTAAAAATGTCAAATTCTAAATCTCAAACAAAAGATTTGGAATCAGAAATTGACAAATTG
>JAFPYT010000150.1 GCA_017394445.1 Bacteroidales bacterium | reverse complement strand
TTGTGGCCGTCCCAAAAATCGACCAGAACGAACTTTTTCTTGTTTTTTATGGTTCCGTCGAAGCTCTTGAGAGAGTAAATGTCTTTTATCTTACCGCTGCCGCTTCCTCCGAAAACACCACATGAGAACATAAGTGCGCCCGCAAGAAGAGCCGCCATTACTACAACTATAAAACTATTTTTTTTCATTGTTGAATTTAATGCTTTCATTGCCAATATGTTACCTGGTTACTTTATATATTTTTTCAACCATGTGCGCAGTTCATCCTTGGTCACATAACCGACGTTTCGTCCTGCTTCCTTGCCTTTGTCGAAGAGTATCAGGCAGGGTATAGCCTCTATTTTGTAGCGTCTTACGATTGGATCGGCACCGGCCTGTTCCAAGTCGAACTTGGCCACGGTAAGTTTTCCGCTCATCTCCTTAGCCACAGCCTCAACGTTGGGGGCAATCATCCTGCAGGGGCCGCACCACGATGCCCAGAAATCGACAAGCACAGGTTTTTTGCTGTTTTTTATAGTCTTGTCGAACGATGAAGCCTGGATTTCGGTGATTTGCGCTTTGCTTTGGGAGCATGCTTGCTGGAACGGCATAACCATTATTGCCGACACGAGCAATACAAGTGCGAATGTGATTTTTCTCATTTTTTTCGGTTTATACATTTATTATATGTAAACGCATACGGATTTTTCTTATTGTCTATAAGAAAAAAAAGGCGAGCCTGAACATATCCGACTCGCGCTCTTTACTTGAGGTCTCTTCCAGATTCGAACTGGAGTAAACGGTTTTGCAGACCGGTACCTAGCCACTCGGTCAAGAGACCTTTAGTTTGGATTTGCAAAATTACAACTTTTTTTCCAAACTAGCAAATTTTTTTTCGGCTTAGCCGTACACCTTTACATCAATTCCCTCATAACGAAGAACTTGCGCATACTTTTCCAACTCTTCGACTGTCAGTTTTTCCAGTTTTTTTTCGGGTGTTGAGCGGTCGATGGCGTACAACATTACATATTTTGGACCTATTTTTTTCACTATTTCAACGTATTTTGCGAACTCGTGGTCGGATACGTTGGTGATAGTGTGACCGTCGTTTTCGCCGCGAAGGAGCAAAGTCTGCACTATGCACCTGTTGCCGAAACGCACGAGGTTTTCGACAAGTTGTTCGAAAGTGTGCTCGGGTTTGTTGGGTTTGTTGATGGCGGCGCGCATGGCGGATGTGCCGGCGTCGAGTTTCAGCACGGGGTTGTCGAGTTTCAGCACGGCGCCGAATATTTCGGGTCGCGACAGCTGTGTGGCGTTGGTGAGCAACGTTACCACGGCTTTGGGGTAGTACTTGTCGCGCATCTGCATAACAAACTCGGCCACCTGCGGGAACTGCGGGTGCAGTGTGGGCTCGCCGTTGCCGGCAAAGGTGAACGAATCCACCGGAACACCCTGTGCCACAAGCTCATGCAAACGTTTTTCGAGCAATGTTTTTATCTCGTCGAGGGTGGGCAGTTTTATTTCACGTTTTTCTGTTTCGCTGTTCCAGCCGCACTCGCAGTAGATGCAGTCGTAGGTGCATAGTTTGCGCTCCTGCGGGAGCAGGTTGATGCCGAGCGAGGAGCCAAGCCGGCGGCTGTGAATTGGTCCAACTATTGTTTCGAATAACATTTTTACAATAAATAAAGTGAGTAATTAGTTTTTTTTCTATTAAAAAGAGAAACGCAGGGGCAGCAGGCTGTCGATGCCGTCGAACACCAGCACAGCGCCGCCTTCGGCGTAAAGTATTATCTGAAGGTTTTGCCCTGCCACGTCCTGATATTCCGACACCACCTGACGACAGGCTCCGCAGGGGGTGGCGGCACAGAGCTCTCCCTGTTGGTTTTTGCCCACGATGGCTATCTTGCGCATGGGCACATTGGGATATTGTGCCGAGGCTGCGAACATGGCGGTGCGTTCGGCGCAGAGCCCCGACGGGTAGGCTGCATTTTCCTGATTGCTGCCGGTAACAATTTCGCCGTTGTCGAGCAGCACGGCGGCACCCACGCAGAAATGCGAGTAAGGCGAATAGGCTGTGGAGGTGGCCTCAATGGCCTTTTCCAACAGCTGGCGCTCGTCGCAAGGCAGTTCGGCAACGGAAGGGTATTCCTTGTATTTTATCTCTATGGTGCGGTTTTGCATTACTTGCAGGTGTTTGAAACGTTTTCAAAAACTAATAACGGCTATGGCTTAAAAATATTGTATGGAGACGAAGGTCGAAAGTCTAAGGTCAAACGACAAAGGTTGGAATGGTGGGGCTTTGGAATACTCGCCGCTGCGGAAGGTTGGAATAAAAAGTGACACTTTTTATATCGTATTGAAACAGAGTGTTTTTTCAAACCTTGGCCGAAATTACAGAAAAAAATAGTATATTTGCAGAATTATTGAGCAAACAATATTTGATACAAAAACGACATTTTCTTATTGCTTTGATACAAGTAGTGCGATGCCAATATAGTTTCGAAAGAATTGAGATTTTTCAATAATCATCTACATGGGAACAAATTTCTTTACAAACGAAAATAATAATACACTTCTTGAGAAAATAGAGGGTGTTTTCAGATACAAAAAAGTACATTTCTTTGATGCTCTTGTTGGTTATTTTCGCGCTTCCGGATATTTTCGAATCAGAAAATTCATCCAGCAGACACCGAAAATCCGTTTTTTAGTTGGCATCAACGTGGACAAACTAACCTACAAAGCGAATAAGCAAGGTCTTTTGTTCAATCCGAACGCAGAGCAATCGCGGGAGGAGTTTTTCAAGGAAATCAAGAAAAACATCCAAGAAGCAAAGTACGACAAAGAAGTGGAAGATGGTATGTATCAATTTATTGAGGATATCATGACACATCGAATAGAGATGCGCATCCATCCCAAGCAGAATATTCATGCCAAGATTTACATTTTTAGGGAAGAAGTTTAT
Organism: Bacteroidales bacterium; assembly: GCA_017394445.1. Taxonomy (GTDB): domain Bacteria; phylum Bacteroidota; class Bacteroidia; order Bacteroidales; family UBA3824; genus UBA3824. The sequence continues at coordinate 538 of JAFPYT010000150.1, read as the reverse complement.
CACCCACATGGATATGGTTCTGTCATCACAGGCTCAAGCAATCTTACTGAAGCCGGATTGGAAAAGAATTTCGAGTTCAATGTAGAGTTGCGTTATGATGACGATATCCAATATGCTACGGAAACCTTTGAAAGGCTTTGGGAGGAATCAGTGGAGATAGATTTAACCCATGTCGAGAAAATAAAGCAGGAATCTTATCTGAATACCGATTTTACGCCTTACCAGATTTATTTAAAGTTTTTACTGGAATACTTCGGCAAGAGCATTGATTTTGACCCCAATTCGGTTTCAGATTTGCCCAAAGGCTACAAAAAGTTGTCCTATCAGGTGGATGCTGTCAATGATGGCTATGCCAAAATGATGAAACATAATGGCTTTTTCTTATCCGATGTGGTTGGTTTGGGGAAAACAGTAGTCGCGGCATTGATTGCAAAAAAGTTTTTCTTTTCCAACGGTTTCCCAACGTATCGTTCACATACTTTGGTAATTGTCCCGCCTGCTTTGAAAGAGAACTGGGAGGAGACTTTGTCCACTTTCA
>JAFPYT010000149.1 GCA_017394445.1 Bacteroidales bacterium | reverse complement strand
GTTTGTTGCCAAATGTATGCACGACAATGGCATTCCTGCAATACTTTGGGACAACGGTGTGGCAAACTCAGGCAGGGAGTGCCACGGATACTTTAACCACAGCACAGGCGAGTGGATGAACGAATATTCGGAACAAATGATTAAAATATTGGTAAAGGCAATGTCAAATAATTAATTGCCTTGACCGTATTCAGTCCTATTTTCAATTGAGCGCGAGAGAGTAATTTCGTCGGTGTATTCAAGATCGCCGCCAAATGCCACTCCTCGCGCTATTTGACTTATCTTGATGCCTTTACCACTGATGAGGCGTGAAAGGTAAAAACACGTGGTGTCGCCCTCCATATTTGCGCTCAGGGCAAAGATAATTTCATCAATGCCGCCTTGCTCTATGCGTTGCGTAAGACTGCTGATATTTAATTCCGACGGTCCTATGCCGTCCATTGGCGAAATCAATCCTCCCAAAACGTGATAAGTACCTCGGTATGTGCCAGTCTGCTCAATGGCAATGATGTCGCGGACGTTTTCTACCACGCACACGAGCGAATGGTTTCGGCTGTGGTTGGTGCATATCGAGCAGGTTTCGCTGTCGGAAAGATTGCCGCAGATTTTGCAGGTGCGGATGTTCTGTTTCAACTCGGTGATAGAGTTGGCAAACGCCGTAACGCTGTTTTCGTCGCGTTTGAGGAGTTCGAGAACAAGACGCAACGCTGTTCTGCGGCCAACGCCGGGCAGTTTTGCAAATTGGTCTACTGCGTTTGACAGTAGTTTGGATGGTATATATTGTTCCACTTTTGTTTTTCCTTGATAATTTGTTGATACTTAGTTTAATACTGGTTTGATTTCTAAGTTTTCTGTATTGTATTCCCTTACCCAATGGCGACCCGCAAAATAGAATGCCGTCATTGCCGAGGCTATAAGTATGTGACTGATATCGTTGTGGTTAAACCATTCTGAAAACTGCATTTTGCCTATCAGCACCATTGGTACAAATAGAGTTATAAAAGTAGCCAAAAGTATAAACGGAGCGTCCTTGCGTTTGAAGTTTTTCCAAACCTGAATTTGTAACGGAGCGGAGAAAATCAGCAGTGCCACTCCGATATGAATTTCTGCAAAAAGGAACGTATATTTATAAAGTGTGGCAATGAGCACCACGAGCGATTCGATGGCGATAGCAATGCGGATAGCCTTGATGCTCTTGTTTGAGAGTATGCTGTTGGCGCGGTTTACCGATGCGTAGGCAAAAAACGTTACCGACACAATGTTGCAAATCCAATTGGGCAGGTTGTGATAGTTGGCAGTGAGACGCTCAATCCACGGAAGGTCGCGGTATTGGTCGGGACGCAGCACTCCGTCGTAGTGAAAAGCGTATGGAAAAGCGTGCGTCATCAATGCTCCTGTAAGAGTGCAAAGTCCCATAAAGAGAAAAAAATTAAGAAATTGCCGTTCGTATCTTTTGTCGCGGGGCAGACCTTTGTATAGTTTTACATACGCGATAGCGCATACAATAGTAACAATCAGGTCGGTGAGCGCGGTGGGAGGTTCCCAAATGTTGATTCCGGCAATGGTTGTTTGTAAAGGATCCATTATTATCGATGATAGTTTAACACCAATTCCGTGAACGTCGTCTACCTGCTCGTTGATACCTTTCCAATCGATGAATGTTTTGGAGATAATCTCCTTTTGTTTTTCGAGAGTAAGCGGAACCACCGAGAGCAGAAGTTTTTCGAAATTGGCTGAACGGAATTTTTTGTTTCTACTTCCTCCAAATTGGTCGGCAAAACCATCTGAAGTCATATATAAAATATCGCCCGGATTGACTTTGATTTCTACATCGCGGAACGGAATGGAATCTTTGGTATGTATTCCGATGGGCATGCGGTCTGATTTGAAGCAGATGAGAAAAGCGCTTCCGTCATCTGCTTTCACAATTCGTGATTCGCTCTCTTTGAGGGCATCGATTGTGGCTTGGTCGGGTTGCCCAAACCGGGCGAGATATGTGTACGAATAAGCTCCTGCGTAGTGCAGAATATGAGTTTCGGCATTGTAAACGCAAAGGCTGAGATCCATGCCGTCTTGCGATTCTCCAATTTTGCCGCGCTGATGAAGCATCTTAATAATTTTGGTGCGGGTTTCGTTGAGCACGGCGGCAGCATTATCTACTTGAATGGTAGAAATAACGTTAGATAATGTCACAGTGCCGAGCATACTCATAACCGCGCCCGGAATGCCATGTCCTGTACAGTCGGCAAGGGCAATGTAAGTGTTTCCATTGTGATAATCAATCCAATGAAAATCGCCGCTGATAATATTTTGGGGGAAATTTATTACAAAAAATTCGTTAAGCACCGCCTCTACAAATACCGGCAATGGTTGGATAGCGTCTTGAATTTTGCGGGCATATTCCAGACTTTCGGTAATTTCGTGGTTTTTGTTTTCAAGTTCCTCATTTTGTTCGGATATTGCAGCCTTTTGCGCGGTAAGTTCGGAGTTGATTACCACCATCATCTCCGACTGCATTTCAAGCTCGCGTTTTTGTTTCTCGATTTCTTCCTCAACGGTTTTTTGTTGAGTAATGTCGGTGGTTACGGCTATAATCTGCTTTCGTCCTATTTGGTTGGTGTAAGGAGTAAGTGTAACTTGAAAACATTTATGGTCGCTCCATTTAGATTCAAACTCAATGCCTCGGTTTTCTTTGAAACACTGCTCAAAATACTTCATCACCGTTGGGCTGAGAAGTTTTGAAGCCGGTTTGTGCAGGTAATCATCAATATTGCCTTTGCCGCCAAGTTGCCTGATAATGCCTAAATTGAGCCATTCTATCACATACGAACTATTGAGGATAGAAATGCCGTTGTTGGTGTATCGGGCCACAAAAGATATTCGCTCAAGTTCCATGTTTTTGATTTGGAGTTCGAGCGATTTTTCTTGAATTTGCTGTTTTTGTCCTGTCAGCTGCTTGTTTTGTTTAGTTCTGGCTAATAATGCTAAAATGGTTATTGTAAGCAATATAACAATTAGTCCAATGCCAATGTTTAGGATAAGGATTTCGTTGCCTTGTTTTTGAATAGTTTCGTTAGATGATGAGCGAATTAATTCGGTGGCTATTTCTTTGTCGAGGTCTGAATTATACTCGAGCGTAGCCCTAAGTTTATCAATATCTTGTGTGCTGAAATCCTGATTTTCAATGCTATTGATCATCATAGCGTATTTGTATGCGCTTTCGTAGTCGCCGATGGTAGCGTATACTGTGGCAAGGTGTCGGGTTATGCGCACCATTTGCGACACTTGACCATATTTGTCGGCCATTACAAAACCTTGATTCAGGTATTTTATAATGGTGTCGTTGTTGCCACCAGTAGACATAAGAAATTCGGCGTAAGAGGCTGAGGCTTCGGCAATTTCGGTTTCCATGCCGATAGAAGTGCGGATTTTTAAACTTTTGAGGTAGTTTGTTTCAGCAAAATCCTGACGACCAGTGCGAGAGCCAATGTATCCGGCGCAGTTGTATGCGCGAGCCATCCAATGTTTGTTTTGTGTGGGTTCCAATAGGTCGATACCACGTTTAATGCATGTAAGTGATTTGGTATACTCTTTTAGATTGAGATAGATGTAGCCGAGAGTTATATTTGCCTTGCCGAGTTTTTCGTTTTTGCCGGCATATTGCAGATATTTGGCTGCGGCATATTCGTAAGCCAAAGCTTGATGGTCGTCGTTGTTGAGAAAATAAAATTCTCCAGCAGTAAAATAAATATTGGCTATAAGCTCAGGGTCGCGCAGTCCTTCGGCTAAGTGAATGGCATCGAGAAGGTATTTTGTACTGTTGTAATTGTCTTTGGCATTCGAGAAAGCTTTGCTAATTTCGGAATAAATTTCTACCAAAGCGTTTGTATTGTTGATTTTTTCGGCAATGAAGCTTGCCTTTTGCAAACATTCAATCTCTTTGTTGTGGTTTCCAATGTGTTCGAATACCGATGCACGAAGCAAGAAACTTTGAATTTCGGCATTTCGGTCGTTATTTACTGTTCCGATGCTGTCTATTTTGGCAATAAGAGTTGAGCAATAAGATGTGTCGTTAAGTTTTTGGCTAAAAGTGCAAATTCGGCTTAGCGAGCCAATTACTTTGCGGTAATCTTTTTCGTAGGCAAGGGTATCGGTATATGTGCGAATGGCTTTCCGTATTACTTCTTGGGGAACGATAGTGTCGGAAAGCATTAGCTTAAATTCCATTTTGTGTTCGGCCTCGTTGCGCAAATCTCCATATACATAATAATTCTGAGCCATGCTACACACAGCACATAGCAAAAACGCAGCGGTAATGTATATGGATTTAATAATGCGCATAATTCTCTTTTTTGCAATTATAGTTTATATTACTGCAAAATGTAAAATTATAAAATTATTTTTATATCTGCGTTATTTTTTGCAGAAAAATTATTTTACAATTCTTTTAATTTGGAATGATGCCGATGTAGAGTCTATTTCAGCTGGATTTCCGTTAAAGAGCCATTGTGTAGAAGATTGGTCACCAAAAATTATATGTCGCAGATGCACAATATCTTCGGCGGTGGCAGGTTGATTGGCTGCAGGCTTTTTTAATTTCCAGCTGATGATAAAGTCGTCGTCGTAATTTTTTGCACCGTTGAGTTTTCCAAAATTGATACAGAATTTGGCACTGTCGGCGGCTTTTTCTACTTTAAGTGGCTCGTATTTAAACTTTTTGGTAGTATCTTTCGGAAAATCTATCTTGTATTTTTTTGATCCGTGGATAAATGTTACCTGACCTCCTGCATAGTTTTTTGAATTAGTATCCAATAGGTCGTAGTGGTTATTGTCGGTGTTAAAAATGAGAAACGAAATAGAATCCCACTCTTTGCTGCTATCGGGCTTTACTTCGCTTTCTACGGTGCAAGCAGCAAAAAATGCAGTTATTACGGCGCAATATATCAAGTATTTAAATTTAAGCATGGGGATAAACGTTTTCGATTTTGTTTTTAGGTTGTGTCATCAGGCTTACCACCACAATAGTAATTGCCGAGAGCGGGAATGCAAACATTATCGGGTCGATAAATTTCATAAGTCCATCGGTAATAAGCACGTCGGTTCCAAATATCGCCTTGCAAATGCCCATTGCGGTAGCCTCTTTAGCATGTATAAATATAAGGAGAAGAATTGTGGCAACTACGCCCACCCACATACTTGCGTATGCTCCGCGTTTGGTAACTTTTTTCCAATATAGTGCGCAGAAATAGGAGGGGAGAAATGCCGATGCACATATACCCATAAACAAGCTTGTAGAGATGGCAATGATTGGCGAATCGTTGCTTTCGCCTAATATAAAGCAAATTATAAAGCTGATAAGTATCGAAACCAAAACGGCAAGACGTATCATAGAGGTCATCTTTTTTTGATTGTTGCGAAGTTTGCGACTTACTGTGCCAATAATGTCGTTGCCTGCAGCGGCTGCCATTGTGTGGAATTGTGCGCTCAAGGTAGACATACTTGCCGAAAGTATACAAAGCATAAATACTGTTACAAACCAAGCCGGCATTACTTTGCCAATAAAGAATGGTATTATTTTGTCGCTTGCATCTACCATCTGGCTCGAAATTTTGCCTTCGGTGTTGAAGAAATAAAGGTTGCTGATTGCGCCTACGTGGTAAATAATTCCAACAGTGATAAGCAAGAATACGCATCCGATAGCCACTCCGCGATTAAGTTTTTGAGTGCTATCTACTGTCATAAAGCGTACTACCAATTGAGGCTGAGCCAAACAGCCGATGCCCACACCCATAATCATTGATGTAACAAGTGTGCACCATTGTTGACTGCCAAACGCCGGCATTGATGTCCAACCTTGGTGTCCTATTGCTGCGAGTTTTTCGGGCACTTGGTCGGCTATTGATGTAAGAGCTTCGTTGGCTTCAAAAAATCCCATTCCGAGTGCCTTGTAAACGCCTATTACCAATATTGCCATACAGAAAAACATAATCACAGCCTGCAGAGCGTCGGTGTACATAACGCCTTTCATACCGCCTGCCATCACATACGATGCAACAATTATTGTAAATATTAAAAGTGAGAGGTCGAAACTAATGCCAAAAACCTCTTGCATGCAAAAAACACCTCCGCGGAGCACTGCCGCTGCATACAAGGGCATACATATAAATATTACAGCCGCCACAAAAATTCTTATTCGGCGCGAACGGTAATACGAACCCAAAAACTGAGCAAACGAATTTGCTTTTAGCCTTGCACCTATCTTGCGGGTGGGACGTCCAAATATTATAAAGGCTATTACCACACCAACAAACATATTTAAAAACATGAGCCACTGTATGCCCATGCCAAATGTTGCAGCCACTCCGCCAAAGCCAACTATAGCCGAAGCCGAAATAAATGTAGCTCCATACGATAGCGACATCACAACAGAATTCATTTTACCTCCGCCGATGAGGTAATCTTTTGTGCCGTTAGTTTTTTTGTAGCCTAAATATCCCAGGTAAGCCACCGACAAAAAATAGACTACTACTATAAGGTACATCCAAAAATTTTCCATAATGTGTGTTACTGTTTAGGGTTAATAATGTTATTGTTTTTGTTTTCGTCTTTTTCGTCTTCGTCTTTTTTGTTCCATGTTTTAATGCCAAATACAATCGAGCCAATAACGCATAGCACCGAAAGTAGGTAAACAATCCAAATAGAAGGGTCTGATATTCCGAACATTGCCTTAATATTTTATTTATTATTAGTGTGGTTTTTTAGTTAAAAGTTGCCGCAAATATACCGCCTTGTGAGAATTTTTCAAAAAAAAATGAGTTTTTTTTTCTTTTTCTTTGGGGGATGTATTATTTTTGAATGTCAAATTAAAAAACAAACAAAGATAATAAACCAACCAAAATAAATGGAGGACCATAAAATGAAACGATTAGACGCAAAACTAGGAATGGCACTGATGGCTACATTGTTAGCCGTTTTGAGCTCCTGTTCGGTACTTAACGGAACAAGCAACGGTAATGGCGACGACGTTTACGGAATCTCAACCAAAAAACAAACCGTTACCACTCCTGCTCAAGCACAAGCGCAATCCGACAACAACGAACAGAATTACGAAGGAGGCAATCTCTCTGCCGAAGACAATGTATATGTATACGACGACACCGATACTTATTACGACGACACCGACGTAATTGTAATCGATGATTCATACGCAGGACGTATCTACCGTTTTCACCGTCCCTACCGTGGCGGAGGATACTACGATGTAGTGGTTTCCGACCCTTGGTACTACAACTGGTACTGGAGCTTCGGATTCTCGTATCACAGCCCCTATTGGAGCTTCGGATGGGGTCATCCTTACCACTATTCTATCTGGGGCGAACCCTACTACGGATACTCTTGGTGGGGATACCATCACCACTACTACAGCCCCTACTACTACGATAGCCGTTACTACGGACGTTATCACTACTCAGCTATCGACCGCCACTACGCAAGCGATTATTACCGCTCTACCGGACGCTCTGATTATTACCGTCATGTAAATTACGGACATCACGCTTCGGCTCATAGTGGTAGTTCTAATAATCGTAACTATTCTAACCGCAACCGCACTTCTACTACTAATAATAGTAACGTAACAAACCAACCTACACAGGCGCGTAGTTATAGTGGCGGCACCAATAGAAGTTCAAGTTACTACTCATCGCACAGTGGTTCAAGCTCTCGTAGCGGTTCGTCTAATAGCCATAGCGGTTCAAGCTCTCGCAGCGGAAGCTCTTATAGCCATAGTGGAAGCTCTTATAGCCATAGTGGTTCGTCTTCAAGCCATAGTGGAAGCTCTTACAGCCGTAGTGGTTCGTCAAACAGCCACAGCGGAACAACCACAAGCCGTAGCGGAAGTTCTTATAGCAATCACAGCGGTTCGTCGAGCAGCCACTCCGGCAGCAGCTATTCTCGCAGTGGTTCGTCGAGCAGCCACTCAGGTAGCAGCTATTCTCGCAGCGGTTCAAGCTCAAGCCATAGTGGTTCAAGCCATTCGGGCAGCAGCCACAGCGGTTCAAGCCATTCGGGCAGCAGCCACAGCGGTTCAAGTCACTCAGGCAGCAGCCATAGCGGAGGCAGCCACAGCGGAAGTTCGCACCGTTAATAAGATATTATCAAAGGGCGGAATTAATAAGGCATAACAGCTGTTCCGCCTTTTTTATACTTAAAACATTATATTTTAACAAATCTTAACAAAATGTATACTACTATGAAAAAGTTATTTCTTATTATACCGGCAGTAATCGCAGCATCGGCGGTTATGGCGCAAAGCGAAGACGATGCTCTCCGTTTTTCGCAAACATATCAGCAAGGAACAGCACGTTCGGCAGCAATGGGAGGCGCATTCGGTGCATTAGGTGGCGACCTTTCGGTTCTTTCTACCAACCCCGCAGGTATGAGCATCTACAAGGACGGCGAATTTTCTTTCACTCCTTGTTTCGGTAATATCACCTCAAATACCAATTTAAATGGGTTTGAAAACGAGGACAGCAAATTTAATTTCAAGATTGGCAATATCGGTTTTGTAACATCTCACCACAACGGCAACGAAAGCGGTTTTTCGGGAATTGCATTCGGTATGACCTTCAACCGCCTATACGATTTTAGCGCAAATACTTTGGTTGACGGTCGCAACGATTTTAGTTCGCGTCTTGATTTCTGGACCGACCGCTCGCGAGGTTTAAGTCCTGATGAAATGAATGATTATGCAGATTTCCGCGCATACGATTGTTTTCTTATGGATGTTACAGATTCTGCATCTTGGACTTACACCAACCTCCATCATCAGGGCAACCGAGCCACTTACGGTCAATATCAACAGCTTGTTCAAACTGTAAAGGGCGGTATTAATTCTTGGGATTTTGCATTATCGGGTGTTTATGCCGAAAAACTCTACTTTGGTGCAAGCCTCGGAATCCAAACAGTTAATTATAAATACAACTCTACTTTCTCCGAAGAGGATAGAAACAATGTTCCTGGCATTGGTTACGACTATTATGATTTTGAAGAAGAACTAGAAACTCGCGGCACAGGCCTCAACTTCAAAGCAGGTGTTATTTACAAACCAGTAAATTACTTACGTTTTGGAGCTGCAATTCATACTCCTACTTTCTACTCTCTTACCGATAAATACCGCACTAATATGACTTCAAAACTTGATTTTGATGATAAGGTATACGAAAGCTATCCTGATATGAACAACTACGAATATCGCCTTTACACACCTTCAAAAGCTATTTTGAGCGCTGCATTCATCGTTCCTAATTATGGTTTGATTAGCGTTGATTACGAGTATGTGGATTACAAACATTCACGTTTTGAAACCAACGACGAGGACAATTATAGCTTTAAAAAAGAAAATCAAGCTATGAAAGATAAGTTTAAAGCTACCAAAAATATCCGAGTAGGTATTGAAGGTCTTGCAGGTCAAATTTCGCTTCGCGCAGGATACGCAATGTATGGCAATCCTTACAAATTTGTTACAGAAGATATTCAGCGTCAGATAATTAGCGGTGGCGTTGGTTTCCGTGGCGATGGTTTTTACCTCGATCTTACCGGCACATATCACATCTACAAAACCGACCGTTATCTTTACGAAGGTAACAATCCGGCAATGTATAGCATCGAAAATAATCACCTTTATATAATGGCTACATTTGGAGTAAAATTTTAGAAGTTAATACTCTTTAATAATAATTGTTAATTACTATTATAGTTATTTTGTTCGGGGGCTTCGGCTCCCGTTTTTTGTTTTGAGCAACATTTTTTTTGCAGTATGGCAAACCTTTTGTTAAAAAAAATTGTAAATCAAAAAATTTTTTGTAATTTTAGGCGGTAATTTTTTAACAGAATTTCTTATACGAAATAGGCAAAGAGATGAAACTCAAAATACAACAGAAACTTGTGCTGTACATATTGTTTACAGCGTTATTGGTACTTGTATCGGCAGTGCTTTACCTTGGTTTTAGCACTCAGACTGAGGTGGAACTTGCTCTCCGTCGCACTGTGCGAGAATCGGTTTCTAATTCGGCATTGAAAATTCAATCGTCGATAGATGCCGATATAAGTGCTTTGCGGTCGCTTGCCGCCACTGTGTCGGGCACTAATAATGTAGAGGAAAAACATCGTGTGGCTATTTACCGCAGTGCTATGAATCGATTTTTAGAGAATAATCCTGTATTCAACAATGTAAAAATTTCGTGGGAACTTCATTATCTCGACCCCGAATGGCAAAAATCTTTTGGACGGCGAGTTTACACTTTTGAACGCGGCGATGGCAATATCCGCCACACCGTTTCGCAAGAAGATACCGAGGGTGATGATTTTTCGAGCGTTTATTATAAGGTAAAGGTGAATATGAAAGAGATGTTTACCCAAATTACCAACGATAATCCCGAAAGTTCTACCATTACACCTATTTATAAATCAACCGTTTATATCCCTATTTGTGATAATGAGGATAATTTTTGCGCCTTTGTGTCGGCTGATATCGATGTTGAAAATTTCAACAATCTGGTAAAGAAAACTGTCCGCTACGAAAGTTTTGCATCGGTGCTTCTTACTGATATGGGTCAGATTGCGGGTTCGTCGATTAATCCTTACGAAGACCAAACTAATTTGATAAAGACTATTTATCATTCGGCATACGAAATTAGAGCTGAAGTAGATTCGTCGGGATATTGCATGTATACCGAGAGTGATTCTACCGGCAAAGAAATTACTATCTGTGCTGTGGGTGTAGATAATAATGTTTTTGATCGCAAATGGACTTTTGTTTCGGCTATGCCCAAATATGTTGACGATTCTATCCAATCGTCGCAATTGGTGATAGAGGTAATGATTATTTTGTTGGGTCTTATAGCCATTGGTATTGTGGTTTGGGTGTTAACATCGGGAGTAGTAACCTTCCTTACCAAAACAAGTTCGATACTCCGTCAGCTTTCAGTCGGAAACTTCAATGCCATTCCTGATATCGAGGCTTCTAAACTCAGCGAGCTTAGCAATATAGCCCATTCGCTTAACGCTTTAAAAACTGGTTTGGGACGTGCGGTAACATTTGCCGAGGAAATCGGTAAGGGTAATCTTAATGCCACTTTTGAGCCTATGAGCGAAATCGACGAACTTGGTCTTTCGCTTCTTGGTATGCGCGACAGTCTCAACAATGCATCTCAAGAGGATGCTAAGCGTAAGGATATGGACTCTAAGCAAAATTGGATTACCATAGGTACTGCCAAATTCGGTGATATTCTCCGTCAGTACAACAACGATATGGAGGATTTCTCGTTCAACATTATCTCAAACCTTGTAAAATATGTTGGCGCAAACCAAGGCGGACTCTTTGTTATCAACGACGATGATAAAGACAACGTATATTTTGAACTTACAGCCGGCTACGCTTACAATATTCGCAAGATGTTGAAAAAGAAAGTTCAACCCGGTGTTGGTCTTGTAGGACGTTGTATTCTTGAGGCAGAAAGTATCTATATCAACAACTTACCCGAAGAATATATCAACATTACATCAGGTTTGGGCGAAAAATCTCCCAATTGCCTTTTGATTGTGCCGTTTAAATTCAACAACGATATATACGCAGTGGCAGAGATTGCTTCGTTTAACGAAATTGATCAATACAAACAGCAATTTGTAGAAGAAGTTGGTCACAGTATTGCCTCTACCATTGCAACTGTTAAAATCAACGTTCGCACCAACAAACTGCTCAAAGAACTTAAAGTGCAGTCTAACGAGCTTGCATCGCAAGAGGAAGAGATGCGCCAGAATATGGAAGCTATGAAAGCGTCGCAAGAATCTATGACTCAGCGCAACGAAGAATACGAGCAAACTTACGAGGTGCTCAATCAGCTGATTTCGTTGGTAACTTACACTCCCGAAGGAAGAATTATTGATGTAAATACCAAAGCGTTAGAACTTTTCCAACGTCCCAGAAACGTTTTTGTAGAAGGTGGCGAAGATTTGTATATTACTGTTCACGAAACCGAGCGTACTGGTACCGATGATTTTTGGTTGCAGATGCGCCATGGTCGCCAAAAAGTGGTTAAGAAAGAGGTGAAAATTGGTGATACACACTACAATATAGTAGAAAACTACAATCCTGTAAGCAACTATTATGGCAAAATCTACAAAGTAATTTGTATGATTACCGACGTTGAAGTAGTAACAATGGTTTAGAGCACAACAGGAGGTTCGCCTTCGGGATAAACGTTGTAATATTCTTCCATCTTGTGGTTAAAATCCATCTTGGGAAGCTTGCACCACTCTTTTACTTGATCGGTGATGTCGGCAAACTCAAATTTTACATCGCGTTTTTTCATAAACAAAATTGCGCCAGAGTAAATCAAGAAGAAACTCTTAACCAATAGTTTAACGATATTGGGCGTAGAGTTGCGTTGATAGCGGCTCCATTGGCTTCCCCATAATCCGTAGATTCTTAGACCTATAACGCGAGTTTTTTCGGGAAGTTTGCAGCATATATCGTAGGCAAGGCGACGCGCTCCAATGGTTTCTTTGCCGTCGGTGGTAACGTGTCCCGAAGGATAGAAAAGAATGTTGCCACCTTCTTGCAACTGTTTGTAAATGATTGAATCAAGTTGCATTGCCTGTTCCACACCCTTGCGACTTTTGCGCAAATTGGGCACGCTTACTGCGTTAAACTGTTTGAGCACTCCATCAATCAAAGGAATTTTAAAAAACCTTTCGTCTACCAAAGGTCGTATGTTGGTGTGCGCCAACGAGCCGAGAAGCAAAAGCGGGTCGATAATTGCGCGGTGTGTGGGCAATAAAAGTATATTTTCGTCGTCTTTAACTTTCAAGCATTCGTCGCCTTCAAATTTAAGACGGTAGTGTAGTTTCATTTTGCGCAGAGTAAATGTGCTTATCACCGTTTTGTATACAAATGTAAAGATAAACGAAGCCAAGCCAAATACCACAGCTAAAACTACAAAAACGTATGGAGTGCCTAAATACCTAATTACAAGTATATTAGTGACACATGCTATGAAGATATACACAAACGATAGCAAGTTGAAATATGCCAAAACAATGTTTAACTCTTTGATATCTACACGTTTTTGGATTTCGGCATCGAGCGGAATTTTAAACATACCGCCAAGAAAAGCCACAACAGCAGCCAAAATTGTAAATACCGTTGCCGACATCTCAAATTTGTATATTGCATATAAGATAATTGCCAATGCAATACCAAACTTGTAGATATGAGATAGCATAAAGTGTTTTTTGTCTAATTTGCCGCAAATAACACATCCGAGCGAAACGCCTACAGCCATTAATGCCAACACGCAACCGGTTTGAAAATTGGTCATTCCAAATCGTTCGGGGCAATAGGTCATCAATATTGTTTGCAACGATGCCGACAACCACCAAAACAGACATAATAGGTGAATAGCTCGCGGCAAACGTTTGTATTTGCGGGTAATTTTTGAAGCCTCAATAATAAATTTGATTGGGTTGGCCGATGAATCTTCGGCAGATTTTTGTTCGTCGGCTTTGAGTGTAAGACTTGCTAAATAGCCCAATGCCGCAAAACCAACAAGAACTCCAAAATAAATTAATAAACTATCGTATTCGCTTATAAACGAACCAATTACTGCACCTGCCAACATTCCCACAAACGAGAATGCTTCCATGCCGCCCATACCTTCGGATATGCCGTTGATTCCTCCAATATCTTTAATCAATCCGTATTTTGACGGAGAAAACAATGCGCTTTGCAAGCCCATCAATAGAACAGAGGCTACTGTGATATACACATTTTGCAAGTAGATTCCCGTTAGCGCCACCAGCATAATACCAAATTCGGCAAGTTTGGCTGTGCGGATAATCCGTATTTTAGAAAAATATTTTGGTAACTTGCCCGCCAACGGCGAAAAAAGTACGTATGGCAACACTAAGGCTGCAGCTGTGATATTAACAATATTAGCACCTTGTTCTGCGCTAACCCATTTCATTGCCACAAAAGCGGCGAGAAATTTTAGTGCATTGTCGTTGATTACGCCAAATACGCTTGTGGTATAGAGCGGAAGAAATTTCTTTATGTTCGACATATCTATTGGATATTATCGGCTACAACGAAATTATTTGCTGGGACGAATCTCGGCAGAGAAAACAATATCGCTGCCGTCGTAAATTTCCATAATTCCGTTTACGCCGTTTGGTATTGGTAGATAGTTGTTTTGACTTATATATTCGTCGATTGCTTTTAGTACCTCAACTCGTAATTTTGTGGTAAAATCTTGAAAAGGAATACGCGTGTGCATAGATTTAGTAGCGCCAATGGTGCGCACCATAAACTTGTTTCGCTCAAGTTTTACAATATCAGAAGAATCGCTGTTTTGGGGTAAAATGCATCCCACGATGCTGTGAAATTTGAAATGCGAGCGGTCGGCTGTGCGCTCGTAAAAAATGCCGCAATCTTTTTCGGTTTTTATATCAATGGTTTTGAGCTCGTTTTTGAGCGAGTCAATTATTCTGAAAGTTTCGGTATATGGTTGATAGCTTTCTACGCATACTATTGTGTATGGTCCGAGGGTGTCCTCTTGAAATGTTATCTCCTTGCCGCACGATTCCAATACAGCGATAATAAATATCGCTGTACCTAATAGAATCGATATACGTTTTGAAAATTTCATCTTCATTAATCTAAATTCAAATTTTTGCCATGGCAGTTTTTGTATTTTTTACCGCTGCCGCAAGGACAAGGATCGTTTCTGCCAATTTTGCGTTCTGCTCTCACCGGCTGAACTTTGGGTTGCTGAGGACGCTGCGGCTGCTGACTGTTTTCTTGTGCGGGTGCATTGGCATCGGCTTTGGTGGCTTGTAATTTCTGATTTTGCTGACGTTGCTGCGACGGCTCGGGTGCTCGCTGAATGTTTTCTGGGTCGGGCACGTGAATATGGCCTTTCATTATGGTAGAAATAATCGCCTTGTTGTTTTTGTCGAGCATTTTGTCGAACAAGCCGTTAGATTCTATCTTGAATATTACAAGCGGGTCTTTTTGTTCGTAGCGTGCATCTTGAACCGACTGCTTAAGGTCGTCGAGGTCGCGAAGGTGTTCTTTCCAATGTTCGTCGATGGTTACGAGCATTACAATTTTTTCAAAAGCCTTGGTGATTTCGCGGCAGTTGGTTTCGTATGCTTTTTGAAGGTTTACACGAATTTGGAAAATGCGTTTACCGTCGCTGATTGGCACTACGATATATTCGTATTGTTTGCCAGCGTTTTCGTATACCTGTTTGATAACGGGAGCTGCTTGATCGCGGAGCACCTTCATCTTGTTGGCCATATTGGTGTAAGCGGTATCGAAAATGCGGTCGGCAATTTTTTCGTCGGAAAGTTGCAAAAATTCGTCTTCGGTAATGGGGCTCTGCATTCCGAGCGACTTCAAAAGTTCAAAGCTAAACGAAGCAAAATCGCCATCGTTGTGGAATGTAGCCACGATGTTTTCGCACACGTCGTTGAGCATGTTGTTGATTTCGATATCAATGCCATCGCCAAAGAGTGCGCTGCGGCGAAGTTTGTAAATAGCTTCGCGCTGTTTGTTCATTACGTCGTCGTATTCAAGAAGGCGTTTACGTATACCAAAGTTGTTTTCTTCTACCTTGCGTTGAGCACGTTCGATAGATTTGGTAACCCTAGGGTGCTGAATTACTTCGCCTTCTTCGATACCCATACGGTCCATAAGGGCGGCAATACGTTCGCTACCAAAGAGTCGCATAAGGTTATCTTCGAGCGAAACAAAGAATTGCGAAGAACCCGGGTCGCCTTGACGTCCGCTACGACCACGCAACTGACGGTCTACACGGCGGCTTTCGTGACGCTCTGTACCGATGATAGCCAAACCGCCTGCTTCGCGTACTTC
>JAFPYT010000148.1 GCA_017394445.1 Bacteroidales bacterium | reverse complement strand
TAAATCTGTTAGGAATGGTTATTTATTCAAGTGCTTTTCAATAACCAAAGGCTAAATCGCCAATACTTTTAACGCTGTTATGAATAATAATTGAAGTGATTTCCTTTTTGTCAGAAAAACAATCCCAAAAGAGTTCTGTTACTGTATAATTATTGCCCTCTATTTCAACTTTAGCAGGTATTACAACTTCCCCTTCAATATCATCAGTATTACATTCTATACTTACAGATTCATTATCTAATTTATAATAATTCCAAATACCAATGGTTGCATCTTGTGCATTGGTAGAAGTTGAAGAAAGAAAAAGAATGAAAGTAATGAAAATGTTAAATAAAATATACCATTTTACCCCCCCCGTTGATTTGTGTAAAGCGTAGTAAACTTTTTCATTTTTTTATTATTTTATAAGGTTAATGTATAATGTGAATTTTTACGTTTGCAAAGATAACTATGTTTTTTGCTTAATACAAATCAGAATGTGTGCCGGTTTGTAAGAATAACAGTATCAGTTCTGTATCGTTTTGCTGCCAAGTCATGAGCCAGTCTGATTGAATATGACATTCCCATATACCTTCCATTGTGCCTGATAGTTTGTGAGGACGGTATTTGGGCGGAAGTGTGCCGTTGGTGGCTAATAGGTTTATTGCGTCAACTATTAGACGTATTTTATAGCCGCGTTTTTCACACCGTTTTAAGTCTTTGTCAAAGCGGTTTGAGTAATTAATAGTGTAACTCATAATCTTCGCCTAAAATACGTTTAAACATGTCGTCTACACTATCAGCACGCGTTACTCTGCCATTTTTTACATCATCAAGTGCCTCTTTGAAGGCGGCGGTTTTGGTGATGTCAAACTTTTCTACGGATTTGGTTTTTGGGTGTTCTGTTTTTACAGAAACCACGCCCATAAGCATTTTGCAGGCTTGTTTCACTTTCGGAACTAATCTTTCATCGGGAACTTGAAGTACTATTGTTGCCATTTTGTTTCGTTTTTTATGGTTTTACGTTTGCAAAGATAACTATGTTTTTGGTTTTTTACAAATAAATGACTTACTTTGCCACCTGAATTGTAAACTTACTTAACAATGGAAATTCACAAACGTGGACAGAAGCAAAACAACTACAATACTGTGTGGTTTGGTTTTTTAGCGGGATTAATTGTGCCGGCAATAACTCTGTTGCTTTTTTGGTACGTTAAATTTTATCCTGCGGTATCGCTGAGCTATTTTTTTACGGTTCAGTTTAAGCCTGATGTAATTATGAAGATAGTTAGCCTTTGCGCTTTACCCGATTTGCTCGTGTTTTACCTTTTTAACCGCAAAGAATGGTATTTAGCCTCCAAAGGTCTTATCGGCTCTATAATACTTTTGATTGTTATTACGCTGATTATTAAGTTGTAAAGCTCTATGCTAAAACGTGCCGTCATATTGCTTGCTTTGTTGATGTGCTCTGCTGTTGCAGTCATTAAGGCGCAGGTGCGAGAATGCATTATAGATGAGCGGTTTAGCAATAATATTCTTGGATGGCCAGAGGATAATAATCAAAACTTTTCGGCAAGCGTATGCGAGGGTATTTACACCATAAAACACAAAAGGACAAGCGGTTCGCAAACTTTTGATATTCCTTCAACGCTATATCCCGGACGCAATTTTTTTATCGAAACAGAAGGGCGTTTTAAATCGGGCGACAAGGCTAATGGCTTTGGCTTGGTTTGGGGCAAGGGGCATAACGGATTTTTTAGTTTTGTAATTACCCAAAACGGTTCTTATTATGTGCGAGAGGCTAAGGCGGGCGGCAAGGGCGAATATCTTATTAATCCCACATCGTCGAAGTATATCAAAACGGGAGGTGCTGTCAACAAACTGCGTGTGCAGTGTCAAAAAGGTGTATACTCGTTTTTTATAAACCAAAATTATGTGTCGCGTCTACCTTTTGAACCTTTTTATGGCGATAATCTCGGTCTTGTGCTCTATGGTCAGCAAGAGGTTGAAATTACACGTTTTGGAGTTTATGGCACAAAAAAAACTGTAACAGTTAACAACCAAAAGCCGCACATTAATATTTTGGGATACGCCATCAACGATGGTGTAGACGATGATGGGTCAAAACTTGGCAATGGTAACTCACGCATTAATAGTGGCGAAATTGTTAAAATGGCTGTTACGCTCAAAAACTTTGGACAATCTTCGGCTCGCGATATGTCTGTGATGATTTCGTCAGATAATCAGCGTGTTAGAATGTTAGATGCTAACAAACGAATCCCAATTGCTACTACCAACCCAAACGAAACCGCTAAGGTGTTGTTTAAATTTTTTGTGGCTGAAGATTTTACGGGAAACGATATTTCGTTGAAGGTGGATATTTTAGACCTATCGGGTAAAATCGTTGAAACTCTGCCGTTTAAAGTTCCGCTCAACACTGGTTTGCCTAATTTTGAGCATCATGATAATAATAGTTTGTCTATCAGCTTTAAGGATTCTCCTACTGATGTTAATACAAGTTTGCCTGTTACTAAACATAATGCCGACAATACTGTAGTGGTGATTGTTGGTGTCGAAAACTATCAATACTTGCCCAAAGCAACTTACGCCGACAACGATGCCCGAATTTTCTTTAACTATATGGCTAAGGTGCTTAATGTGCCACGGCAAAATATCATTATAATTACCGATAATAATGCTACTTACGCTAATATCAATAATATTTTTAAACCAAGCGGACGTATCCAACACCTTAATTTAAATAGAATTGATAATGTGATTTTCTATTTTTCGGGACTTGGTGCTGTGGATTCGCAGTCGAGTGCGCCTTACATAATGGCTTACGATTCGCGTCCAAACACTGCTGCCGAAACAGGTTATCCCGTTGCTGATATTTTTAAACAGCTTCAGGGGGTTAATCCTAAAAGTATTGTCTGTCTGTTTGAGACATCGTTTGCCGGTGTTGACCGTAGCGGTAATGCTTTTGAAGAAAACGGCGGAACGTTTTGGAGTTTGCCTTCGTTGCCGGTGCTTACACACAACAATATTGCTGCTATGTATGCTTCGGCAGGTGAGCAAGCCGCTCCTGTTATCGACCAGTCGCAACACGGATTGTTTACCCATTGGGTGCTGATGTCGATTAATAATGCGGCACTGCATCACACACCTTTGAGCATGAAGACTTTGTTTAGCAACGTTTCGCGCGAAATGATGCGGGAATGTACCAAGCGTGGCATCACCGTTGTTCCAAAATTAGATTGTATCAACAAAGATATTATAACAATATTGAAATGAAAAGATTTTTCATTATTTTATTCTTAATCATTACTGTAACAAATCTTTACGCCCAAAAGGTGGGCATTGTTTTAAGTGGCGGCGGGGCAAAGGGTCTCGCTCACATCGGGGTTATCAAGGCTTTGGAAGAAAATTCTATTCCTATCGACTATGTTACGGGTACAAGCATGGGCAGTATTGTAGGTGCTTTGTATTCAATAGGTTATACTACCGACGAAATGGTTGCGCTTTTTCATTCAAAAGATTTTTCGATGTGGCTTAATGGCGAAACCGATATTTCGCTAAAATACTTTTTTATGCAAGAAGACCTTTCGGCAGAGTGGCTCAGGCTAAGGCTCAACCGCGATACTGTGGTAAAGGCTTACCTTCCTACGGGCATTGTAGCGGGCTATCAGATGGACTTTGCTTTTATGCAGATTATGGGTAGGGGAGAGGCTGCCGCAAAATACAATTTTGATAGTCTTATGGTGCCTTTTCGCTGCGCTGCTTCTGATATTTACGCCAAAAAATCGGTGATATTCAAAAACGGACATCTTAGCAATGCGGTGCGTTCGTCGATGGCTATTCCGCTCTATTTCAAGCCTGTAAAATACGAAAAGGGTTTGCTCTACGACGGCGGCATTTACAACAATTTCCCCATCGACGCTATGGAAAAGGATTTTAATCCCGATTATATAATAGGTGTGCAGGTGAGCGACAACAACGAAAATCCTTCCGAGGACGACCTCATGATGCAGATTTTTAATATGACTATGGACCGTAGCGACTATTCTATTCCTGAGGGTAAAGGTCTTATGATTGTGCCTGATGTGTTGAGTATTAGTACGTTAGATTTTTCTAAGGCAGACGAAATTATCCTCAAAGGCTATGTTGCCGCAATGGAAAAAATGCCCGAAATACTTGCCGCCGTTCAACGTCGTGTGGATTCTACCGAGGTTAATATCAAACGCGATGAGTTTAAAGCCAAAATGCCTGAATTTAATTTTGATAATGTTAATATTACAGGATTAAAACGTGCTCATAGCAAGTATGTTACGGGATTGTTCCGCCGTTGGAGCAACGAGCCTCGCGATTTAAAATCTACACGTAGATATTTTTATCGTTTGATTGCCGACCCAACGTTAGACAAACTTTACCCTACATCTACTTACGACCCTTCGTCGGGTTATTATTCGCTTAATCTCGACGTTACCCGAAGCAAGAATATCAGCGCAAAAATCGGCGGCACAATTTCGTCGTCGTCTACAAGTCAGATGTTTATCGAGCTGGAACATTTGTTTTTTGGGCAAATTCCTATCCGTTTTTGGGGTAACGGATATTTTGGACGTTTTTATAATTCGGGCAAGGTGGCGATGAGGTCGTATTTTACCTATCCTACGCTTTTTTCGTTGGAGGCGGGTTTGCAAATCGACCGTTGGAACTATATGGAGGCTGACCCCGACATTATTTTTATCGACACTCGCAACGCTATGATGATTAAGCAAGACGGTGAGTTTTACGCCAATCTTGGTTTGCCGCTCGGCATGTCGGGCAAGGTTACGATGGGTCCTGTGATGGGCGTGTATAAGCAGCAATATTACCTCAACAAGCAGTTCCTTTCTAACGATAAACTTGATAAATCACTGTTGGAGTATGGCGGTTTTCATTTTACCTACGAGCACACCACGCTCGACAACCGAATGTATCCCACCAAGGGAACGGAAATTTTTGCTCGTGCTAAGGGCACGTCGGTGGGCGAAAAATTTCAGCAAGGCACTTCGGCTGAGCAATTGATTACTGCCGACAACAAGTCTAAATACTTTTGGGATATAACATTAGATTACAAAAACTATATGCTTCACAAAGGCAGGGTAACATTCCCGTTTTCGGTAGAGTTTAATTTTAGCCAGCATGATACGCTGTGCAACTCTATGGCCGATTTGCTTGCCACCAACGCTTACCGCCCTACGCCGTATACTCAGACTGTGATTTTTGAGGATTTTAGGGCTAAAAAATATGGTGCAGGCAGCATAGGTATGCTTGTGAGGCTTTTTAGCAACATCCATCTTTTGTTAGATGCCCACGTTTTTCAGCCTTATCAAAAAGATTTCCTTATGGCTGATGCTGAGGGAAATTATTACACCGAACGCCGAGGCAGATTTTCTGGGCGCGAATATTTTTGCAATGCCACATTGTTTTACAACACCTTTGTAGGTCCTTTGGCGCTCAATATCAGATATATGCCCCACGGCAGTTCGCATTTTTACTTTATGTTCAACATCGGACACATGGTGTTTAATAAAAACTGGTGGGATAGGAATTAATGAATATTCTGCTACACTTCTTTTGGATAACTTACAAAAAAATCTTACATTTGCACCAATCATTAACTAACACATTGTAAGGCTATGATAACAATCGGCAACCCGATATTTGACTCGGTTTTTAAGTTTTTCTTGGCAGACGACACCGCAGCGAGGATACTTCTGTCGGCACTTATAAAGAAGAAAGTCACCAAACTCGAAACACGCAAAAACGAGTTTATGCAAAAAGGCGACAACGGCGAAATTTCTGTGATGCGCATCGACTTTGGTGCGCACATCATCAGTCAGGATGCCAACGGTAACGACGTTGACCAGTTGATAATCATTGAGTTGCAAAAGGCTTGGGTCAACTACGAAGTTCCCCGTTTTCGCCGTTACTTGGGGCAAAACTACATCGCATCAGAGAACATCTTCCACGATGCCAAAGACGACCGCGACTACGGCTTGCCAATTATAGCCGTGTATATACTCAACCACCGTGTGGGCAATCTTACCGAGCCGGTAACATACCTCAACCGCAAGTATTTGGATTACGATGGCAACGAACTCACCACGGGTGTTCCCGACAAGTTTGGTGAAAGTCTTTCGCACGATTGTATAATTGTACAAGTGCCGCTATTGTCCGACAAAATCCGCAACCGTGCCGAAAAAATCCTCCAAGTGTTCAACCAAAAGTTTTCGGTGGCGAAAAAAGGCTTCAAGATGCAGTTCGACGACGCTTTGACCGAAGGCGACAGTGATATGCAGAAGATAGTCAACCGTCTTTCGATGGTATTCACCGACGACTACACCACCGAACTGATGATAGTGGAAAACGAGGAATATCAATTGCACGCCGAGCACCTCGCCGCCAAAGAAGAGCTTGCCGAGCAGAAAGAAAAAATTGCAGAACAGAACGCAATCCTTATGGCAAAGGAACAAGAGTTGGTACAGCAAAAGAAGATGTTGGATGAAAAAGACAAACAAATGGATGAAAAAGACAAACAATTTGATGCTTTATTATCCACCTCCATCAAAATGCTCGCCTCTGCCGGCATCTCCCACGAACAGATTGCCCAAAAACTGAATATCTCTGTGGAGAAGGTTGAAGAATTGATGGCAAGCTGATTTTGAATGGGAATATGCCGCTCACCAGGACGGCATTGCCGAAATGGTATATGCCGGTGATGTTGATATAGATTCTGTGGCATGGTATAATGGCAATTCAGCGCACACCACTCACATTGTTGGCACCAAAGCCGACAATAAGGGTATTTATGATTTAACCGGCAATGTAGAAATAACTTATCTTTAACAATGCAATAGTAGTTTATTTAATATTTTGTTAACGTTTTTTTTTTTTTAGTTAACTTAGAGCGGTAAGTTTGCCTATCGGGTTTAAATAATTCCCGACCAACAAAAACTTAAATTCAATAATTAAAAACTTAACAACAATGTTCAGAAAATTACTATTAGTTTGTTTGCTATTTGCTACTGTAATAAGTAGTTACGGTCAAGTAGGCAACATTATGGCAAGTTATGGCATAGGTGGTATGCAAAGCATCAAAGTGCCAGGTGAATACAAATTCGACTATAATTCGTTAAAGAGTTTTAGTGTGGGTTACGATTTCTGCCGGTGGAATGCTGCACAGGTGATAGAATTGTCGTACACCAAAGCCAACTTAAACGAATATGAAAGGGACGAAGATGGTATCATATTGCTTTCGCCCGAAGCCATCGAAAAGCAGATTTCAGAATATTCTGCATACGTATTATATGGCAAATTATTCCGAAACGGAAGACGAATCGGATTTCCACTTTATACCGGTGTAGGATTCGACTATATTTCTGGTGCGCCGTTTAACCATCTGTTTCTATCGGCTACGGCAAGGATTAATATGAAATTTTATTTGCTTAGAAACCTCGGCTTAGTTGTCGGCATAAATGCCAAAGCGGGAATGAGCAGTTACTCTTACCCCGACCCGAAAGACCATAGCGAGGACGCAGTAGACCAAATAAAATTCATGTTTCATTATGCCATATATCCCCAAGTTGGATTAATTTTCTCAATTCACTAACCATTAATCAATTACAGAAATGAAAAAAAATATTTGCACCCTAATATGTTTAATATCGGTAATGCTGTTTGCCAACAGTTGCGGACGTTTGGATGCCGATACTGCTTATATAATGAAGAGGCCTTCGCTTATCGAATATCCCCAACATAACAACAACATTCACTTTAAAATAAAAAGTGTTTCGTTTAAAGAAGACAAAAATGCCACAACCATAGAGTTGGAATCGAAGGGGTCGTATGAATGGGAAACAACTTATCAATACGACGACTATATTTGCGACAGCAACAATCCTGATGTCAAATACTATTTAACATACGCAAAAGGTACAAAAGAATTTACCATCGGGTCAAAATACACCATTAAGTGTACCTACGGTGGCTATCTCACCTTCAAATTTGAGCAAATACCATCCTCTGTCACCAAAATTGACCTATATTTAGGCAATGATGACAACGGCAACAAGGATCTTATCATCAAGGATATCATTTTACAATAAAGCAAACTCCTATGAAACATACACTTATATTAATACTAACCGTATTATTTCCGTTTGCCTTATTAGCGCAGAATATAACCGTGCGAGGTAAGGTGGTGGATGCTCCTACTAACGAACCCTTAATAGGTGTTTTCATTTTACAAACAGGAACACAAAATGGTACTATTACCGATATAAACGGGAATTATTCAATTCAATGTCCAAATGATGCAACATTAACTTTTAATTACAGAGGTTATGCTACACAAACTATCTTTATTAATGGACGTACTAATTTACCTGTTTATATGCAATGAGGTAGCGGGAAAACAAAATCTACAAAAAGTGACAACAAACTTATTGACAAGATGGTATCAAAAGGGCTTTCCGGATCAAAAAGTGCCGGGGCTTTTTATACAGCAGTTAATGCAAAAGGGAAGTTTCTGTCCCCATCAAATGTAGAGTCTTATTGCCAACAAAACAATTATTATTGCCGCAATATTCGATCCAAAACAGAAAGCCGTTTTGGTGAAGTAGTATCCACTGTAAACAGTTTTGAGTTTTTGCCCAAATCCAACCTCGATGAGTACATATACCACACAGAGTTTAGCAAAATGGCGAATACAAAACCATATACTGCTTTGAAAAATACCGGAAGCGGCAGCGGTTTCTTTTTTAATTCGTCAAGCATCAAAACTCTTTATGGTATAAAGTGGACAGGCGACATAAACAACGGTAAAATCAACGGCAATGGTATGGGCTATGTGCGTGAAGGCAACACATACTACTTTGTTGACGGTTATTTTGAAAACGGATTTCCTTTGTCTGATGTCAGTTTTGTTTCTTACACCATTTACAGCGAAGATGCACCGTTCAACGGACAAAAAGTTAACAATAAATTCTTTGTCGGCAAACTGCACGACGGTATGGCAAAAGTGCAACTCTCTGGCGAAAGCGGATGGGGCTTTGTTAATGCCAACGGACAATATGCTATTAGTAGAAGATTCAAGAGAATTGTTGAAGATTTCAGCAACGGCAAAGCCGAAGTGGTTAGCGAGACTGACGCAGAAATCATTATCGACAAAAATGGATCGTTTGTAGATTATACCTACAAATATTACCAAGAGCAATATAACGATGCAATCAGATACAATAATCCCTCATCGGTTATGGCATACAAAGAAAAATATCCTAAGTCGCCGTT
Organism: Bacteroidales bacterium; assembly: GCA_017394445.1. Lineage (GTDB taxonomy): Bacteria > Bacteroidota > Bacteroidia > Bacteroidales > UBA3824 > UBA3824. The sequence continues at coordinate 10,928 of JAFPYT010000148.1, read as the reverse complement.
TAAAGATAAAGCCGACGAAAAACTCAGCGAATTGTACGACAAAACAAAGCAGAAGATTATGGAAAATTACAATTCGATATTGTCTGCGCTATATCTTGGAAGCACTAAAAAATGGCAACGGTCGCTTACATCAACTCAGCAGAATATGATTAGCAATGCCGAAAGTTCTTTGAGTCCATTTATCAACGACGAAAGCCGCGTCTACCAGAAACTGGGTAAATTAAGAAAAAAGATAGAACTTTTAAAACTACTCGACCAAGTGGACGGCGAACGCGCATACAATTTTCGTCGCAATTATACCGGAGGCCTTTTGAACTGGCTATTTGACGGCATTGATTCAGATGAGGCCCAAAAAGAACACAATAAGTTAATTTCCTTTGTTGGAGATGCCAACAAATTGTTTAATATGCAAGCAGAAGAAAATGATTCGGTGTTAATAGATTCGAAGTATGTCAAACAGCCATTATTCCTGTGGTGTGTTAATGCAACATCCGAGTTGGAAGACAAAGAAAATGAAATGGTAAAGGTTTATAACCAACAAGTAGCCGAAGTTAACGCCAAACGTTCAAGAAATAGAAGTTCTTCGAGTTCTTCAAGCAGCAGTTATTCAAGTAGCAGTTCGTCAAGTTCGAGCAGCAGTTCGTCAAGTTCTGATATTAAAGTAGGCGATATTGTAATTTGTACTTGCAGTAACGAGTCCATTAAGGGAACAGGCAGCATTTTTGATAACACACATGATGTAGATTTCAAAGTGAAAGTAACAGAAACAGGCTGTTGCTTTTCAAGTAATGGCTATGAATTCAAAATCTTAGAAATAACCAATGTTTCAGGATTGAATGGAGCAAGTAGTGAGTATAAATCAAAGGTATACAATTATTTAAACTCATCTTATTTAAACAAAACAACAACCAATTGTGGATATGACAGCCACGCCAATTGCACATTGCACAAATAAAAGCACAACTTAATTTGAAATAATAATCAGTTTTCTCGAATATGTCATATTACACGCCGTTGCAGATGTAACCGGAAACTTACATTTGCAACGGCGTTTTAATTGTTTGAGATTATTAATTTTTCTCTTCTACAAAATTCCCCTCACTTTTTTTATTGCAATTTACAAAGGTTAGTTTAACTTTGCACCGTAAAAGTTTTAGTATTTAGAGCAATGGAAAATAACGAAACTGAATTTGACCTTATTAGACCGTTTTACGATAGCGAGGTACATGATGCGGTTGAAAGACTTGTGGTAGAGCCGGGATTCCTAAAAACGTTGGAATATTTTTTCCCGTCCGCACCTATCGACCGTACTGTGCAAATGCTCAGATCGTTAAGAACTGTCAGAGAGTTCCAAGATAAGTTTATCGCTGTCTTGGTGCAGGCCATAACTAAAAAATACATCACAGAACTAACGTTTACCGGCTTGGAGAATGTACCCGAGGATAAGGGATACCTAATTGTGTCAAACCATCGCGACATTATTCTCGATTCTGCGTTGCTAAACACATATTTTCTAATGCATGGTCGCAATACTTCGGAAATAGCCATCGGCAGCAACCTCTTGATTCTTCCGTGGATTACCGACCTTGTAAAGCTAAACCGCACTTTTGTGGTAAAACGCAATATTCCCGTAAAAGAGCAGTACGACGCATCGCTTTTGTTGTCTAAATATATCAGACACACCATTTTAGAGAAAAACACATCTATTTGGATAGCTCAACGCGAAGGTCGCACAAAAGACGGCAACGACAAAACTCAGGGCGCATTACTCAAAATGTTCAATATGGCAGTTTCGGGCGATGTTCTCCCAAATCTTGCTCAGCTGAATATTGTGCCAATGACCATTTCGTACGAATACGACCCTGTGGACATATACAAAGTTAAAGAACGTTACAACAAATTGGTGGATAAGGACTTTAAAAAGAGCAAACGCGACGATGTTATGGGTATGCGTTATGGCATTACTTGCAACAAAGGACGCGTAAATATTTGCCTCGGGAAACCCATCAATGCCGAATTGCTCAACTTGCCCAAAGCTCCCAACAAAAATGTGCAATATGATGAGGCTGCGCGTTTTATCGACACCAAAATTTACGATGGATATGTCTTGTACCCCATCAATTATGTAAGTGCCGACCTTCTTGCCGGAAATACCACTTACTCAGCTCATTACACCGAAGCTGACAAAAAAGCCGTTGTTGAATATTTCGACAATCAATGCAAAAACTTTGAAGGCGATGTGGAGCTTCAACGCAAAATGCTGATGGAAATTTATGCCAACCCTGTTATCAATTTTTCTACTAATATAGCTACTAAATAAACCTACTAATGGATACTGAAAAATATTATCAGCCCGAAATCGAGACTATGAGCCGTCCCGAACTTGAAAAACTTCAAGTAGAAAGGCTAAAAAAGACAATTGAAATTGCTATGAAGTCGCCTTTTTATGGCAAACTTTACAAAGAAAAAGGCATTACGCCCGACACTATCAAAACCATTGATGATATTCGTAAACTTCCCTTTACTACAAAAGAAGATTTGCGCTCGCATTATCCGTTTGGACTTGTGGCTGCCGACATGAAAGATCTCGTTCGTCTTCACTCGTCGAGCGGCACCACAGGCAATCCAACTGTAATTGTGCACACTCAGCACGACCTCGACTGCTGGGCAAACCGTATTGCACGATGCCTTTATATGGTGGGCGTTAGAAATACCGATGTTTTTCAAAACTCATCGGGTTACGGTATGTTTACTGGCGGTCTCGGTTTTCAATATGGTGCCGAACGTCTCGGTTGCCTTACCGTACCGGCTGCTGCTGGCAATTCGCTCCGTCAAATTAAGTTTATCAAGGATTTCGGCACAACTGTAATTCACGCTATACCAAGTTATGCATCAAGACTTTACGAAGTTTTCAAAGATGAAGGTCTCGACCCAAAGACCGATACAAATCTGCGCATTTTTGTAATTGGCGCCGAGCCTCACACCGACGAACAGCGCAAACGTATCGAAGAAAAATTTGGCGTAAAGGCTTACAACAGCTTTGGAATGAGCGAGATGAGCGGTCCCGGCGTGGCATTTGAATGTCCCGAGCAAAACGGTATGCACGTTTGGGAAGATTGCTACATTGTAGAAATTGTTAACCCCGACACTCTTGAGCCAGTTCCCGATGGCGAGGTAGGAGAGATGGTTATCACCTCTATCGACCGCACTGGTATGCCCCTTATCCGTTATCGCAGCCGCGACTTAACGCGCTTTATCACTGGCGATTGCCCCTGTGGACGTACTCACCGCCGTCTTGACCGTTTCCGTGGTCGCACCGACGATATGCTTATATTAAAAGGTGTAAATATTTTCCCGATGCAAATTGAGAAAATCCTTATGGACTACAAGCAGCTTTCTACCGATTTCCTCATTACCCTCCAAACCACCGACGACAACGACGAGATGATTATTGAGGTAGAAATCAACGAACTGCTCAGCGATAGTTATCAAGACCTCGAAAAACTCAACAAAACCGTTACCCGCGCCCTCAAAGACGAGATTCTTATTACGCCAAAAGTTAAATTTGTGGCTAAAGGCTCGTTACCCCGAAGCGAAGGTAAAGCTGTGAGAGTTAAAGATTTACGTAAAAAATTCTAATAATTTCATATTGATTTGGCGGCGTGCATTTTTGTGCGCCGCTTTTTTTTTGCAAAAAAATTAAAAAAAATTGCAAAAAGTGATTTGTTAATCCAAAAACTTCCTTAAATTGCAAATGCAAATTTTTATTTTTTAACACTAAAAAAATTACACCTATTATGGAAGGATTAAAAGTAGACGGTCGCATGAAAGTTAAGACCTTGAAAGAAAATTTCAAAAAATTTTTCGGATACACATTGAGAGTTTACAACACTCAGAACCATTTTGTGGATGAGGAGCTTTTGCTTGCCAATGTTCGTCAAGACGACGACAAAAAAACTGGCGAGTTTACCATCAATCCCGACTGGCGTATCGATGAGTTTGAAAAAGAATTTATGGATGTGTTTGCAATCAAAGTTCAGGTTGCCACAGCCGACGATTCAGCTCTTGCCGACAATGCTCTCAAAGTAATTTCGGGAAAATCGCTCAAAGTAGACGGTAGAATGAAAGTTAAAACTGTACGCGAGGCTTTTAAAGCTACCTACGGATTCTGCCTCAAAGTTTACAATACTCAAAACCACTTTGTTGACGACGACGCGCTTATTTCAGCAGTTCGCCATACCGACGACATCGACAAGTCTGGTGAAATTTCTATCAATCCCGAATGGACTATCGACGAGTTTGAAAAGAAAATCATGGAATTTTACGGCGTTAAAGTTCAGGTTTACACTCCCGACGAGTCGAAACTTGCCGACAACAATATCAAGCTCTTCTGGGGCAACAACTAAGATTTTTTTTGTTTGACTTTTTTTTATTTTTCCGCATATCCGGTTTCCCAGATATGCGGTTTTTTTATCTACTATAATAAGGTGTTAGGGATTAACCTTCCAAATTGAACCACCAATTTTTACCAAGTAAAAACCGTGGTGCAGAGGTATTTGTAAGCGGTTGTAGGTACATTCTTCGGTTTTGATTAATCGTCCCGAAAGGTCATAAATCTCTATTTTACGGTTTTCGGCGTTTTCGATATAAAGTGTTGAGCCATATCCCCAAACTTTTACACCATTAACATCTACTGTAGAAACAGGTGTGGGGTCGGGAATTAATTGAATTTTATACGAAAAATCAAGATCGTAGATTGTGCCATAAATAGTTGCATTGCCTGCTTTCATCATATCCGGCTCGTAAATAATCACTTCTGACGACGATATTTGAAATGTATCTTTTAAGAATGTTTCGGTGTCGGTAACTAATAGATAGCCGTTTTTGTTGATGGTGCGTCCAGTAAAATACGATTTTGTGTACCCGTCGATTTTTATTTCTACAATTGATTCTTTTTTAGATAATGCCTCAAAATTAGTTAAATAGGGTAGGATAAGCTCTGCCATTGACGATACGACAACTGTGCTTCCTGCCGTAAAAACTGTTGTGGTGTCAAAATGGCTCGAATACTCTTTGCTTGCCCCCTCTAAATATGTGGTAGGATATACAAAGTTTGTTGTATCGTTTTTTCCATCAATTGCACCCATCTTGGTGATTTCGGTAAAATAGCGGCAGTTAGATGCTGTTCCGCTACTTGTGCCGCAAATTACGCCTATGTGGTTTTTGCCGCTTGTAGTGCCGTAGGTGATGACTGATGATATTGAGCCTTTGTTTTCGCCTGCTATCGTCCCCACATTGTTTTCGCCTGTGGTTTTACCTTCAAAAATACAGTTTTCTATTTTGCCCGAAGATATGCCGGCTATTCCACCGACGTTGTTTTTGCCTTTGGTTTCTCCTTGAATGTAGCAGCCCGAAATTGTTCCAAGGTTGTTGCCGCACACTATACCTGAGTTTTCTTTTGAATTAATATACGAATCGGTGATGGCAAGATTTTCTATTGAGCCTTTCAAAGTTTGAAACAATCCTGCATTGGTTAGCGTGGTGTCGTTGATATATATTCCGCTGATGGTGTAACCGTTGCCGTTTAATTTTCCTTCAAATACTGCATTTCGGTTGATGGTGCGGTATTCGCCATTGTAATAGTTGGGATACCATTGACGCAGTTCTGCGGTTTTGCCAATTTGCACTCGCTCCACAACGTTGGTATTGCAAACAATGTTGGCTGTGATAATTCCATTGTCTTTTTGATTGCCATCTTGCGACACATGCTCTATAAACCAATAGAGTTGTTGCTCGTTGGCAATTTCGTAATATCCCGATTGATTAACAGCCAATGATGTAACGGCTTTGATAGTTTTGGTTTCTGATAAGTTGGCTATTTTTAGCGAGTATTTGTTGCCGTTTTGCACCAGCGATTCTGTCATATCTTCGCCGTTTACCAATACTTTTAATTCAAAATCTTTGTCTACTGTAAAAGTAATGGTGCTATCCATCAGCATATCGTTTCGCTGATCGGTAGTGCAGCCATAGTCGGTGGTTACTTTGGTAAAATATAGCGGCTTGATAATGTCTTTGTATTTGCTCCAGCTTTCGGCGGTTTTGTATTTTTCGAGTGCTGTAATGGGCACGTATATTATTGTTATTTTGTCACATTCGTCAAATGCACCTTCGCCTAATTTTGTGTTTTCGCCTCTTACAATCACTTTTTTGAGAATCCAACATCCATAAAATGCGTTTTCTGATATATTGGTTAGCGTTTCGGGAAATTCAAGATATTCAAATGTGCGGTTGTTGGCAAATGCCTCTTTTTCAATGGTTTTTACATCGTTTGAAAACTTAACGTCAGCCAGATACGAGCAGTCGGTAAAGGCATTTGCTGCCACGGTTTCTATTCCATCGGGAATTACCACGTTGAGCAGGTGGTGGCAACCTTGAAAAATACCTCTGTTGATGGCTTCGAGGTTCGGGGGAAGATTTGCCGTTGTTAGCGCATCGCAGTTGGCAAATGCGTATTCTCCAATTTTGGTAACGCCTTCGGGTATCGCTATTGTTCTCAATTTGGCGCACTCGGCAAATGTGTACTCGTTGATTGCTGTTACGTTTTCGGGAATGTTAATTTTTGTAAGTTTGGCGCAATTGAAAAATGCCGATTTGCCAATGTAATCTATGGTTTTTGGCAATGTAATTTCGGTTGCCACTGTGCAATCGGCGAAACTCTTGTCGGCTATCGACTTAACGGTGTATTTTGTATCGTTGAATGTTACAGTGTCGGGGATAGTCAGCTTTGTGCCAACGCTTTCGTAACCGAATATCTGCACCAAATAATTGTCAAAATCTATTATGCGGTAATATATTCCATTGAGCAAAAAGCTTTTACCATCAGTTTTGAGTGGTTTCATAAAGTTAGAATACATTACCCAATTTTCGGCAATTTTGTAATAATTTAGTCGCGATTCGGGAACGTAAATTTTATAACTGCTTGCTATTGATGTAAATGCGTTTTTGCCAAGTTTGCAATTTTCGCTGTACACCACTATCAAATTGAGTGTTTCGCATCCGTAAAATGCTGTTTCTCCAATTGATGTTATGTTTTTGGGAATATCTACCACCTTGATTCTCTTGCAACTATAAAATGCGTTTTTGCCAATGGTGGTAACGTTTGGCGAAAAACTTACACTATCTAACAAGTAGCAATTATGAAACATATCGTCCGAAATCATTGTAACCACTTCGGGGATATTTACTTTTGCTAACTTGTTGCAACCCATAAATGCGCCTTTGCCTATTTGAGCCACGCTTTCGGGTATCTTCATGTCGGTTATTTGTGTGCAATTGGCAAATGAGTAATCGCCTATTGAGGTAACATTTTCGTGGAGTGTTACAGTGGTTAAACTTGTGCATCCTGTCAACAAATTATCGGCTACTTCGGTAACGTTTTTGGGCAATGTAAAGGTTTTCAACGATGTACATCCCGAAAATGCTCCCGCTCCAATTTCGTTGATATTATCAGTAAAGGTAATCGAGGCTAATTTTGCACAATCTTTAAAAGCATTTTCGTCTATTCCGGTGAGAGTGTATATTTTGTTTTCGTATTTTACTGTGAGCGGAAGCTCTATATCAGTTGCCACACTGCTTTCATAGCCTACAATATGCACTTGTTTTTTGTCCGAACCTGTTACTTTATAATTTATTCCATCTTGGGTAAAGTCGTTAACCGTTGCAATTACCTCTAACATACTTAGATACGCTGCCCAATTGGGGTCTATGAAATAATCTTCGTATTTTATTTCGTAAACATATATTTTTGCAGTTGAAGGTATCCCGTAAAACGCTGTGGCATTTATAGTTAATACAGTTTCGGGAACAATTATTTGGTTTAAATTATTAGCACCTTCTAATGCATTGGCGTCTATGTAGGTTACTTTATATTTTTTATCGTCGATTTCAACTTCGTCAGGTATAACTAATTCTTCGCCAACTGTTTCATAACCAACAAGTTTTACTGTCAGGTCGGTGTAGTCGGTTATTTCGTAGTAAAGTCCGTTGATTAGTTTAACCTCGTCTACAACTCCCTCAGCTTTAATATGGTCGGCGTATGTGCTCCAGTTTTGAGCTACTTTATACGCTTTCATTCGCGATGCAGGTACATATATAATAAAGGTGTCGGGCAAACCGTCAAATGCACCTGTTCCAAGTGTTACGTTGTTGGCTGCTATTTTTATTGTGGCAAGTTTAGCACAGCCGTAGAATGCATTATTGCCAATCGAACCAAGCACATCCGAAAATTCTAAACTCTCTATTTCTGCACATCCATACATTGCCCTATTGCCAATTGTAGTAATCTTTCCTTTTATGGTAATGCTTGATAATAAGGAACATCCATCAAACATCGACTCGGTAATTGTAGTTATATTTGTGGGCAGCGTTATAGATTTTAGTTTTGCGCATTCATAAAATACTCCTGCTCCAATTTTTTCAAGTCCGTCGGGTAATGTAACTGATTGTAAATTTGCACATTCGGCAAAAACATAATCGGCAATGGTTTTTACACTTGATGCTATGCTCACCGAAATTAAACCGTTATTTTTGTTTAATGCGTGTGTACCAATTGATGTAACTGTGTATGCCTCACCACTTTTTGTTGCTTTTTCGGGAATTGTTAAATTGCCTGTGGCTGTTCTGTAGCCTACTAATTTGGCTGTCTTGGCAGTTTCGTCGGTAACTATATATTTCAAGCCTTGAAATTCAAACGTTGTGCCCGAAACTGTCATTTGTTTGATGTTGTCTTTGTAATCTTTCCATCCGTCGGCTGAAATGTAATAATCGTAACGGGTGTCGGGAACATAAATATTTGTTTGTAATGGTTCTGACCCAGGATTGAATGCCTGTGTACCAAGCGTTGTGCTACCGCCTTCTACATACAACGATTGCAAATGTGTACAGCCTCCAAATGCCTGATTTCCAATTGAAACCACATTCTCGCAGATTTTTAACTCTGTTATATTTGTACAAGCAAAAAAAGCATTATCGCCAATGCTTATAAGTGTTTTAGGCAGATCTATTTCTGTAATTTTGACGCAACTTCTAAACGAGTAAACCCCAATGGTTTCGGTGTAAGGCGAAATTTTTAATGTTTCGATATTTTTGCAATTATACAAAACGCGGTCGCTGATATGCTTAACTCCGTCGGGGAAAATGAATGTAGTAAGAGCATTACATCCTTCAAACGCACTTGCTCCAATTTCAGTAACATTATTGGGTATTGTAATGTTAGCCAATGCGTTGCAACCATAAAACGACGATGCGCCTATTTTTTTCAAGCTGTTGGGCAATGTTATTTCTGAAATATGCTCGCAAGTGCTAAATGCTTCGTCGCCAATCGAAATAATGTTTTCTGAAATAGTTACATTGCTTAATTTAAAGTTATTTTTAAAAGCTTCCGCTCCGATTGATACAACGGTGTAAGTTTCACTATTGTATTCTATTTCGCCAGGAATTATCGGTGTCGCTATGTTTGCTCCTTTGGTAAGTTCGGCTGTCTTATCTTTAGAGTTAAGAGTGTATGTATTTCCATTGATAATGGTTGTGATTGGTTCTGCACCCATTACCGACAATGCTAATAATGTATATATCAGTGTTGTAAACAGCTTTTTCATAGGCATAAAAATTTCTTATTTAATATAAACGTAAAAAAACGCTTTTTGATTATCTTATTTGCTGTTTTTGAGGTGATATTCTGCTAATCGGTTTATTGGTTTTTGAATGATGTCGGTAATGGTAACGTTGTAAAAACGAGCCACATCGCTCAATATTTCTTTAAAATATGTTGCCACCGAACCCACAAAACCAAGGTTATAGGTCTTGAAGTTTTCTATTCGTATTATGTTTTTTACAAAAAAGAGGTCAAACTCGCAGAAAACCAAGTTTCTAAACAATGTGTCGCTGATATGGTCGTGGATAAAGGGAACAAATTTCGACATAAACACTGCCGGACTTTCGCTTCTGTATACTCCTGCTATCACATCGTTGTAATCTACAAGACATTCGCGTTCAAACATATCGCGATAGTTTTCGGTAAATTCGTTTTTGTACATAGCATTCAGCAAACGTCTGCCGAGATTAGCTCCACTGCCTTCGTCGCCGAGTATGTAGCCCATCGAGGGTATTTTTTTTACTATTTTACCTTTTTTGTAAAGTCCTGCATTAGAGCCTGTTCCAAGTATACAGGCTATGCCGTCATCGTTTTTAAATAATGCTGTACCAGCTCCAGTAAGGTCGTCGTTGATAGTAACGCTGGCATTAACAAATAGTTTTTTAAGAGCATTTTCTACCCTTTGCGCCGGATTTCCTGGCAAACATCCAGCACCATAAAAATATACAGATTCTACTTTTGTTGCGTCAATAGTTGAAAGTGCTTCTTCGATACACTTATATATATAGTCGCTTTCAGCGTGCACTGGATTAAAGCCCACACCATTTATATATGTAATTTCTTCACCTTCCGCCACTGCCCAGTCGCATTTGGTGGTTCCACAGTCTGCTATTAGTATCATATTCGTTTTTTATTTATTATTCTCTGCAAATATACTCTTTTTATGAAAATAATCGGCTTTTGTCTTTTAAATTTAATAATGTTTTTGTGTATAATGCTCGTCAAACATTTTCTGACATAATATTGCTTCATTTTTTTGCAATCCTAACTCTCATAATTCTACATTGTTGAACATGTGCTCAAAAAAAACCTTCAAAAAAACAGAAAAAAAGATTCTCAATAATTTGGAGAATGGGAATAAAAGTGCTTACCTTTGCACCCGCAAACTAAAAAAAACGACGCACATTGAAACAAAGTTTAGTTGAAAGACGTTAAATAAAATCGCCCCTTAGAGGAAACGAAACCTTAACAAAAACTAAACATAAAAAGTTTGGAG
>JAFPYT010000147.1 GCA_017394445.1 Bacteroidales bacterium | reverse complement strand
CAATCAGACTTGGAACTCGTTCAATGGAAATCCGCAAAAAAGTTTTGGGCGAAGATCATCCTGATTATGCAACATCACTAAACAACCTTGCAGGTTTTAATGCCGAACTTGGTAACTATGCCGAAGCAATCAGGCTTGAAACACTTTCAATGGAAATCCGCAAGAAAGTTTTGGGTGAAGATCATCCTGACTATGCTAACTCACTAAACAACATTGCAGGTTTTAATGCCGAACTTGGTAACTATGCCGAAGCAATCAGGCTTGAAACACTTTCAATGGAAATCCGCAAGAAAGTTTTAGGTGAAGATCATCCTGAATACTCTATTTCTCTTTATCTCCTTGCCTACTTTAATCTCATAACAAGCAATTATGACAAGGCTAATGATTATTATAAACAATGGTATCATCGCCTCAATTCTTTTATATTGAGAACTTTTGCCTCGTTAACCACCAAGGAACGAAGTATTTTTTGGAATACAAATGCAGATTCATTTACCGATGACTTGCCATACGCTGTTTACAAACATCCAGACCCAACGATGACCGCTCTTGCATACGATAGTCAGGTATTTTCAAAAGGTTTATTGTTAAATACTGAACTCGAAATTCAAAACCTCATAGAGGAGAGCGGCGACACTGTGTTTGCAAATCGTTATAATAGGCTAAAACAAAACCGAGCCATTCTCGACAACCTTTACCAAATCACGCCCGAAAACCGCGAAATGGATGCCGATTCGTTGGCAAAGGTAATTGACCGCGAAGAACATATACTTGTGCAATCATCGAAAGAACTTGGAGACTATACAAAAAATCTTGCGATTAATTGGACTGATGTTCAGAAAAAATTGAAAGAAAACGATGTAGCAATAGAATTTGCAAATTTCAAAGAAAAAAAATCATCTGATAATCATATCTATATTGCCCTCGTTCTCAAAAAAGATATGACCGCCCCCGAACTCGTAACATTAGATTTCTCTGATACCGACACAATAGATTACACCACATCTACATTATACAACAGAATTTGGAAACCATTAGAAAAATATCTCCAAGGCGTTCAAAACATCTACTTCTCCCCCACTGGCAAATTACACACCATTGGTATTGAATATCTTCCCGATGAAAATGGCGAAATCTTTGCAAAAAAATACAGCGCTTATCGCTTATCATCTACCCACGAACTTGCAATAGACCGTGTAGTCAATCTAAACAAAAAAGCCTCTGTTTACGGCGGCATAGTCTACAATTATACCCAAGACGATTGGCAAAATGTTAGCGAAGATGCCGAACGTGCAGGCATGACATTCTTAAAAGGAGCTAAAAAAGAATCGGAAGAGATTACCAATATCCTCAACGAGAACAGTTTCAATGTTGAATATGGCACCGACAAAGCTGCCACAGAAGAAAGCTTCAAAAAACTTTCGGGTAGCGGAATAAAGATTCTCCACATTGCCACCCACGGTTTTTACGAACCTGAAAGCAAAGAAAAAAGCTTTGCAGATATGCTTTCCGTGGGAGAGAAAAATTCTAAGGAAGACCTCTCGCTAAGCCGCAGCGGATTGTTTTTTGCCGGTGCAAACACCGCTCTCGACCCCGAGCAGAGGCAATTTATTCCCGACGGCGTTGACGATGGAATACTCACCGCCAAAGAGATTTCGCGTATGGATTTTAAAGGATTAGATTTAGTGGTGATGTCGGCATGCCAGACAGGATTAGGCGAGGTAACAAGCGAAGGCGTTTTCGGACTTCAACGCGGATTCAAAAAAGCCGGTGCGCAAACAATAGTAATGAGTCTTTGGAACGTGAGCGACAAGCCCACCAGAGAACTCATGACCGAGTTTTACCGCAACCTTGTATCCGGCAAAAGCAAACGCGAAGCTTTCATCTTAGCCCAAGACAAAATCCGCAAAAAATACATCGACCCAAAAATGTGGGCAGGTTTTATAATGATTGATGGCATTGAGTAGATTTTTTTAACATATCACATAAAGTTATGAAAAAAATATTTTTATTCATATTATTGGTTTTGCCTGTGTTAGTGTACGGGCAAAGTGCTAAATCAAAGCAACTATTCAAAATAGGAATGGCATTATACAATTCGCAAAAATACGAAGAAGCTATTCCTTTTTTTCAAAAAAGCGACTCGCTCAACAAGGCGCAATTAAAAGAAACAGATCCTAACTACCATCGTAGCGATCTTAAAATTGCCAATTGCCTTGAAATCATAGCAGCCCAATCTGCAGATAGCGCCAACTACGCCAAAGCCATTAGCATGGAAACTCGTGCAATGGAAATTTTCAAAACTTTTGGCGAAGAAAATGCTGACTATATAAACGCGGCGTCATGCCTTGCAGAATATTACAGGGGAAACGGCAAATACAAAGAAGCCATCAATCTTGAAACAAAAGTATCAGAATCTTACAAAAAAACTTTGGGAGAAAAACATCCAAAATATGCGCTGTCTCTTAGTCATCTTGCAAAGTATTACGCCTCAAACGAAAACTTTGATACAGCATTAAGTATTATCAACATAGCGATAGACATACAACAAAAGACCATAGGAAATAAGCATCCAGATTATGCCAATTCGTTGAAAACTCTTGCACACTGCAATGCGTCTAAAGGCAACTATTCTGAAGCTATTAAACTTGAATCTAAGGCAAGAGATATCTTTAAACAAGTATATGGTGAAAATAATTCATCATTCGCTAATAGTTTAGGTGACCTGGCAAGATATTATTATAAAACAGGCAATTATAACGAAGCTATACAACTTGGAAACCGTGGAACAGAAATAAATAAGGAATTATTGGGCGGAAATCACCCCAATTACGCATTAGGACTAAGCAACGTAGCCTTATATTATGCAAATGCAGGGAAATACTCAGATGCTATTAAACTTGCAACCACGGCAATGATAATTCAAAAAAATACTTTAGGAGAAGAACATCCAAATTACGTCACATCGCTAAATAATATAGCATATTACTATTCCAGAATAGGCAAATATTCTGAGGCGTTAAATCTGGCTACCACAGCTTTGGAGATTCAAAAGAAAGTTTTAGGCGAAAACAACTCATCAACACTTAGTGTGATGACCAACATAGCTAATTATAATGCACAACTTGGCAACTACACTGAGGCGATAAGAATTGAAACAAAAGTAATGGAAACTCGCAAAAAGATATATGGAGAAAACAATCCCGATTATGCAACTTCGCTTTACTACCTTGCTCAATACAACGCTTACATTGGCAATTATCCCGAAGCACTACATTTATCTACAATTGTTTCAGAAATATACAAAAAAAACTTGGGCGAAAATCACCCAAACTATGCCTATTCGCTTAACGATCTTGCAAATTACTATAGTTACAACGACAACTATGATGAAGCCATAAAGCTTTCAAAAAAAGCTGCGAGTATTATACTAAAAAAATATGGAGAACAACATCCTAACTATGCTACTATTTTGAGCAACACTGCAAAATTTTATTCGGGCTTAGGCGAGTTTTACGATGCAGCATCAACGATGGAAAAAGTGATGGAAATACAAGAAAAGACAATTGGGAAAGAACACCCAAGCTATATTGGATCTCAAAACAACCTTGCCTACTATCAATACCAGCTTGGAAACTATACAGAGGCTATAAATCTTGCCACAATAGCCACCGAGAAATATAAACAATTATTGGGAGAAAACCATCCGACATACGCAACCGCTGTTAACAACCTTGCCATGTATAATAATGCAGTTGGAAACTCTGACGAAGCAGTAAACCTAGCTAAAATAGTTGCCGAAATACGGAAAAAAGTTGTTGGAGAACAACATCCATCGTATGCGGAGGCATTAATTAACCTTGCTTCATATTATTTCGGACAAAAAAAATACACAGAGGCTATACAAGTTGGAACTATGGCTATGGACATATATAAAAATACCGTCGGCGAAAACCATACTTCATACGCCACCGCTATTAGCAACGTTGCAAAATTCTACTCGATCAACGGCAACTACACAGAAGCGATAGCTCTCGGAACAAAAGCAATGGAGATTTACAAATCCACAATGAATGAATGGCATCCTAAATACGCCACTTTGTTAAGCAACCTTGCTGAATACTACTTTTTTGCAGGCAACTATACCGAGGCTGTAACACTTGCTACAAATGCCCTTGATATTCGTAAAATATGTTGGGGTAAAGATCATCCTTCCTACATAACATCGCTCTTTCAAGTGGCTCAATACCAACTATCAACAGGAATAATCAACTTAGATTATTTTAGACAAAGTTTAGAGAAGAACGTATTTTTTATTTTATCGAACTTTACGGAAATGACATACAAAGAGCGAACTAATTTTTGGAACAAATTTTCTGACTTATACAATAATTATCTGCCACTATTAGCTTGCTCTCTTGCCAACAGACATAAGTATGCAGGTGCATCTGCCGCTCTCGCCTACGATGGACAAGTGTTGTCAAAAGGTCTTATCCTCAATTCCGAACTCGAAATGCAGAAAATTATAGAGAAAACTAACAACACTATATTGATAGAACGTTACAACAAAATACGCAACGATCGTGTGCTCTTAGACAAATTGCGCCAAACTGCACCGGGTAAACGAAAGATGAACACCGATTCGCTACGCAATTCAATAGAACAAGAAGAAAAACAATTTCAGATAGATATAGCAGAATATGGCGACTACTCAAAAAACCTTGCCATCACATGGACCGACATTAAGAAAAAGCTTAAACCCACAGATTTGGCTATTGAGTTTGCAATGTTTACCGACACCACAATTAAGCAAGAAGTATACATTGCTCTTGTACTAAAAAAAGGCATGTCGTCGCCCGAAGTGGTAAAACTCTTTACCTCCGACACCTTAAAAGCATTATCATTAACCGATATTTACAAAACTCCAAAGCTTTACAACATTCTTTGGCAACCACTTTCCAAATATTTAAAAGGTGTGAAAAATGTCTACTTTTCGCCATGCGGACTACTGCACACCATAGGCATAGAATATCTTTGCAACAAAAACAATGAAATTTTTTCTAATCAATACGCCGTATACCGACTAACGTCCACACGCGAACTTGCACTCGGCTCATCCCCAAATACAAACCTCAAAGCAGCCACATTTGGTGGCATATCATACGATTACATAGAAACCGACAAAGACAACACAGACGATGAACGTGGCGGAGGTGCAAGTTTCCTTAACGGCACCAAAGAAGAATCCGAAGCCGTTGCCAAATATCTCCGTTCGGCAAAATACGATGTAATTGCCCTATCTGACACTGCCGCCACCGAAGAGAGTTTTAAAAATCTTTCGGGCAGTGGATTAAAAATATTACACATAGGCACACACGGCTTTTATTATACAGAAAACGAGATGCAAAATATCGGTATTGGATATCTTGCCAACGACGAACCTTCTCGAGAAGACAAAGCACTGAGTTGCAGTGGTTTGCTCTTTGCAGGTGCTAACACTGTACTTTCAAATAGTAATCGTTCAGCAATTCCCAACGACAGCGAAGAAGGTATTCTCACCGCCAAAGAAATATCACGTCTTGATTTCAAAGGATTAGATTTGGTGGTGCTATCGGCTTGTCAAACAGGTTTAGGCGAAGTAACAAGCGAAGGTGTTTTCGGACTTCAACGCGGATTCAAAAAAGCCGGTGCGCAAACCATTATAATGAGTCTTTGGAACGTATCCGACAAAGCCACCCAATTGCTTATGACCGAGTTTTTCAAAAACCTATCCGCAGGTATGACCAAACGTGCCGCATTTGTGGCTGCGCAGTCTATTGTAAGACAAAAATATCAGCACCCAGGATTATGGGCAGCATTTGTGATGATAGACGGAATTGAGTAGTAACTCTACCGTTTCACCACCTCGATTTTTTCGTTGAGCGGATTATCAATTTTTAAGTTTGTGATTTTGCCATTCTTCCATTCACAATCTACAGTAATTCCGCCACGAGCTTTGAGACCGCGGAAATGCCCACTCTTCCACTCGTCGGGTATGGCGGGAAGAATACGGATTATGCGCGTGCCGTCGGGTTTTACCTCGTGACTTTGCAAAAGCATCTCCATAATGCCTGCACTGCCGCCAAAGTTACCGTCGATTTGAAACGGCGGATGCGAACAAAACAGATTGGCAAACGTTCCCGCACCATCGCCCGAATACGAAATGGTGTTACCCCATTGGTCGGGTGCGCAAGTGGCTGTTTTTACGGGTTTTAAAAGATTTTTAAAAAGTCGGTAAGCGTGATTGCCGTCGCCAAGGCGTGCCCAAAAGTTGATTTTCCAAGCCATCGACCATCCTGTGCCGTAATCGCCTCGGCGCAAAAGGGTTTGTCGCGCCGCCTCTTTCAATTCGGGCGACGTGATTGTGGTGCCGGGGTAAAGACCAAACAGATGACTAACGTGGCGGTGCGTGGGCTCAATTTCGGTATAATCTTCGAGCCATTCTTGCAGATAGCCATTAGGCGAAATCTTCATCGGAGGGAGTTTTTCGCCAGTAGATTTAAGCGTGGCGGCATAGTCGGCATCCACCCCCAAAACCTCAGCGGCATGCATTACCGCTCCAAAAATCTCCATACAAATCTGAGTATCCATCACGGGACCCGCACATACGCAACAACGCTGATTATCAATTAAAAAAGCATTTTCGGGCGAAGTGCTCGGACCTGTTACCAAATAGCCGTCTTTCTCAAAAAGATTGGCACGGAGGAACTCAGCCGCACCTTTTATAATAGGGTAAATGCGTTTTAAATAGACAGTATCTTTGGTAAAGAGGTAATGCTCCCACAGTTGCAACGAAATCCATGCGCCGCCGGTGAATGTTGCACCCCAAGTAGGATTTTCGGCAGGAGCGGTAAAATGCCAAGCATTTGCCAAAACGTGTCCAGTCCAACCACCTGTACCATAGAAAGTTTTGGAGGTTATTTCACCCGATGGTACAAGTCCCTCAACATATCGTGTAATGGGTTCGCTCAAATCCGAAAGATTGCCCGGCTCCATAAGCCAATGATTCATTTGAACATTGATATTCAGGTGATAATCGCCATTCCAAGCAGTATGGAGAGCATCAGCCCAAATACCTTGAAGATTTGGCGGCAAATCAGCGTTAACACTTGAACAAATAAAGAGATAACGTCCAAACTGCAAATACAATGCAGCGGAATCCACCTTGGCAATAGTTCCGTCGGCATTTGCCTTGCCCATTGCCACATCCACACGGTTGAAATATTTTTGATATTCGCGGATATGGCGGGTTTCAAGATTGTTGATATTTTTAGTAGCCTCAGTTAAAACGTCATCAACATAACCACGGAGCATTTCAAAATCGCTATTGTCTGCCACGTTGCTGATAATTTGGCGATAATTAGTGCGGGCATAGATTAATATAACAGCCTCATTATCGGAGCGTTTAATCACCTTAGCCTTAGCAAAAAACTTAACGCCATCTTTGCCGGGTTCGCCGCTATCCAACATTCCCGACATTGTGGCAATATTGCCATCGTGGTAAAAAACCTCTCCCCCACTCCGCTTAAAACCAAACGAAAACTGCAACGGTGCACCATCGGTTTTGAGTTTCACCACGATAACATTATCGGGAATCGACACAAAATATTCGCGGCTAAACTTAGCGCGTTTACCCCTATAATTAAACTTAAACTCGGTTTTAGCCACAGCGTTATTTAAAGATAATCGACGAGAGTAATCATAATAAGCCGTATCCTCAAACATATCCGAGAAATCAATCTCAAACCGTCCGAGCGTTTGATAACAACCGTAACGAGGATTTTCGCCTCCATTGCCAGTGCAAGTAAAATGCTGTTGCATAAGTTTTTCGGCAGCAAGATTATCGCCTTTGAGTAGTTTTTTGCGGATTTCGGGAAGATATTTTTTAGCCTCAGGGTTCGACGGATCCCATTCCGAGCCGCTCCACATAGACTCCTCGTTAAGCACAATAGTCTCCTTAGATATACCGCCATCGGGCATAGCGCCAAGCCTGCCATTACCAAGCGGCAGAGTCTCCTCCCACATCGACGCATGATAGTTTAACGTTATATCAAGAAAATCAACCGATTTATCAGTCTCATTTAAACCGCAACTTAAAAGTAAAGACAACGGTAAAAACCACAATATTATCCGCATAATGAATAAGTTTTTGAGGCAAATATAAGAAAAAAAGTCATTGTAAAAAAATACAGTCAAAATTTGGTGATTTACAAAAAATTGCATAATTTTGGTACAAATTGAAAGTTGAACTTTCAATTTGTACCAAAATTAAATATTATGCTGATTAACAGAGAATTAAAAACCATACTGTCGAAAGTGTTCGACATTTTGCCCGTAATAACATTAACAGGGCCAAGACAGTCGGGCAAGACAACGCTGTGCAGACGGTTGTTTGGAAACCTTCCATACGTGAATCTTGAAGACGAGAGTATACTGGCAGAAATAGAATACGACCCAAAACGATTCATTGCCAAATATCCCGAAGGTGTAATAATTGACGAGGCACAACGCTTCCCAAAAATCTTCTCGTATCTGCAAGTGGCGGTAGACGAAGACCGAATGACAGACGACAACAAAAGGCACTACATTGTAACAGGAAGTTCAAACTTTGCGCTAATGCAAAATGTGTCGCAGTCGATGGCGGGACGCACAGCTGTGTTATCTCTATTACCACTGTCTACAAAGGAAATAATCAATCATTACAACAACATAGAAACATCGCGGCTAATACTAAACGGTGGCTATCCGGCTGTGTGGACATCAAGCGACGAAGCACGTCAGATGATTCTTTCAAATTATTATAACACATACATTGAACGAGACTTACGCCAATTGATTAATATCAAAGATTTAAATCAATTCAAAACCTTTGTCCGCTTATGCGCTGGACGAATAGGAACGGAATTCAACGCTTCATCGTTAGCTAACGAAATAGGTGTAAGTGCCACAACTGTAAGGTCTTGGATTAGCATTTTAGAAACATCGTATGTCATACACTTTGTACAGCCGTATTATGCCAACATCAGTAAAAGGCTCACAAAATCCCCAAAACTATTTTTCTACGATACAGGACTTGCCACATGGTTGGCTGGCATAAATACAGTAGAACAACTTGACATACACCCACTTCGTGGTTCATTGTTTGAAAATATGATAGTCAACGAAATCATTAAACAAAAATTGTCGCGTGGTGAGCAACCTCATCTCTTTTTTTATAGAGACAACAAGCAACACGATGTTGACATCTTAGAAGAAATGCCCGATGGCTCCCTCAAAGCATACGAAGTAAAATCCGCCATGACATTCCGCAAAGACTTTTTTTCACAACTATCCTACATCCGCACCACCCTCGGCAACAAAATCGCATCCACACAAGTAATCTATGATGGCGAACAAGAAAATAATGAGCTATTTGATGGAATAAAAAATTTTAGGAATATAGGGTTCTAATATTTAAAGGATTACAATTATTTACAAAAATACATATCAAAAAATTTTGTTTAGCCGCAAATAATCCGTAAATTGCGAATGAAAAAATAGACAAAATTGAAAGAGCGTTTGCGCAAAACCAACGTATCTGAAATGACCAAACTTTCACTATCATTGTTGGTAAGCGCAAATGCTCACACTCTGAATAAAGGGTGTGGGCTTTCTTATTAGTAATGATAAGGCTTTGGTCAGCCTCAGATACACTATGAGAAGTCCGCACCTTTCTTTTTTTGTATAAAACTGATTGTTTAACTAAAAAAATCACAGCCATGAAAAAGATTAACGTACAAAAACTGATTGCAATCCTGATAATAGGATTGCTGATGATTGGTGGAATGGAGTCGTGTAATAAAGACGACAATGCAACGCCTAATGAAAAAGATACCTTAGGATGGGGTAACGAACCAATAAATGAAATAATAACAATAGAACAAGTATTTTCAGAATCGTTATATAGTGAATTGAGTAATAATAGTATAATCAATCCCTATACCAATACACTCGAAGAAAAAGCTATTCAATGGGCAGATTCTATTTATAAAGTTATGTGGCAAATATCATCCACCAAAACTACAAAATCATTTGAAATTGTTGATAATTCCATGATGGAAGATTTTATAAGAAATGACAATAATAGAATATACAATTATTCAGAGTTTAAAGTAGAAAATAAGACAAGTAATCGTTTTCCTATTGATAATACATATTATCACAACGACCTAATTGTCATAGTTAGATTATTCAAAAACAAAACCATAGAAGTTTATCTTTATCCAAAAGCGAAAGAAGGCTTTGCTGCTGGGGGGTATTTATTCCTAAAATTAGGACAACCGAACAATGGTCCAATTTTTACTTATAGAAATCCAGACGGTTCAAAAGCTGGAAATTGTGTAAGATATGAAAAAGGAATGCCCTATGTATTTTTTAGAACAAACATTGACGACCTTGCCAACGGAGATTCACGCGAGCAGGAGGATAAAGAAATGAAAAAAATAGGGGAAAAACCATTGAAACACGGTATCTTCAAACTTTTCCCATTAGAACATGGAGTTATGAACATATTTCCACTTATATTGAGTGATAAACAACAAAGATATTATACTAATCCGATTTTTATATATTCTGACGAACCCGGCTCACGCAATAACAACATTGGTCTCAAAGAAGATAGATTCGGAGAACCATACGGGACTATCGACGGAGTTAGAGTTATAAATGATGGAGGAGAAAATAAAAACACCAATATTGGAAAATACTATGGTATGTTTCAGACTTTTCAATGCGCAGAATTGGATATGAGATTTGCCAATTTAATATTTGGGAAAAATAGTGTACAATGCGATGCCAATACTTTTCATAAAAACTGGACTGATGGATACCATATTGAGCAAACACCATTCAAAATAGCACCCACCGAAGGTGATATATTAGAATTAGCTAATCCAGTCGATAGAATGCATGTTACCGTTATATCTAAAATTGACTGGGAAAAGAAGAAAGTATATGTGGCTCAGCAAAATGCAGCCGGTCTTGAACCAATTTTGCACGAATCTGATTTAATAGAAGAAAATGGTGGTTATAAAATTATGGCATACGGAAAGTTTTACTACGATTACCTTCTTCGCCCAATATCTCCAAACACCCAAGCAAGTGATATAAAAAATAACATACAGAATGCCTACGATTATGATTACCTCTGTTTTACAGCTGAGCAAGCTAACTCTACACTAAAGGTGTCGAATTACGCTAAGGTTAATTTATCATACTCGACAAATAAAAACGATTGGTATGATTATACTGAAACAATTACAATGAGCAATGTCGGAGATAAAATTTATTTACGTGGAGACAATTCTGATGGTTGGTGCAAATCTGAAGAATATAATGTATCTATAATTTTAACAGGTAAAGTCTCAGCATCAGGTAATATTATGAGTTTGTTAGACCCAACATGTCAATTAACAACAATTCCTAACGATTATTGTTTTCAAAATCTATTTTACAAATGTAATGATGCATTAATAAGCGCACCTGAATTACCTGCTAAAATACTAAAACCGTATTGTTACAGATATATGTTTTCTAATTGCTCTGCCTTAACTATGGCGCCAAAACTACCTGCTACTCAATTAGCTAATGGGTGTTATGAAAGCATGTTTGAAGATTGCACTGAATTAAAGTATATACCGGATTTCATTGATGCTGAATTAGCTCATGTTTGTTATCAATCAATGTTTCGTAATTGTAAGTCATTACAAAATCCACCTGCATTACCTTCTAAAAGATTGGCAGATGCATGTTACAATATGATGTTTTATGGGTGTTCTTCTCTAAAAACAATTCCGAAACTTCCGGCAACAACACTTGTAGAACATTGCTACAAAAGCATGTTTTCTAACTGTAGTTCGCTTTCGAAAGTTATAATACCATCAGCAACAACTGCAAATCAATGTTATAGAAATATGTTCAAAGGATGTTCAAATCTGTCATATATCTCAATTGAATTTGAATCATGGAGTGAAGACCAGTATATAACAAAGGATTGGCTAAAAGATGTTGCACCTACCGGCACATTTAGATGTCCAAAATCATTAAACACTAATACAAAAGATGAAAGCCATATTCCGGTTGATTGGAATGTTCAAACATTATAAATTACAATAGTAACATTCAATTCCGTTCATAGCGTGCGAAAACCATCTTCAGAAAGCCTATTTCCGCACGCTATAAACGGAATTTGAATATTATAATCTTTATTATCAACAAATTACTACACAAACGGAGTAAAATACACTGGCATACACACGGTTTCGCCGTCTTTATGATAATCTTTGGTATAAAGGAGAATTCTCTCCCCTATTCGCGAAGAAAATTTCTTGCAAAACTCGTCCAACGATTTGTGTGTTTTATAACCCGAAGATTTGACTTCGAGCGGAACAAGTTTGTTGCCTCGCGAAATAAGAAAATCAATTTCGTAATTATGTTTTTCAGTTTCGGTTGGGAATGTATAATAATAAAGTTCATTATCCGAAGCCCTTAACATCTGAGCCACAAGATTTTCGTAAACATATCCAAGGTTAGCCTCCAACTTGTCGGAAAGAAGTTTGTTATAAATAACATTTTCGGTAAAAGCCTTATCCCAAAAAGCGAGGGTTACAAAAAGTCCTGTGTCAAGCAGGTACATTTTAAAAGCATCCATACTACGGTTCATACCCAATCCAACACGGGGATCGGTAGCGTGAAAAGCCAAATCTACCACCATACTTTCTTTCATTTCATTAATCAATACCGCAATATCATCGGTACGTTTGCGGTCAATGGCTGTTTCAACAAGATATCTCGAAGCGTTCCCAGTAAGTTGCGATGGAATATTTTTTAAAATCATCGACGCACGACCTGTTGGGTCTATTTTCATAAAATCACTATCGTACAAGTCTATAATGTCGCGTTTTATACGGTCAACCTCTTGCAAGTTGTTTTTAAACAAATATTCGTTAACCGATTGAGGCATACCACCAACAAGCATATAAAGCCTCAAATCGCGCATAGTTTTGCGGTGAGCAGGTCCAAGCGGAAGACGTTTTTCGTAAAACATACGCAAAAACTTAAATCCAGCTTCATTGCCCGTAGCCCAAAGAAATTCCTCAAAGTCCAATGGATGAAGAACCAATTTTTCTTCCTCACTCGGAATTATGATATTTTGGACATTTTTCCTTATAGAAATCAACGAACCTGTTTCTATATAATCGAATCTACCGTCTTTAACCAAATGCTTAATCGCCTGACGCGCAGGAGGAAAATTCTGCACTTCATCAAACACAATCGCGCTTTCTCGATTAAACAACGTTATACCCGTTTCCTGTTGCAAGTTCATAAAGAAATAATCCAAACTACTTAAATCATCAAATAGTTGCATTATTTTCTTGTTCTTAATAGAAAAATCGATAAGTATATAAGACTTGTATTCGCGTTTGGCAAACTCCTCTACAAGAGTGGATTTACCAACACGTCGAGCTCCTTTTATCAATAACGCAGTAGAACCATTTCGCTGTTTCCATGCCAACATTTTATCGTATAACTTACGCTTGAATATCATAGGCAATTAAGTTTTTGATTAACAGCACAAAAATAGCAAAAATCTTACTTTTCTCAAAATGTTTTTTGACAAAAATCGAACTTTTCTCACAATTTTTTTTGCCAAAAATCGAACTTTTCTCAAAATGTTTGAGGGTACTATCCCCTCCCCTACTTATCTTTTCGTCCAAAAAATTTTAGCAAAAACATCGTATCCATTATCGCAAACACTAAATACACCGCCATAAAGAATATTACAAACGGCTTTCCGGCTTCGGGAGGAAGGGTGGCATACGAACACATTAAGAATACGAAATAAAGAATCAACTTCAACACCGTTGACAGCATAAAGACGCCTGAAAATTTGGCGAATTTTGAATACTGAGGTCTGGTGATTACCAATGCCGAAATAATGCTTACAGCAGCGAAAAATGCGGGAGTGGCATACACAGCCCACGACGATTTGTCTGGTATTATCACAACAAAAATCATTGCGGCAATAAGTGTGCATACCGCCGCCATCACTACATATTTAGTTAACTCTTTCTGCATTTTTTATTTCTTAATTACATCCTTGATAAACAAATATATACCCGCTGCCACCGAAAGCAATGATGCAATCACTGTAATAATGGGTTTTGTGGCAAAACAATCGTCCATCCAAATGCCTGCCAATACGCCAATAACAATTACGGCCACCATTTGAAAGGCAGCCGTAGTGTATTTTGCAACGTCGCGAAGGTTGTCGCTATCTTTTTTCAAGATTTTACTTCTTTATAGCGTTAGCGGCGGCGTCTTTAGTGTCCATCTGGCAAGTGCCGGTGAATATTGCGCCCTCTTCGATTATAATCTTGGTGGTGTCGATGTCGCCGTGCACGCTTGCGGTGTCTTTGAGTTCAAGGAGCTCGGCGCACGAAAGTTTGCCGTCTACCTTGCCGCTGATGTTAGCCACTTTGCACGAAATTTCGCCCTCTACCACGCCCGATTTGTCGATTACGAGACGCTCGGTAAGGCTGATGTTGCCTTTGAGTTTTCCGGCAATGCGTACGCTGCCGTTTGATTTGATTTCGCCCACAAACTCGGTGCCGAAGGCGATGATACTGGTATTGTTGACTGTGTCAGTTTCAATTTTTGCCATATTGTCAAGAGATATAAGTTAATTTTGGCGCAATTTAGAAATAATTTTTTAAATATGCGCTACTCTTCGGGAGATTTTAATTCAAAATCTTCCATAAATTTGGTTGTGTACTCTCCTGCGCAGAAACGGGGGTCGTTCATCAGCTGCAGATGGAACGGCGCGGTGGTTTTTACGCCTTCTACAACGAGTTCAAACAATGCCCTCCTCATCTTGGCTATTGCCTCTTCGCGGGTTTGTGCCACTGCCACAAGTTTGATAATCATCGAATCGTAGTACGACGGAATCTGATAGCCGGTGTAGATGTGCGTATCCACGCGAATGCCATTACCGCCAGGAAGGTGCAAGCCTGTGATTTTGCCGGGACACGGACGGAAACCGTTGAACGGGTCTTCGGCATTGATACGGCACTCGATGGCGTGAGCCTGCGGATAATAGTTGCGAGTGGAGATTTTGGCTCCGGCAGCAATGCGTATCTGCTCTTTGATAAGGTCGAGATTGGTAACTTCCTCAGTAATACCGTGTTCTACTTGTATACGAGTATTCATCTCCATAAAGTAGAAATTGCGGTGAGCGTCCACAAGAAACTCTACTGTGCCTACGCCTTCGTATTTAATAGCACGAGCGGCTTTGCAGGCTGCCTCTCCCATCTTGTGGCGGAGCTCCTCAGTCATAAATGGCGATGGAGTCTCTTCCAAAAGTTTCTGATGACGACGCTGGATAGAGCAGTCGCGCTCAGATAGGTGGCAAACGTTACCGTATTGGTCGCCGGCAATCTGAATCTCTATGTGGTGGGGTTCTTCAATATATTTTTCGAGGTAAACTGCGTCGTTGGCAAACGATGCGGCGGCTTCTTGACGTGCGGCGTTCCAAAGGTGCTCAAACTCGTCTTCGTTGCGGATAATGCGCATACCCTTGCCTCCGCCGCCTGCTGTGGCTTTAAGCATTACGGGGTAACCTATGCGTTTTGCCTCGGCTTTGCCTTGCTCCACAGTGTCGAGCAATCCCTGAGTGCCGGGAGTTACAGGCACACCGTGTTCAGTCATAGTTTTGCGGGCAGTAGCCTTGTCGCCCATCATAACGATTTGCTCGGCTGTGGGACCTATAAACTTGATTCCGTGCTCGGTGCAGATGCGGGCAAACTTGGCGTTTTCCGAAAGGAAACCATAACCCGGGTGAATTGCGTCGGCGTTGGTGATTTCGGCTACCGAAATAAGAGCCGGAATATTCAAGTACGACTTAGCAGAAGGTGGGTTTCCGATGCAGACAGCCTCGTCGGCAAACTTCACATGCAGCGAGTCGCGGTCGGCGGTGGAATATACTGCCACGGTTTTGATGCCCATCTCCTTGCAAGTGCGGATAATGCGCAGGGCAATCTCGCCACGGTTGGCAATTAATATCTTTTTAAACATAACCTATCTTTGCTTAATTAGGGTTCGATAAGGAAAAGAGGCTGGTCAAACTCTACGGGAGTGCCTTCTTCAACAAGGATTTTGGCAATTTTGCCCGAAACCTCAGATTCAATTTCGTTGAAAAGTTTCATAGCCTCGATGATGCAGAGCACCTGACCTTTGGTAACCTCGTCGCCAACATTAACATAGATAGGCTTGTCGGGCGAAGGACGGCGGTAGAAAGTGCCCACCATAGGAGCCTTAACAGTGAGGAATTTTTTGTCGTCTTCCTTAGCGTTTTCGCGATACTCAATAGGAGTTGTAGTGGTGGTGGCAGCTTGGATGGGCGATCCCATCTGCTGAGCCATACCCGAAATCATAGGCATCTGGAAAGCGGGCATCTGAAAGTTTTCGCCACGGGCAATATCCTTGTCGCCGGCGGGGAATTTTACGTTGAGTTTCATATCATCGGTCTGAATGTCCACTTCGGAAATTCCGATCCTTGAAACGGCTTTGATAAAATCTTGTACTTCCTTTAAATTTGCCATAATATTTTATTTTTAATAATTATCAAAACTAAATTACTGTAAAACTACGAGTTGTAAGCCCATTTTAGGTAAAGTGCGCCCCATGTAAATCCCGCTCCGAACGCAGAAATAATTATATTGTCACCCTTGCGGAGCTGTTTTTCCCATTCGCACAGGCAGATAGGAATTGTGGCTGATGTGGTGTTGCCGTAACGTTGGATATTAATCATCACCTTTTCGGGAGCGAGTTCCATACGTCGTGCTGTGGCATCGATGATGCGGAGGTTGGCCTGATGCGGCACAAGCCATGCTATGTCGTCGGCAGTGAGATGGTTTCGTTCCATAATCTCTACCGATACATCCGCCATGTGGGTTACAGCCGCCTTAAACACGGGCTGACCCTCCTGATATACAAAATGTTCGCGGTTTTGAACGGTTTCGATAGATGAAGGCGACAACGAGCCTCCCGATTTCATGTGGAGGTGTTTTACGCCCGAACCGTCAACACGGAGAATATAGTCTAAAAGTCCAAGCTCCTCGTCAGATGGCTCTACAAGCACAGCCGCCGCGCCGTCGCCGAATAGCGGACATGTTTTGCGGTCGGTGTAGTCGGTGATAGCCGACATTTTTTCAGTACTTACGAGGATAATCTTTTTTTCAACACCTGATTGTATAAACTTGGCTGCTGTTACAAATCCGTTTAAGAATCCCGAGCAGGCGGCGTGAAGGTCGAAAGCATAGGCATTTTTCAAACCTGCCATTTCGCAAATCTGAACACCCGAACCTGGGAACACCATGTCAGGCGTAGTAGTAGTGCAAATCACCAAGTCTACATCCATAGGATCGAGATTTTTCTTGGTGAGAAGGTCCTTGACAGCCATCGCCCCCATAAAAGAAGCAGCCTTGTCCTTGTCTTTGAGTATTCTGCGTTCCTTGATACCCACGTGCGAAGTAATCCACTCATCGCTGGTGTCGAGCATCTGCGAGAGTTCGTCGTTGGTGAGACGATATTCCGGAACATACATACCTACCCCGGTAATAACAGCGTTAGTTTTTGCCATAAAGAAATATTATCTGAAAAAAACAAAAAAGACAAATGTAGGAACATTCCGCAAAGGGCGCAACATTCCGCCATCTGTCTAAATTTCATTCTGTTGCAGCATAATGCTACTCGGCGGCCGCTGCTGACTTGTCGATAGCGAGTTGGCCTCTGTAATATCCACATTCAGGGCAAACAGTGTGCGACTGAATAGTTGCGCCGCAGTTGCTGCATTTTGTAAGGGTGGGTGCTACCGCTTTATAGTGGGTTCTTCTTTTGTCTCTTCTCGTCTTCGAGGTTTTGTGCTTAGGATGTGCCATTTTTTAATAATATTTAATACGTTATACCTTTTAATTATACAATTTCAAAATTCATAGTTGCGCAACTGATCCCATCTCGGGTCGGTTTCTAAAACATTGTCGTGCGCCTCAAGTACTTCGAGGGTGGCACTCATATCGGGGTCGCAAGTGGGCAGGCCGTCGATACCGTTTGGGTGCACTCTCCTTGCCGGAACGCTCAGCACTATATATTCATATATATGGTGCGAAAGGTCGAGTTTTGTCTCGTCGTACGAAAGCACGATTTCGTCATCGGCTTCGGCAGGGTCGCTTGTCTGGTCGCCAAACTTAACGTTGAGTTCAAAATATCCCTCAATAGGGAGATTGAACAAACCAAGGCAGCGGTCGCACTCCACTTCTACAGTCCCTCTGATGTCGAACCCAAATTTGAGCGCATACTCCGAAATATCAGCCGTTACATCAACGTCGATTTTTCCGTTTTGGAACTCCGATTCGGCAAATTGAGCAAAAAAACTACCGTCGAGATGGAAATTCATCTCGTGGCGTCCTGCTGTCATCGTTTTGTAATCTACTACAAAGTTGTTTTTCGCCATAATCGTTATGATGTAGAAATTGGCGCAAAAGTAAAAGGTTTATTCAACAAAAACAAAATTTTTGGTTAAAATTTTTGCATATTCTCACGTTCGGGCGAATCTTCTGTTATAACCTTGGTCTGAACAGCGTTGGGATTGTCTTCTACGGCTTGTATCTGCACATTGCTTTCGGGCACTGCCACGCTTATCACTTTAAACGGACGGTTGTCGTTGTCGTAGAGGAGGTTGAAAGTTTCGCGGAACTTCACGCTGCCACGGGTAAAATATCGCACTTTGGTTTTTCCGTTGAGAATATCGTTCCAAAAGAGGTCAAAAGTAACAATCTCGCCTTTGGTGAGGGCAAGCACGTCGCGGATGTTGTGACCCAATATATCGTTCTTTTTGTAGCCGGTGGTGTCGAGTGTCTTGTCGCGAAGGTCGAGCACAATGCCTGTGGTGTCGTAACGTGTAATGATAGAAGTTTGCGCAAGCACATCAAGAATAGCCACAATTTCGCGTTCGGATAAGCGAACCTCATTCTGCGCCTTTTTGATGTCGGAATATGATGCCGCAATCTCTTTTTCGCGGCGGGCAAGTTCGTTGCTCTGCGTAGAAAATTTGTTGAGGAGTTCGGCACTGTTGATATTCTTTTTGATATTAGATATTGTAGACGCGATACGTTCTGCCACGTTGTCGAAAAATTTAATTTGATATTCGCCAATCTCTTTGAGCGAGGCAATTTCGATAACGCCGTGCACCTCGTCCTCAAACTGCAAGGGAACAAGCAACAGACACGACGGTTTCTTTTCGCCCAAGCCAGATGTTATATAAAGGTATCCTTCGGGCACGTCGGTCATATAAATAGTCTTGCGCTCTATGGCACAGCGACCTACAAGGCTTTCGCCAAATTCTACCGTGGTGGTGAGTTGCTTTTTGCGGTCGAATGCGTAGGTGGCTTTCTGCTCCAGCACCTTTTTGCCGTCGCGCTCTTCGGCAACAAACATTGCGCCTTGCAATGCTCCAAGATATTTTACAAGGTAAGATATAATTTTGAAAGCAAAGTCGTTGATGTCGGCGTTGTTCATACGGAGAAACTCGCCAATCTGCGCAAGACCTTCTTGAGCCCAAGAAAGTTTTTCGTTTTCCTCGATACGCTTTTTCTCTTCGATGCGGGCGTGGAGAAGGTTTTTCTGCATCTCAATGAGCGCCGAGTCGAGAGCGTTGTTTTCGTCGTAGTTATCAAAAGTGGCTTCAAGGTCGCCCTTACCCATACTACGCGCAAACTTTGTGGTACGCATAATACGGTCGGCAAGAAAGTTGACCGAATTGTATAGTTTCTGAGTATCCTGATCAGATGATTCAAGTTTAGAAATTTTGTCGAAATCGCCGCTGCGGAGTTTCTGAAGCACGGCGTCAACCTCGCCCATAGGCTTTGTGGCAAAACTCAAAAACATATATGCAAAAACGGCAAGCAACAAAAGTCCAAAAAACGTTATAATAATAAAGGTGTTAACTCCGCTTAAAGCCTTATGACGAAATTCGGAATAATTAATTTCGTAGCCGAGAGCCCATGGAGTGGTATTATCTTTAACCTCAACGGGATAGAAATTGATACGGCAATGGTCGCTCTGCGAAAAATCAAAAAATCCAATATTACGGTCGGAATATGTATAGTCGATAGTACGGAGAGTACCGTCGCTAAGTTGGCGGGCAAGACCTCCCATTTGGTCGATGCCTGCGTATGCATCTTTAAAAAATGTGTTGATAAAATCGGGATTGGGGTGAATGGCAAGTTTACCGTTGTTGGTTAGCACAAACACATTGCCTTGCAATTCAAGCGACTGACGGTTGAGAATTTCTTCGATTTTAGAAAGGGGAATTTCTACAGCAACAGTACCAGCAAAAGTGCCTGCAACCTCAATTTTGGTGGCAACGGCAAACACATAGCGTGCCTCGGTGCGCATAAACGATTCATTATTGCTGAGATACATATTGGTAAATAGGTTTTTAACCGTTCCCGTTTTCATTTGGTAATAAGCTTCGTCGCCAACTTCGCCTTCAAGGTCGAGAGTATCGGTGGTGATATAAGGCAAACCGTCGCGCAGATACGACCGCATTACATAACGTCCGTATGGTTTAAACCATTGAGGATTAACCTCAGAATATTCCCAAGTAACCACAAAAGAACTAAATTCGGGATTTTCGGAAACCAAGTTGCTAAGAGCTTGATTGATATACGGCATCATATCGTAGCCGTATTTTTCGTTAGCAGAGGCGAGCATATTGCTGATAGTACCCGCTGTTTTGATAGTAGAATTGATATAGTCGGATATTTCCATCGCCTTGGTTTTGGTAAGATTGGCGGTAGAAAGCGAAGTTTCGCGAATTGTATTTTGATACTTACCATATATAAAAACAGCAAGACCCGCGCCGTAAACAATAAACAGCGCAAGCACCAACATAATTATGTTTTTGTTCTTCCGGTTCATAAATCAATTTTTTTAACACCTATAACAAATAGTTACAAGCAATTATCAAACCATAATGCACAAGTAAACAAAACGGGCATTATAATTTTTTCCAAAGATATAAAATTACCGTTAACAGTAAAGTATATTTTGCGAAAATATTAAAAAAAAATTTATAGCCGCATTTTTTGAAACTAATACCAATTTGCAACGTATAAAAAGATGTGTTTCATGTTCGAGAATACTACTTTTTTTAGTTGTTTAATTGAAAGCGGGACAAGTCTTTAAGGCTTGCCCCGCTTGTTTTTTATAATTAAGGGCTAAAAAAATGCTTTTTCGTCGTTGCACTTCAATCTCAAAATCCTCATTTACCTTAAGTAAACTCCGGTTTTTCGATTTCGTGCGCCTTGAAAAACCTATTTTTTTAACCCTTAATTAATTATCTTAGTGGCAGAAAAGCATTTCTCTATATTTGGGCAAGGGCCACATCTCGTCGTCGACAATCATTTCGAGGGCATCGATGCTGCTGCGTATCGACGATAAAAACGGTTTTACAGATGTGTTGTAAGCCAATGCTTTTTGCAAATTGGTAGACTGGGTGCAAGCTTTATCGCGCTCTGTAACCATCTGAGCCACATCGTTTTTGATTACAAGAATTAGTTTTGATATTGATTTAATGGTATCGAGACGGTTTTCGATAAGCTCGTCGAAGCCTAATCCTTTGGTACAGTTGTAGTTCTCTACCAAAAGGTTTTGATAGCGAATGGCTGTGGGGATAATATGGTTGAGTGCGAGGTTGGCTATCACAAGCGATTCGATATGTATCTTTTTGTGATAATTTTCAGCATAAATATCCTGACGTGCCGAAAGTTCGCGTTCAGAGAGAACTTTTTGACTTTCAAAAAGTTTGATAGTGCTACTTAAAGTATAGGCTTTGATAGATTCGGGACAAGAAGTGATATTCGATAATCCACGGCGTTTTGCCTCTTCTTTCCATTCGTCGCTGTAATTGTTGCCTTCAAACAAAATGGGCGAAAACTCTGCGACGTAGTTACCTAAAATCTTTAATACAGCCTCGTCGCGATTTGCTCCCGCCGAAAGCGATTGCTGAAGTTCGTTGTTAAATGCCTCTAACTGAGCGGCCACAATGGTGTTGAGCACAATAAGCGGACAAGCACAGTTGGCACTGCTACCCACAGCACGAAACTCAAATCTATTGCCCGTAAAAGCAAACGGCGAAGTGCGGTTGCGGTCGGTATTATCCAAAAGTATTTCGGGAATTTGCTCAATATTAAGATTTATAGTGCGTTTGGCGGCGGCATCGAGTATTTTTCCGTTAGACGTTTCTTCTTTCAACAAAGCAAGAGTTTTGCTGAGGTGTGCACCGAGAAATACCGAAATAATAGCAGGAGGAGCTTCGCTTGCTCCAAGACGGTGTTCATTGCCTGCCGTCATTATGCTTGCACGCAAGAGGTCAGAATTATTGTAAACCGCCTTGATAACGTTAACCAAGAATGTTAAAAACATAAGGTTTGAATCGTGATCTTTGCCGGGCGAAAGCAGGTTGATTTTGCCATCGGCAGCAAGCGACCAGTTGTTGTGTTTGCCCGAACCGTTAACCTCGGCGAATGGTTTTTCGTGCAAAAGTATGCGGAAATTGTGCCTGCGGGCGGTTTTCATCATCAATTCCATCAACAACATATTGTGGTCAACGGCAAGATTGGTTTCTTCAAAAATAGGCGCACATTCAAACTGTCCGGGAGCAACCTCGTTGTGGCGGGTGCGCACAGGGATTCCAAGTTTATGACACTCAACCTCCAAATCAGCCATAAACTCTACCACACGCTCGGGAATAGAGCCGAAATAATGGTCGTCTAACTGTTGATTTTTGGCAGAATTGTGCCCCATAAGTGTACGTCCGCACGAAACAAGGTCGGGACGTGCATCGAACAAAGCCTCATCAATCAAGAAATATTCCTGCTCCCAGCCGAGAGTAGAGATAACTTTCTTAGTATCAGGCAAAAAATAGCGGCAAACGGCAGTAGCTTGTTTGTCGATAGCATTGAGAGCACGCAAAAGCGGAGTCTTATAGTCTAACGCTTCGCCGGTATATGATACAAAAATTGTTGGAATACAGAGAGTTGAACCAATTACAAAAGCAGGCGAAGTGCAGTCCCATGCAGTATATCCGCGAGCCTCAAAAGTATTGCGGATTCCACCATTAGGGAAACTCGAAGCATCGGGCTCTTGCTGAGCAAGTACCTTACCGTCAAACGATTCCACTGGCAAGCCATTATCGAGAGTAAAAAACGAATCGTGTTTTTCGGCACTTTGATCGGTAAGAGGCTGAAACCAATGTGTATAGTGAGTAACGCCAAGTTGCAATGCCCAAAGTTTCATGGCATTAGCCACATGGTCGGCAAGTTGACGGTCGATACGTTTTCCCTCGTCCATTGTCTGCTTTACCTGCTTAAAAATAGATTCGGGAAGGTATTTAGCCATCTTGCTTTGGTCAAAAACATTGCAAGCGTAAAAAGTTATACTCTTGTCGTTTGAATGGTCGACATGTACGGGACGGTGCCCATATTCGCGTTCTAACGCTTTGAATCTGCTGATTGCGTTCATAATTAGATAAAATTATTGCAAAATGATGGTGCAAAGATAAATAATATTCACGATATTACAAGATAATAATTAAAGAGCATTAATAACAATATAGCGTCCCACTTGGCACTCAATGCAGCGTTTTGGGCGGCAGAAATCGTTGCGTAGATAGAGAAACGCTTGAGAATCAAGAGCTGAGCGGGCTTGTATACCCTGACTTTTCATAAACTTGGTAACAGAATTGTTCTCAGGAGGAATCTGCTCTAAAAACGACACAGCACGCTGGGCAAATTCGTCATTTTTGTAATACAACGAATGTGCATAGAGAAACGGACATACAAGATTGATTACAAGTAGATTGAGTGTTTCGCTGCCGAGTTTTGCCAAAGGTGTGTCGGGAATAATTGAAAAACTCTTATTATCAACATCGATATCAAAAAGTTTATAAACGTCGGATAAGTTTTGGGCATCCAACATTTGCGAAAAAAGATTCTCAGAAGTGCCTACAAGCACTGCCAACTGCAAAATTCTACGGTCGGGAAAGTTGACAGGACGAATGCCGGCAAATTTCCACAACGATGGTTCTATGGGCGTTAGATTATATTTCTGCTTGTGATAATAGTATTCGCGCTGAATGTTGAGATACTCTTCTCCCGAGAATTTTTTTAGAGAAAAGAATCCAGCCTGTCCATAGAGAATTGCTACTATGTTGTTGATTTGATGACGGTTTTTCTCCACAATCGGAAACGGAACCGACTGCGCCAACTGCTTAAACGGGAATGCATTTTTGCCTAAGCCAAATGCCGAGGCGAGAGTTTGCCAAAAGGTCTCTTTCCAATCGCCATTATTGAGTTTAAGAGCCTCAAGTACAGCCATTGCTTTCGATTTAAGGCGGTCGCTTGCAAGACGGTCGAAAAAAGATGCTGTTTTTAACTCTCCAAAACGCTCAAACCCACAGCGGCAAAGGTGGAAATCTTTTGTGGTGAGCAGATTGTGATACACTTCGGAATATTTCTGCTCAAAAGGCAGCACAAGTGTGGGTACAAGGTTGCCTTTGGCATCTTTAAGCGGTTTATCGTCTTGAAAAACTATATGGAGAATTATGTTGGAGTATGCTGGATTGTCATCATGACGGTGCATTTGCCAATGCGACGATTTAACATGGAGTTCGATATTCCCTGCCCAAAGAATATCGCCGATACGTATTTGAGCATCAGTAATATCGGGTCCAGAATCATTATTGGTAAATCCAGGGTTAATTATGCTGATACTTTCGCCTTGTGTGGTTACGAGTGCCGACTGTGGAAAAAGTCTATTAAACCAAATAAAGGACAAAAGTTTTTCGTTCATAAATAATAGTTTGAATTAAAGAGATTTATACTAAATCATTTACAGTTACGCATTAGGTTTGGCAATAAGTTTTTTAAGGCGTTCTATCTGATACTCCTTGCCTACTTCAAGCACTTTGATAGCGGTTTCGGTAAAATAATGGTGTTTGGTAAGGAAATCCACCTGTTTTTGATTCCACGCATCAATATCGAGATTGCTGCCAAGAGCCTTCAACTCATCGTAGAGCATATTAGAAACAGGAATAAAGTCAGTTCTGCCAAGGTAAACGAGGTCGGCATCGCAAATAATGCGCTCAAAAATATTGGTGGGGTTGGGCGGAAGTTTTGTTGCAAGTATCAAGCTGCAAATTCTGTCAATCTGATCCTGAGTATAGTTGTAATTTGGCAGAATATCGCGAGCAATTTGAGTTCCAAAATATTCGTGGTTTTCGGATCCCACAATGTAGCCAGTATCGTGAAACAGGGCTGCGGTTTTGAGCAAAAGCAGTTCTTCGTCGCTAACGCCTTCGCCATATCCAAGAATCTCCACTTGATTAATTACGTCGATAGTGTGTCGGGTGTTGTGGTAATAAAGAAAAGGAGGCAGTTCGCGGTCAAGCTTATCAAGAATAAATTCTTGCAAATCAGTAAATTGGCGAAGCAAATATTTAATTTGGAAACATCCGTTGGGATACACTCCCCTATTCACATTCACCGAGTAATCTTTTTTTAGACGTTTAATTTGATACATCTCTAAATCGCGGTATTTCACAGGGATAACACCGCAAAAGTCGGTTACAAAAAACTCTTTTACAAGTTCGTAGGTAAAAACCGAAATATTAATTTTATTCACTTCGGCAGCGGCGGCAATACGCGAAGCATTGTTTACGGTATCGCCCTTGATGTCGTAAGAAATTTTCTTGCGTCCTGATGCTGTGGCAGTTACAGGACCTGTATGAATACCTATGCGCAACTGCCAAAATTTTTCACCATTGGTATCGGCAGCCCTATACGAAACGGTTTGAAGATAATCGTTCATTTCTAATGCTGCAAGAACCACGTCGATTGGGTTGGTTATATTCTTGATAGGTATTCCGCCGGCACAGAGAAAAGAGTATCCTATGGTTTTGCTCACCTGCAGGCGGTATTTTTCGGCAATGTCGTTGAAATGAAACATCACCTGATCAAGTTCGTCGATAGCCTCGGCAGAGTTTTCGCAAGAGGTGAGGCTCGCTGTAGCGCGGATGTCGAGATACATCACGGTCACCATCTTAAATTTAAGCAAATGCTGCTGAGAGGTGTCAACTTTAACACTTTCGGGCACATATTGAGCCGGAACCACCGAAAGTATGCTTTCAAGGCGTTCTTTTTCGGCCATAAGCGAATCATACATTGCCGACAACTGTTTAAGTTGCTGACTTAGTTCGTTTTTTTCGCGTATAAGCGATGCTATACGGTCGGTAGAATCAATATTTTCCGAAACGTCGGTCATCTATTATTTTTTATGCAGCAAGTTACAACAAAAAAGAATACAAAACAAAAAAAACTGCGAACAAATCATCAAAAAAATTGGAATGATTTATTCGCAGCGTTGAGCGGAAAAATCCGCAAAAGAATTATCTTTTAAGAATCCAAAGACCGTCGTCGCCAAGTTTAGATTTGAGCGATGCGATAGCAGCCTTAGCTTCTTCGCGAGTCTTGAACGATTTTACCGAAACGCGGTTGTATTGTCCAAAGGGAATAAGGATTTCGGCATTGAAACCTTTAACTTTGAGTTTGTTGCAGAGGTTCTGAGCATTGCTGTAAACAGTGAACGAACCTGCAATGATGTAAAACATATCGCTTTCGTTTACCACAGGAGTGGTTTCGGGTTGAAGATTGCCCTGCTGATCTTCGAGCATAATGGGCTCTGCAATAGTGGTGGTATCGATATAGGGAGCCTGATCGCCAAAGGTCAGTTCGCTATCGTCGGTGCCGAAAGGATATGCGAGAGTGTCGCTGTTGTCGCTCGATTCGTTGCCTTTGTTGCCTTTGCAACTTACCATAAGAACGGCTAACGTAAGAAGTGTTAATCCAAAGAGTTTAATTTTTGACATATCAATTCTGTTTTTAGTGTAATGTGTTTTGTTTAAAAATTTGGTATAAAAGTACTGACTTTTTGTAATACAAACAAATTTTTTTTTATTAAAAATTTGTAACTTTTTAATCGGCAACGGCTATGGCGTAAGTCTGTTCTTTGAATGTGGCAGATTTTACCGATTCAGAGCCGTCGATACGTGCTACAAAACCCTCAAACACTTGTTTGTCTTTGTCGGATGTGCAATAGTAGATTTCGCCCGAAGAGTCGATTGCAA
Source organism: Bacteroidales bacterium (assembly GCA_017394445.1). GTDB lineage: Bacteria > Bacteroidota > Bacteroidia > Bacteroidales > UBA3824 > UBA3824. Next base: position 7,608 of record JAFPYT010000147.1, on the reverse strand, counting down.
AATCGGTAACATTGCTGTGCCGGTCGGTGATACGGCGGAGATGTCCGTCGGAAATATTATAACTAAAAAGTGTGATTTTTGGACAGATGTCTTCTTCCAAAATATCGGTTTCTTCGGTGAAAACCAAATAGTTGCCATCGTTAGAGATTTGAAACTTGCAATAGTCAGAAAAACCAGAATTGTCGTCGGCACAGAGGTCTTCGGTTTCGATAACGCGTTTTAATGTGGCAATTCCATTTTTAAATTGACAGATATAAATGCGGCAAATATCGTGAAAAACAAGTGTGCGGCCATCGGGCGAAAAAACAGGATTGTAGTAATCGTTGTCGGTGTCGAGCCAATCAATGTCGTCTACTGCACCAGTTTCGATGTTGTAAATCACTGGTTGCCAATGACTATAAAGTGTAGACTGACTATTAAGGGCAATATACTTACCATCATTATTCCACGAACCCATAAAGGCATTACGAGGAGGAAGGTCGAGCAATGTAACTGTTTGAGTTTCAATATCAATAAGTTTAATTACACGGTATCCCGGACGGCTGTACGACGAATATGCAATTGTGCGACCGTCGGGCGAAATATCAAGTTGAGCGCTTGCCACATCAAGTTTAGCAAGGTTTTCGAGAGTGTTGCCATAATATACGGTATTGTATTGAGCCACAGCAAAAAAGTAATCGGGTTTAGAAGATTTTTTCACTGTAGTAGGCTTAGGAGCCGACATTGTGGCCATGCAACTCGACGAATCGGTGGCTTTAAACGCAGCTGCATTATCGGACGTTTCGGGAGCCACACACCTCGACTTACAAGCCGGGATTATTAAAACGAGCGATACTAATATACACAAACGGGTCATAAAATGGTAGAAAATCGTAAGTTAGTTGTTGTCAAAATCAAAGATATTTAAGTTTAAAAAAGTTGACATACGCCTCCATATCGGTTAGAGATTGCACAAGAGCGTAGTTGGTACGGTTAATAACAAAGGGTATAAAGTCGGTTTCGGGTTCAAGGCTTTTATAGTTAGCGGTTACAAACTGTCGGTAAAAGTCCACAGCGGTATTCTTGTTGGCAAAAGAGGATACAACCACAAACTTGAATCCGTCAGTAAAATCTCTGCTGCTTACATCGTATTCCATAAAATTATTGTCGGCGCAATATTTCTGAACCAGATACTCGGTTTGTCCGGCGGCGGGATTGTCGGTTTTGAATGCCAACACAAAATAGTGCGCTGCAGTGTAAAGTGTGTCGAAACGCTGTATGTCAAAACGTCCCGAATTAAGCGAAGACAATTTGTTTTGGGCAGCCTCGTTAAGGTCGCTTTTTGGGAAACGCTTTACGAATATTTCTAATACAGAGCGCATTGCAGGGATATTTTGCATCCGTCCGTGGGCGCGGGCTTCAAGATAATAAAAGTTTTCGGCTATCTTGAGGTCGGCATATTTGGTTTCGGCATTGGTACAGAGGAGTATGCAGTTTTGGTACATTCCGTTTTGAAAACTGTTGAGAGCATTATTGTAAACACTGAGAGCCGAATCTTTGCGAGCCTGAACGTTTCTTTGATAATTTGGGTCGCCGAGGATTTTGGCGTATCCGCTTTCGGGATAATTTGAAATCAACTGCGTTTTGGTATATTCGGCAAGCGACTTTTCGCCCTGATAATTATACAATTTATATAAGGTGTAGAGCGACTGCGGCATAAGGTAGTGGTCGGGATTTTTCTGATTGAGATACAATAACGTTTCGATAGCCTTGGCGGGGTCGTCCATCTTTTCGTAATAAACGTCGGCGGCGGCAAACCACGAATCGGCTTCGATGTTTTTAGAAATTGTCATAGCCGAATCGGTCATAGGCAGATTGCGAAGATAATATTCGGGCATCTTGTTGTTAATAGCCGACGCAGCAGTGTCTTCGGTTGTTTCTTGCTCGGTTTCTTCAAAAATTTCGCTACCCTTGTTTTTGCGGCGCCAATTGTCTTCGAGACGGCGCTGTCCCCATTTTTTTATAAACTCAGATTTGCCATAGTTGAGCGATGTGGTGTTGTAGAGATACCATTTGCCGGCAAAATTCGGGTTACCGTCCTGTCCGGTGTATTGCACGCCGTAACTATTGTCGCCACCGCCGTAATATTGCTGAGGCTGATTGGCGGCGGCTTCTTCGGCGGCTACTTGAGCAATAATTTGCGTAACAATTTGTTTTCTACGGCTTTCGGGCATTTTAGCCACACGCTGGATACTATCCTGATAATTAGCTTGATTGATGTAACCTGTTAACAACGAAAGGTTTTCACTCTTTTGCGAAATCTCATCGTAATCAGAATAGGTTTTGGGCAGATACGACATTGTACTGTCGTAATATTTTTGGGCGTTGATATAGTCGTGACGGTCGAAATAGATATTTGCCGAAGCAAGATACGATTTTGCCTTTTGAATATCGTTGGTGCGGCTTTCGTGAGCCGAAAGTTTGTAATAGTCGAGCGCACGGTCGATATTTCCACTGCGACGGTAAACCTCGGCTATAGCGTAGTAAATCTGATCTTTATATTCGGCGTTGTTTTCGTCGCGGGCAAGTTTTTGAAGGTCGGAAATAATTTTATCCACATCGGCATCCTGCTCAAAAACCGTTGCAAGATTGATTTTGGCATTAAACACGGTGGCATAGTCGGGATTGATTTTAATCACATCCAAATAGTTTTGACGAGCCTCGTTGTAATTGCCGCAGCGACGGTTGATGTCGCCCATAATATACACAAGCCAAGCGCGTTTGTTTTTGTTTTTGGTAATCTCAACAGCTTTTTTGAGAGCTTCGAGAGCCTCATCATACTGACGCACAGCAATATAAATATCAGCGTAGGTCATCAGTATTCCGCGGTCGAGTTTTTTTGGATGACGTTTGTCGGCGTTGAGTTTGTTGATAATTTCGAGAGCCTCGGTATAGTTTTTTTGTGCCGACATAGTTTTGGCAAGCCACATCTGCGCCTCAAACTTTGCGGGTTCGTGCTTAAAACGTGTGGTAACAAGGCGGAACGACGATTCGGCGCGGTCGTAATCGGCTGCCACATAGTTTGCCTTGCCCATCAGCAGATAGGTGTCGTCGATCCATTTGCAAAAGTCGGGCTTGTTGTAAAACTCGAGTTCGCTCTGATCCATACCTCCCCTACCGTAATGCTTTTTAGGTTTGGCAGTTATGGAGTGAGTAAGGATATTTTTGCCGCATTTTTGAATGCACGATTCCATATCGCCACGCGCCATATCGGCAGCACCCGGAGCGTCTACCTTAAACACGGGCAAAATCTCGGTATAATCGCATTGAAGGTCGGTTTCAATTTTTTGCACTCCCTCGTTGTAATACTCGCGGGCATTGAAATAGACGTTGTAATGCGAAGTTAGATTATGAAACGCACGGCGCGAGGCAGTGTTTTTGGTGTTGCTACACCCTGCAAACACAGCCACTAACGCAACGGCTAAAATTGTTATCCTATAATTAAAACTCATTGACAATTAAACAGTTTCTTCGCCAACAATCAACTTGTAACCCTTACCGTGGATGTTGAGAATTTCGATAGTTGGGTCGTTGCTGAGTTTTTTGCGAAGTTTGGTGATATACACGTCCATAGAGCGGGCGTTGAAATAGTTGTCGTCGTCCCAAATCTGTTTTAGGGCATAGTTGCGCTCCAAAACTTTGTTGATATTTACGCAAAGCAAACGGAGAAGATCGTTTTCTTTGGTGGTAAGTTTTTCGGGTTCATCGTTTTCAAACTGCAACTGCTGTTTGTTGCAATCAAACGAGTATTTACCTAAATTATAAATAGATACCGATTCTATTTCCATAGCACCCGAACGACGGAGCACAGCCTCGATACGGAGCAAGAGTTCTTCCATGTTAAACGGCTTGGTGATATAATCGTCGGCACCGATTTTGAAACCAGTAAGCACATCCTCCTTTAAATTCTTGGCAGTCAAGAATATAATAGGAATTGTGGTATTAATGGCACGAATATCGGAAGCCACTGCAAAACCGTCTTTTTTGGGCATCATAATGTCGAGGATGCAGATGTCGTAAACACCGGCGCGGAATCCTTCGGTGGCTTTTTCACCATCGTTAAAGAGGTCTGTAGAATATCCTTTGGCTTCGAGATACTGCCTCAGAAGCGAGCCGAGGTTAACATCGTCTTCGGCTAATAGTATGCGAATTGTTTTTTCCATTTTTTACTATATTATAATGTGTAACATTTATTTCAAACTAAATGGCAAATATATATAAAAAGTTGTTCCCTTGCCAACATCGCTTTTGATTCTTATTTTGCCCTGATGTTCGTCTACCACGCATTTTACATAGCTGAGCCCTATACCGAACCCCTTGACATTGTGCACGTTGCCAGTGTGTACGCGGTAAAATTGGTCGAAAATATGTTTTTGACTTTCGCGCGAAATGCCTATGCCATTGTCAGTTACCGAAATTTCAATGCCGTTTTTTACGTTTTCGGTAGTAACCTCCAATTTTGGTGTGCCTTCGGTATATTTTAAACCGTTATCCAAAAGATTGAAAATCAGATTGGTAATATGAACCTCATCGCCATCAATCAAATCGTCGTGGGCTTTAAGACGAGTAATAATCACGCCTCCACGGTCTTTAACTTTGAGGTCGAACGAGTTGACAACTTTTTTGATTATCTCATTAATATAAAGCTCTTTAACCTTCATACGCACCTTACCGCGCTCAATAACAGCCATTTGCAAAACACGTTCTACCTGATAGCCAAGACGTTTGCTCTCGTCTTCTATCACCTGCGAAATATGGTCGAACATCTGTTCGTTTTTCAAAACTGTCTTATCTTTAAGCATTTGCGAGGCAAGCGAAATCGACGAAATAGGCGTTTTCAACTCGTGAGTCATATTATTGACAAAGTCGGTTTTCATTTCGCTGAGTTTCTTTTGGCGGAAAATTATCACGAGCGTTGCCACAAAAGTGAGCATAATAATAAGTGTAAGTGCAAGCGAGGCAAAGCCCTGCCGCGAAATAGAGTTGAGCGAAACCTTGTTTTCGTCGGGGAAATATACCACAAGATAGCAAGGCGGCGACACTATATCGTTGGGATATAGCGTAATCTGATAGGTTTGCGGCACCGAGTCGGGGTTGAATCCAGCGGTTTTAAAATAATACTGATTGTCTTCGCCTCGGATGGCAAAATCGTAGTCGGCATCGATACCGTTGCACTCAAACTGCTTTTTAAGATAGTTGTTGATAGTTTTCGGCGAAATGCGGTCTTCGATGTTGATTTTTTTACGAATCAACTGATTTACAAGATTTTCAACGAAAACAGTTTTATTGTGAATACGCGCCATCACCTTTTCTTGAAACTCTTCGCGGTCGATAGTCTGTTCGGTAGGAATTTTATGGTCGCCCGATTGAAGTATCGACACAGTGGCAGAATCGCTACTGAGCACAAGGATTTTACCCTCAGAAGTGTCGCGGAGCATACTGTCGACAAGTCTACGACCGTGCACATTGATATTGGGCACAGGCTTGCCCACCGAAGCGGAGTCGAAATTAACGGCGATAACCTCGTTTTTTAGATGCGTTACCACCTCGCTCTCCTCCAATTTTTGCACAACGCCATAAAGCGAACGGTTTACCGACGCGCTAAACTGCTGCTTGCGCATTTTCAAAGCCTCCTTAAACCACGACACCTGAATATAAATCAGCCACACCATCGTGAAGGTCATTACACAAGCCAATGCAAATATCACTTTTCTGCTCATTGTACTCTTGATTTTCAACGCACAAAGGTAATAAAAAAAAGAAGATATGAGCAAAAATAATTGGCAAATGAATTTAATTAATATATCTTAACAAAAATCAAGACAGATTAACTTTGCAAAATTCTATATTTGCAGAAACAAAATAGTAACCTTATGCGCCAATATTTTCAACTTCAATTCACAATGTTCAACCGCCGTCTGAGGGATTTTGGATTAAATCCCGTGGTGGGATATTTGCTGTTGACTGTGTTGTTTGTAGGATTTGTTAAGGCACTGTATTATAGAGTAGAAGAATATGCACCGTGGATATTGATTGGGGCATGCTTGATGGCTCAAACGCCGCTGAGCCAAAAAGAACGTTCTGATTTTCTGCAAACTACATTTGGCAAAGGAAGAAAAACTAAGATAAGAATCGTAGAAAACATCATTATTTCGTTGCCGTTTGTTGCGGCATTGATATTAAACCAATGCTTTAATCAAATAGCAATAATAGTAATATTGTCAATCGTTTCTTCATTGGCAACATTTAAGGGAAACACAGGCATTGTAATACCCACTCCGTTTTCAAAACGTCCGTTTGAATTTACCGCTGGGTTTAGATATACATTCTATTTAATAGCATTGGTTTATACAATAACGGTTATTGCAGTGAATGTCAACAATTTAAACTTAGGTTTAGCAACCATTGTGGCGGTTTACCTCATAGCAGCGAGTTATTACTCCAAACCCGAAAACGAATATTATGTTTGGATTTTTGCCAAAACGCCACGCAAGTTTTTAAGATACAAAGTATTACAGGCAATCAAAAACTCAATCTTCATTGCTTTGCCGCCAATAGCATTGCTGTCGGTTTGCTTTTATTCCGAAATATTATTGATATTAATTGCCATTTCCGTTGGAACTATCTTTTTGATTACTATGGTGTTGGCAAAATATTCATCATATCCCGACGGCATGGGAATGTCGGTAACGGTAATGTTGATTTTGGTGCTGATGTTTCCGCCGTCGGTATTGGTGGCAATTCCATACTTTTATTATCGCTCTATCAACAAGTTAAAACCATTTCTCGATGATTAAGATAACGAATTTAAGCAAAAGTTTTGGCAAAAAAACGGTTTTAAACAACCTCTCAATAGAGTTTCAACGTGGCAAAATCTGCGGCATTATTGGCGAAAACGGTGCAGGCAAAACCACATTGTTTCGCTGCATTGCCGGATTAGAAAGTTTTGACGGTGAAATAGTTAGCCAACTATCTCCTCTCAAAGACCATTTGGGATACCTCACCGCCGAACCGTTCTTTTTCTCCATGATAACGGGAGAAGAATACATCCGCCTTTTGTGCAATGCCCGCAACAAAAAGTTACCCGAATTAGACAAGAATAACATCTTCGACCTTCCTCTAAATCAATACATTACCACATATTCCACGGGAATGCGCAAAAAACTCGCCTTGCTTGCCGTACTTTTGCAAGGCAACGACATTCTCATCCTCGACGAACCCTTCAACGGCATCGACCTCAACGGCAGCATCATTCTCACCGAAATACTCCACCGTCTCAAAGAGTTAGGCAAAACGGTAATAATATCCTCGCACATTTTTTCAACACTCAGCGACACCTGCGACGAAATCCACGTTCTCCGCCACGGAACCATCACCCAAAAAGTAGCCCGCGAAGAGTTCTATCTACTTGAAAAAGAGATGAAAAACTCAGCAGTGATAGGAAAGATTGAAAGGTTGGAGTTGTAGCAGCCACGGTTTTTCAGAAATAGAAAAAAATTTTTCCTCATTTCCCTTGCATATTCCGCAAATCTCTTTTATCTTTGAAATGCGAAAAAATAGTATCAAAAT
>JAFPYT010000146.1 GCA_017394445.1 Bacteroidales bacterium | reverse complement strand
GTTGAAAACTGAGCGTAAAAGGCTGTCAGTCAAGGGTGTGCAAAATGTTGAAAATTTTTTCTTAAAAAACATTTTGTCATATCAAAAAAAAGTCGTACCTTTGCACACTTTTTACGAAACATATCAACGACCTTGCGTTTATCTCGCAATCCATATTATCGAGACAGGTTGACCGAAGACGACCTCTGTTATGACTTCCCCGGAGATGAAATATTCATCCGCGGACTTCACTCTATGCAGACCCATTTTCGGAACAATAATGTGCCGGTAGATATTCCGATTATACGAGTGATGAACTCGGCGCACTTTATGGCAGCATATATGTTCTCTACCCAATGCTCCGGCGACCAAGTTGAGTACGATGTGATGGCATATTCTTGTACAGGACGAGATAAAAACCTCTACAAAATAACTATCATCGTTCTTGCTGCAATGCTTAAACGCACTAAAGGATTGCGCGCCAAACAATGCCATAATCTTCTCCTTGATAATCGTTATGGCGATTTTGAAGATGGCATATCTCTCTATGACCGCTTCCTGCAATCTGCCGAACAACATTTTGCAGAGGAAAATTTTCTCATTGATACACACGTGCAAATACAAAAACTTATTGCCGCTAACGAACAACTATTAGCCGAAAATCAACAACTCAAATACACTATTACCACTATGGAGGCCCAAACTAATATCCAATACAAGCAGGACAATAATCAGGGTACTATCTACAATGCCCCGGTATATCAATACTACTACACCCAACCCGTTGCTGAACCTACGAGAGCGGAATCTGTGGCAGATACCCCTTCCGCGATACCACCGGATTTCTTTTGTATCTCTTCCCGCTTCCCGGAAGAAGATATTCGACGAAGATTAGCCGCTGAACTTTCCCAATCCACTTCCAAAGTAGATTACTGTCGAGCACTCTATCGGCTACAACACATGGGCTGTATCGATATTAATCAATACGCATCCGATGCCAAAAGAGCTATTGTTTTTAATGAATACCAAAATAGATATACTCTATCTCCTAGTGATTTTAGCAAAGCTCGCAATACAAAATAGACGCTTAATTTTGGCGCACTTGGCTTAGATTTAGTGCACTTTTGGCTTAATTTTGGCGTAATTCGCTTAGTTTTAGCACTCCTCTTGGGGGGTGCTATTTTTTTATATAATTTTGCACTCGAAATCGATTCACAGCTAACACGGCTGGCGCCAGCCATAATTTTTAACCCGTCCGTCCATATAGCGGACACAAAACAAACAAAATTATGGCAAACAAAAAGTATGAGGTCATTGACCAAATGTTTTCTGCTCAAGTGAGCATGAACGAGAGTGAAGAATCCATCAAGGCCCTTCGTCCGAAGGTCGAGGAGGCTGTACAAGAACTGATTCGCGAACGCGGGTTAGGTAAGGATTTCACCGGCACGATCGAGTATCACGGTATCCAAATCGTGGTGCGCCGTCCGACGACCTACACCTGGGAAATGAACACCCAGATTGACGATCCGACACTGACCTATTACAAGTCCCTGCATGCAGTATGCGACCATCTGAACAACGATCTCAAGGCACGTAAGGCCGAGATGCGCGGTGTCGCCAAGTCTCTCGAAGTCGCTTATCCCAATTCCTCATCCATCAAGCATGGCTTGACCATTACCCTCATGCCGGCAAAGGTTAAAGAAAGCAAATAAAAGACGGAGCATCCTCCCGTTAACGCGGGAGGAGCGGCCTCCGCCGAGAAAGGATAAAAGAAAAAGAACCAAAAAGAAAATAAAAAAATAATATTAAAAAATTAATTTTTCTTTTTTATATGATTACTTTTTTGGAATTTTGGACTTTACATGCGCCCATGCAGGAGTATCAGCACATGAAACGGTACTGCAAAAAAATCTGGGACGCGCTGCCGCCGGAAAAACAACAAATGGTCATCGAGAACATCCGAGAGAAGAAATCCAAAAATCAATTTGTCGATTTTAATCCCTACTATGCGATTCAGAAAAATACCGTTTCGCCTCACCGTACCCTCCAGATGTCCTTCGACGACTACTACAAGAAATACGGCACGACGGCCGACACAGACGGCTGGACCAAACACTTCCTGCCCGACAAACACCGAACCATTTACGTGAAAACAACCTTACTATCACGGGACCATCTTCCAATCACAATCCAACCAAAATAGAACAACCATGAACGCATATCCATTATACGATATCCCGTACCTCGTGCGAGATCCAAACG
>JAFPYT010000145.1 GCA_017394445.1 Bacteroidales bacterium | reverse complement strand
TATAATCTTTATCGACGAGATAGACGCAATTGGTCGCGCACGTGGCAATAGTCTGAGTTTCCACAGCAACGACGAACGCGAAAGCACACTCAACCAGTTGCTTACCGAAATGGACGGTTTTGAAACCAACAACGGAATCATTATGATAGCCGCCACCAACCGTGCCGACGTGTTAGACCCAGCTTTAATGCGTGCCGGACGTTTTGACCGTCAGATAATCATCGACCTTCCCGACCTCAATGAGCGTGGAGAGATATTTGGCGTTCACCTCAAACCCCTGAAAACCGACCCCGAACTCGACATAAACCTTTTGGCAAAACAGACACCAGGATTTTCGGGAGCCGACATTGCCAACGTTTGCAACGAGGCAGCCCTTATCGCCGCCCGCAACAACCGCGAGACAGTTGGCCGTCAAGACTTTTTAGACGCTGTTGACCGTATAATAGGTGGTCTTGAAAAGAAAAACAAGATTATCACCGAACAAGAAAAACGCACCATAGCATTTCACGAGGCAGGACACGCCACAGTATCGTGGCTGTTGGAAAACGCTCAACCGCTTATCAAGGTTACAATCGTACCCCGTGGCAAAGCACTCGGCGCAGCGTGGTATCTACCCGAAGAACGTCAGATAACCACCAAAGAGCAGATGCTCGACGAAATGTGCGCACTTGTGGCAGGACGTGCATCAGAAGAAATCAACTTTGGCAAAATATCCACCGGCGCACTCAACGACCTTGAACGCGTTACCAAATACGCCTACGCAATGGTTTCGGTATATGGTATGAGCGACAAAGTGGGCAACATAAGTTTCTACAACGCCAACAACGGCGACTACTCATTCCAAAAACCATACAGCGAACGCACTGCCGAAGTTATCGACGAAGAGGCAAAAGAACTTGTGGACACAGTATACAACCGAGCCAAAGAGATAATCTCGGAACACAAAGACCAACTTGCACAACTTGCACAGCAGTTGCTTGAACGCGAGGTGATATTTACCGAAGATGTTGAACGCATATTTGGAAAACGCAAATTTGCCAACAAACGTCAGGAGGAAGCCCTCTACGGCATACAGAAAGAGCGCGAAGAAGTAGAGAAAGAGACATCATCGCAACAAGACCCAGACGATGACGACACCCCTCCCCCATCTCAAACCTTATAAGACAATTTTACGTACAAATATTTGTAACTACTAATTTGTAATATTATGGAAGATTGGATTAAACTTGAATCGTTTGACCGCCCGCATCAGGCGGAGATTCGCAAAACTATATTAGAGCAAAACAATATCAACGCTGTGGTTGTAAATGCCAAAGATAGTCTTTTCCTCTTAGGCGAATACGAACTATACGTGCGCAAAGAAGACGAAAAAATGGCACACGCCATAATTGAAGAGTTTCAAGGACTCACCAAAGTGGATTCGTTTATATTACCCGAACCATTGGAAAACCTCCGCGACATACTCATCAAAGACGGCATAAGCGCAGCAATCAAAAAATGCAGCAATCCGCGTTATGTATTAAATAATTACGAACTATTTGTACCCACCGACGAAATTGAGCGCACAATGCCATATCTCAATGGCGAGAAACTCGAAGGTTGGAGTCTTTTGGAAACCTGCCTGCGCACACGTCAGACACGTTTCCGCGTGGAACTTTTGGCAGAAAAACACATACCCACAATCGTTATCAAAAAACGCGACGAGCAATATATGAAAGCTCAGATCGACATTTATGTTAAAACTGCCGACCTTGAAAATGCCCGTCAAACACTCAGCGACCTAATCGGATGGATCAAAATAAGTTCGTACCCGATGCTCCACCGCGCCGAAATCCGCGAAAATCTCTTAGGCAAACATTCGATACGCTCAATTATCACCAAAAACGGTGACAATTACGACCTCTACGTAGAATGTAGCAACGAAGAAAAAGCCATAGCCATCATCAACGAGAAGAAAGAGTGGAAGAAAGCTGCCACATACTCGTCGCAAATAGAAGCCGACTATGCAGTGGCAATATTAGAAAAAGCCGCAATAGAAGCCGTTACCGTAACGCGACTCGACCGCAGTTTCAATTTTATATTCGATGTTGACCTCTATGTAGACGACATCAACTACGATGCCGCAGTAGAAATATTAAACAACGTTTACGAAAGTGAAAACGAATAACCTCGTTTCAAGGATAATAACCGGCGCACTGTTTATAGGCATTGTGATACTGTCGGCGATAACAAGCCGCTGGGTATTTCTTGGTGTGTTTGGATTTTTCACCGTGGCAGGCGTGCTCGAATATTACCGAATGTGCAACGCCAAAGGACGTTCGCCTCAGCGAGCCACTGGCGTGGTATTAGCAGCAACACTATTTTGCCTGCTGTTTTTCATAATTTCGGGCGACATTCCGCCTAAATACATTGCCCTTTACACCGTTGCGCTCTGCATTGTGCCCATCATAGAACTCTACCGAAAAAAAGAGACGCCCATGGACAATTGGGCACACACAATATTTGGAGTTATCTATACCGCTCTGCCAATGGGACTTATGAGCGGAATGCTCTACCTGCCCGGCACAGGCGAATATTGCGGACGTTTGCTTATATGCTTCTTTATTTTCATCTGGGTGGCCGACACTGGCGCATATTGTGCGGGAAGGCTCTTTGGTAAACACAAAATGTTTCCAAGAATTTCGCCCAAAAAGACCATCGAAGGACTTATAGGAGGCATAATACTTACCATAACAGCAGCAATACCAATCTATTACGTAGCAGGCACATACACATTGCCACAATGGATGATAATAGCCGCCGTATGCGTTGGGTTTGCCGTAATGGGCGATCTTGCCGAATCGATGATAAAACGCGACACTGGCATCAAAGACTCAGGTAGGTTGCTACCCGGACACGGAGGCGTTTTAGACCGTTTTGACTCGGCTCTGCTTGCCGCTCCGCCCGTTTATGCTTGCACTTTATTTATGTAACAAACTTTTAAAACAATGATACACAAAGAAGGATACATAACCATTTTAATCGTAGTTCTGTTTATAATCTTAGTCAACTGGCTATACTTCCATTTTTTGGGGCAATATAAAATACCCGGATACTTGCTTCAACTCGGTTCGCTGTTTTTGTTGGTGCTTGTGCTGCAATTTTTCCGCGACCCAAAACGCCACGTGGTTGAAAATCCATACGTTATCCTCTCCCCTGCCGATGGCGAAGTGGTGGCTATAGAAGAAGTGGAAGAACCCGAATATTTCAAAGACAAACGCATTCAAGTTTCGGTATTTATGTCGGTATGGAACGTACACTCAAACCGTTGGCCTGTATCGGGCGAGGTGGTATATTTCCGTCATCACGAAGGTAAATACCTATTGGCGGCTCACCCAAAATCATCTACCGACAACGAACGCACAACCATAGCCGTACGCACCAAAGACAGCATCGACATAATGTTCCGTCAGATAGCAGGATTTATGGCACGCCGCATTGTAGCACCGCTCAACGAAGGCGACACAGCAAAGCAAGGAGAGCAATTCGGCTTTATAAAATTTGGCTCACGCGCTGACATATTCTTGCCACTCGGCACAAAAATACGTGTAAAAATTGGCGACAAAGTAAAAGGCGGATTAGACATCATTGCCGATATGCCCGAAAAAGAAAAATAGCAATATTATAAAAATGAACCCAATACTGCAATTAGACCAAGACGTTACCCTTGCCATCAACGGAATGAACTCCGAAGGCTTCGACCCGTTTTTTTATTACGTGTCGTCGAAATACGTCTGGTTTGCTATCGGGGCATTGCTGATGTTCTACCTGTTCAGATATTCAAAACCCAACTACCGAAAGGCGGTTATATTCCTGATATTTTTGGCATTAGCTATACTTGCCGCCGATCAGATATGCAACATATTTAAATACACGGTTCAACGCTACCGCCCTTGTCACGACGAAAACATCAAAGACATTGTGCACATAGTAAACGGCGACCGGGGAGGAAAATACGGATTTTTTTCGGCACACGCAGCCACATTTTTCTGCATTGCGGTAATGACAGCCAAGTATTTCAAAAACAAATACTTCACCATAGGAGTGTTTGCCGTTGCGCTATTGGTATCATACTCGCGCATTTACCTTGGACGGCATTATATGGGCGATATAATAGTGGGCGCAATCGAGGGCACGCTGATAGCATTGGCAGTATACCATTTTTACCAAAAATTTTTATACAAATACTCACTCAAACACCCTCAGGAAAACAATGGCAGACTTTAAAACACACGTAGAAGCCGGTGCGGTAACAGGATTTGCAGTAGCGGTGATTTCATACAATTGGAACCTTATACCAAATGCGTATATGGCTGTAATAGTGTTTTTTGCAACAGTAATAGGATCGTTTTTGCCCGATATGGACTCTGGTCCGGGCGTGCCGATAAAGATAATATTCTCGTTTTATGCGTACTTTATGGCGGCGATGAGCCTGTATTGGATGCATATAGCGGGCGCTACATTGGCATTAAAGATATTTGTACCGATGGCATGCTTCTTCTTTGTAAAATTTATGCTGCAAGATTTTTTCAAAAAGCACACCGACCACCGAGGGATATTCCATTCGCTACCGGCATATATTCTTAGTTTTCTAATTGCCTTATTTATAGCGTCTACCACAAAATTGAACATCAGAGAGCAGTTTGTAATATCGTTTGCCGTAAGTTGCGGATATTTTTGCCATCTACTGTTAGACGAAATTTGGTCGATAAAAGCCGTTTCGGAAGGATTGGGCAAAGGCAACAAACTAAAATTCAAAGACATATTCAGCAGCCGCGGACTTAAAAAATCGTTTGGCACTGCACTCGACCTCGGATTCAATCAAAAAGAGAAATACCCTGGAGTAATATGCTGGACTGCGATAGTAGTATTTGCCATACTCACTCGCGAAACATGGCTTGAACTTATCACCCTGATAGGTAGCGGTAAATAGGCATAAAAAAACCGCCGGAAGCCAAAGCTATCCGACGGTAAGTATGCAAAAATTATTAACCGGCTATTTAAGAATGTTACGCCATAAGCGGAACTCCAAATCCTTGCGACTGAAAGGTTTGATTTCGTCAACAGAAGATACAAAATCCTCGTTGTAGGCATATTCTTGCAAGAAGAACGAAGCACGGTCGACACCTTCGCCCATGTTAATCATTACGATTTCGCCATCCTTAACAAGATGTTTTTTGAGAGCATCAAAAAATCCTCCCATAGCCACAGCCGATGCAGGACCGATTTTTTCACCCGTTTTGAAAGTTACAAGACGAGCGATATCTACAAGGCGGCTTTCGTCGAACGAAATAATCTCGCCATTTGAATTTTTGGTGATGTCGGCAATGATGGGATATGTACCAGGAACACCTGTGGCAAGAGTCTGCACCTTGGTTTTGGGATTAGAAATTTTTGGAAAATCATTCTGCCAACCCTGAGGGAAATTGTTAGCCTTAGCCTTTTCCCACGCCTGCGTCATTGGATCGCAGAGGCTCGGCTGAACCGAAATATATCGAGGACGTTTAGAAACAATATTGAGGGGTTCAATCTCGTCGAAAGCCTTCTCTACAGCAATAGGCCCTGTGCCGCCGCTGAGAGCTTGGAAATATACAGTGGGAGTTTCGCCAACCTGACGAAGCCATTCGTAAACCCAAGTTTTCTTAGCCTCAACACGCAAAGGGTCGGTGTTGCCGATAGTCATTAAGATATTGTTTTTGGCAGTGAACTCTCCAGCGATTTTTTTAGCAAAAGCATAGTCGCCCTTGCAGATAACAGCCTTTTGACCGTAACTGCTAACCGAAGCAATATTCTCTTTTACAGCATCTTCGGGCATAAACACATAGAGCGAGATACCCGCCATAGCCAGATAGTGCGAAAAAGCATTAGCAGTGTTGCCAGTGCTTGCCACAGCATATTCGTTGATGCCACACTCCTTGAGCACCGAAGCAGCGAGCGTGCCTGCAATATCCTTAAAAGTACGGGTGGCATTGCCTGTATTGTGGCGCATAGCGTATACCTTGCATTTGGTGTTAAACTCCTTAGAGGCAACCTCTTCGAGAAACTTCCAACGGTCGATTTGTGGGACCTCCTCCCCTGCCGAAACAATATTTTCTTTGTGGTTTAAGGGCAAGAAATCAAAATAGTGCCAAAGACTCTTGACATCCTCTTTAGTTTGAAAAAGTTTTTTAAGCTTATCTAAATCAGTGGTATACTTGGTGTCGATAAAGTTTTTGCCGCACTCAGGGCATTTTTGACCAAGGCGAAACCACTC
The DNA here is from genome assembly GCA_017394445.1 of Bacteroidales bacterium. Classification (GTDB taxonomy): domain Bacteria; phylum Bacteroidota; class Bacteroidia; order Bacteroidales; family UBA3824; genus UBA3824. Next base: position 3,270 of record JAFPYT010000145.1, on the reverse strand, counting down.
GTCGAACGATTCGATACGGTGTCCACAGTTGCGGCATACAAAAAAATATTTTTGACTCATAGACAATGTGTTTATTTATGATTTTCAGATTCTTGTTCAAGTTTGTTCTTTAAGTTTTCGGCACATTCTTCGGCAATCTTAGATTTCTCCTTGGCAGTGCGCGATTTGGTGTAGTCGGCACCCTTGCGCAAGAAACGGAGACCGCCCATAACAAAATCGGGAAGAGCCTTTTCGGGATCGCGTTTTTTGAGATTTATGCCGATATTGAATTTTTGAAGCACGGGAATGTAGTAAGTTTCCACAAACTCGATAAGGTTGCCGTCGGGGTCTTCGATATAAGTAAAGTGACCAGAAGCGCCGCCCATATCAAAAATTTCTGCCTCAGATTCGTAAGCCTCTGGGTTGCTGTCGGTTTGGAACGGCACACCTTTGCTTTCGCAAAATTCTTTGAGGTCTTTCATATTTTTGATATCGAAACAGATTTGAATAAAACCCGGATCGCCCCAAAGGTGAGTTTTAAAATCGTAAATTTTGCGAGGTTGACGTTCGCTATCAACAAGTTGCACAAGTTCTATCTGCGAAACGTTGAGAAAGTTTGAGAACGGGCCTTTGCGCTCTTGCGAATGTGAGAGCAACACACGACGGTAACGTTCATCACCTCCGGGCAGTTTTGCAAAATCGTCAAAAACGCCAGTTTCGTCGTAAACAACAGTGTCGTAGCCGAGAATTTCGTTGTAAAATTTCATCGAGCGTTCCATATCCGACACACCTACGATAGCACCGAAAATGCCGCCGGTTTTGGATTCGGTTTCTTGAAAAGTAGTCTCCTCCTCTACCACTTCAAAAAGGTTTCCAAAAGGGTCTTCAACAAAGAAATGATCTTTGCCGTTGATACTTTTTGAAAATTTAGAACGGAGTTTACCGCCCGAAGTTTTGAATTTGAGGTAAGCGGCAGCCACAGTAGAACTTTTAATTTTGCCAATAAAAGTACCAAGGTCGCCAAGCATAACATCAAAACCCGCCTTACGAGGCTTGCGCGAGGTGTATTGCCAAATCTCCAAACCTCCGCCACCTTGCATATTATACGCCAAAATAGTGTGGCGCGTTTGAGGACGGTGGTCGGTGTAAGGCTGCATAAGAGCAGCTTCGCCCGGAGCATCGCTAAGCAGGATGTCGAATCCGAAGTTGTCTCGGTACCAATCCCAAGCCTTGTAGACGTTTTCAACGCCTACGCCCAATTGCTGTATTCCGCTGATAGTAAATGCCATATTTAATAATAATTATGTGTTTCAGTAAAAAAACAGGCACATTTGCCTAATGCAAATCTAAACATTATTTTTTAAAAGAGAACACTAAACGAGCAAAAAAATATATATTTTTGCGGTCGAATGCACACACAATAATATGAACAAAAAAACATTATCAATAATAACCCTTGGCTGCAGCAAAAACACAGTAGACAGCGAAGACCTCGCAACCCGTCTGCACAGCCGCTACAACGTGGTTTATGGCGAACACGGCAACGCCGATATTGTGGTAATCAACACTTGCGGCTTTATTCTCGATGCCAAACAGGAATCAATCGACACCATTTTGCAATACGCGCGGATGAAACAAGAGGGCGAAATCGAAAACCTATTTGTATTCGGCTGTCTGTCGCAACGTTACAAAAAAGAGTTAGAAAAAGAGATTCCCGAAGTTGATGAGTTTTTCGGTGTGGACAGTCTGCAAGATATTCTCAACAAACTCGACTGCCAAACCTTTACAGAAAGCGGCGTTGCCCGAAACCTATCCACACCAAAACATTATGCATATATAAAGGTGTCGGAAGGTTGCAACCGCATGTGTGCATTTTGTGCAATACCCTATATTAGAGGTCGTTACATTTCGCGACCCATTGAGGAAATTGTTAAAGAAGTAACCCTTTTGGCAGAAAACGGCACTACAGAATTTAACCTAATAGCTCAAGATTTAAGTTACTACGGCAAAGATATTTACAACGAATATGCATTGCCTCGCCTTGTGGAACAATTAGACAAGATAGAAAAAGTGCGCTGGATACGCCTGCACTACACCTACCCCAACAATTTTCCGCTTGAAACGCTCAAACTGATGAAACGCAGCAAAAAAATATGCCACTATCTCGACATTCCGCTGCAGCACATCAACGACCGTGTACTCTCAAAAATGAAACGCGGACACACCAAGCAAGAGACTATGGAACTTTTGAAACGTTTCCGCGAAGAGATACCTGACATAGCATTGCGCACAAGTCTCTTGGTTGGATTTCCGGGCGAAACCGACCTTGCATTTCAAGAGCTTGTTGATTTTGTAAAAGAAGTAAAGTTCGACCGTCTTGGCGTGTTCACCTACTCAGCCGAAGAAGGCACATACAGCGCAGAGCATTACGCCGACCGTATTTCGCAAAAAAAGAAAGACGAACGTGCCGCAAAAATTATGGAAATACAACAGAAAATATCTCTACAACAAAACGTTGCAAAAATTGGACGCATCTACAATATTGTAATAGACCGTACCGAAGGAGATTACTTTGTAGGACGCACAATGCAAGACTCACCCGAGGTTGACAACGAAGTTCTGATAAAGAAAGCCGATGCACCTCATCTTAAAATAGGGAAATATTACGATGTAAAAATCATTGATGCAGAAGAGTTTGACCTCTACGCAGAGCCCTGTTCATCAAAATGAACAAAATGAATAAACAGAAGTGTTCTAAAAACTCTTTACATTTGCATTATAATTGATACGAACCATAAACAACACCTAAATATTAATATATTATATAACAATCAAATCAAACTTTTTTTATTTAGAAGTCTTTTTATAATCAGCTTTTTTGAAGAACAATAACAACCCAAAACTATTTAACATAAAAATCCCCGGAAGCAAAAGCAACCGGGGATTTTTGCATTATAATAAATTAACAATACTACTATTTAAACCACGTGTTATAAAACTCTGTAAAAGATTGAAGCTGAATTTCGTTGATATTATTTAAGAACGATACACTGCCATCTTCCTTGTGCTTGATAACTATAGACGAATCATAATAAATCTTTATACCTTTTTGGCGTGCCAACATAGCAACATGCTCTTCTTCCACAAAAAGAAACATCTTTTCGTTGTAGAGCGGGTACAAAGTTTTTAAAATATTATAAGGTAAAATAAAAAAAGCTCCATGAGCTGCAAACACATATCCACGCTTATGAAAAAGCAGATATATTTCGCGAATAAGTCGACTAAAAATCC
>JAFPYT010000144.1 GCA_017394445.1 Bacteroidales bacterium | reverse complement strand
CTTTTGCAAAATTTTTAACGAGATGAATATCCTATCTTTAAAATTGTTTTGGGAGTTTTTTAAAATCGGCGCGTTTACCTTTGGCGGCGGCTACGCTATGATTGCTCTGGTAAAAAATGCCTTGGTAGAGCGTCACCGTTGGATGACCGACGACGAGTTTACGGAGTGCATCACCCTTGCGCAGTCGCTGCCCGGAGTTTTTGCCGTTAATATGGCGCTCTACACGGGGTTTAAAATTGCCAAAAAAACGGGAGCGGGGTTTGCTATGCTCGGCGCCGCGCTGCCCTCGATGATTATCATTGTGGTGATAGCCGCGTTTATACAAAACATCAACGGCTACAAGGTAGTGAACGACGTGTTTGCAGGCATCCGTCCGTGCGTTATAGCACTTATCCTTGTTCCGGGATTGAATTTGCTCAAAAAAGCAAAACTCACCAAATCAACATTTTGGATACCTATACTTACCTGCCTTTTGATATGCCTTTTGGGCGTTTCGCCAATGTACCTGATAATTGCGGCAATCGTGGGCGGCGTAATTTGGGCACGCGCAACAGTTGGCAAAACCGCATCGCAACCATCTAAAACAGAGGAGGATAAGAAATGATTTACTTGCAACTTTTTTGGGTATTTTTTAAGATAGGGCTCTTCGGCTTTGGCGGCGGCTATTCTATGGTGTCGATGATAAGGATGGAGGTGGTCGACGATTATCAATGGATGTCGGGCGGCGAGTATGCCGACCTTTTGGCGCTTTCGCAAATGACCCCGGGACCAATTTCTATCAACACCGCCACATTTGTTGGCTACACTCAGGGAGGAATTTTGGGTTCGGTGATAGCCACATTTTCGCTCTGTTTGCCCTCGATAGTGCTTATGGCAATGGTGGTTTCGCTGTTTTTTAAGCACAAAGAATCGCCCTACGTAAAAAAGCCGATGCAGGTGATGAACCCTGTGGTGGCTGGACTCATAATTTCTGCCGCCCTGATGATGTGCAACAGCGACAGTTTTTCGTCGTACATTAGCGTAATAATCTTTGTTGCCACCGTTGTGGCGCACTATTTTTTCAAAGTAAATCCGATATTGCTGATAGTAGCCGCCGGAGTGGTGGGATGGCTTTGTGGATGAAAAATTTGGATTTTTGGATTTCTTATTTTACTTTTACGCCGGAAAGTAAAATAACGCGATTTATTATTTTACTTTTTGCAAATAATTACTCAATCTCCCCTTAAAAAAATTTGTTACTACACAAAATCGTAGTAAATTTGCAAAAAAGTTTATGGGCAAGACGGACAAAATATTGATAGAAGTTACTCCTGATGAAGAATAAGAAACTATTGCAAAACATATCCTGACGGTTATCCCGAGTTGTTGTATTATGCCCAACGACTATTCGATATTATGGTGGATATGCCTAAAAACGATTTAATATCAACAGATAAAAACTTATCATTATGGAAGTATTAATGCAAAAATATAACCAAATCACCGATATGAAACAGCGTATGAGCGACATTATGCTTTTGGTGTCGTGGCGCGAAATCGCACGTACTTATTTCGACAATTCCGTTTCGTGGTTTTATCACAAGATGGATGGTATTGATGGCAATGGCGGCAAAGGCGGCTTTACTCCGCAAGAAGCACAGCAACTAAAATCCGCTCTCTGCGACCTAGCCGATAGAATACGTTGCTGCGCGGATAAGATTTAACCAAAAAGTGCGACTAAAAAGTGTAACGCTTTGTCAATCCTTTACCCTAACTAATTCAGGCTCATAATCTTCACCGTTTTTATACAAAAATCTGTCGTGGGGGTTGTAGATGATTTCGCCGGTGGTGGTGCGCAAAATGCCGTGGCGTAACGTAAAGTGCTGATTTTTACGCGAAAGTTTGATTTTTATCGGTTCCGACTTCCAATAATCGTAAAATAGGGCGGGAGAGATGCTTTCTACCGAGGGGGGAATGTAAATTTTGTGTTCGTACACATCCCAATCAACCATCAGCGGCACAAAAGGGTGACATTCTTCGTCGCGTTCGCAACAGCATAGGTCGTCATCGTCGTTGGTAAAGTTGTACAAAATCCAACTTTGCGACGAAATTTTCTTTACTCCGTCGGGAATAATTACACCTTCCGAAGTACTGATGCCGGATCTTTCTAACAAAATTAATTCACCTTGCGAGGTTACAAGGCTGTTTCCAATCCTTTTGAAAAATGGGCTTTGGGGCGAAACGTCAAACTTGACGATATAACTATGGTCGCGGAAAAATCCTGAGTCAATGTAACATACCGATTCTGGAATAGTTAGTTTGCCTCCATCGCCGAACTTATCGTAATAAAAAACCTTGCTAAAAAGGCTGTCGATGCCGTTTGGAATGTTTATATCGGGGTATTGTCCGCAAAACAACAGTTTAGTGCCGCCACCCGAAACAAACATATTGTTGCTATACCACATATTTTTATTGTCGGGGTGAATTATTATATTAACTTTCTCATCTACAATTAGATCTAAGACTGCCTTCATACTTATTTGCTTAAAACTACTCGGAAGATTGAAAGTGTCGGGTTCGTAATAATAACGATATTGGTCGTCGATGATAGATTCCACGCCTTCGGGAACGGTCAAGTGATTTCGATTTGTGGTGTTAAACTGTATCAGTGTTTTTCCGTTGGCAGATAGCAAGTTACCATCTTTGGTGGAATACATCTTATTACCCTTTGCGCAGATATAACTTTTTGCCTTGGGTGTTTCGTCCGAAATCAACGAAGAAGGAATCTCCAATACCTCGGTATCGCTATTATAGATAGAATAATAGTTAAAATTTTTGCTAGACTTTACACCTTCGGGGATAGAAACTTTTTTGTTCTCCCAACTGATAGCCAATAATGTATCGCCGTTTTTCGATAGCAAACAATTGTTCTTTGCCTGAAAATATTTGTTTTCGGGCGAAATAATCAGAGTTTCATAATAGTGATTAAAATCCTTCACTTGCGCTAACGTGGATGGCAAAAATAGTTGTTTGCAAGTTCCGGGCATAAGGTAGGGACAGTAGATTTCCACGCCTTCGGGAATAATGATGTCGTCGCCCGTTAAACCGCCTCTGAGCAGACGTTTGCCATCTTTGGAGAGAATGCAATTGTTTTTTACCATCAATGCATCCGATTGTACAATAACAGTGTCGCCAAAGATTTTGTCAATGTTTTTCAGCGACTTTGGCAATAACAGCGTATCGGGGCTGGGATACGAATAATTGTGATACCCATATGCCGATAAATCAATTTCTTCCACACCTTCGGGAACGATAATATTATAATTATTGTGCTTGGTATGTTTTTTGCCAAAAATGAGCAGAGTTTTGCCGTCTTTGGTAACAAGGCAGTTGTTAATAGATTGATAAACAGAATTTTCGGGAGCCACTATCGAACTAACTATATTGAACGGAAGGTATGCTATCTTTTTTACGCTGCCCGGAATGTATAATTGGTAGTGTTCATAAAAAGATAAAACAAAATCTACAACCTCCACTCCGTCAGGTACTTTTATTGTATCGCCATAAAAATCGTAACTATATGACCAAGGTATTTTTGAGGTGTAAAACCGTTTGCCATCTTCCGACAGTAAGCAATTGTCTTTCAGTATAAAACGTTTTGAATTGAAATCAGGAATTTCCTCAAAAACTGCGCTGTCGATATTATCATACTTGTATTGATACCAGTTTTTCATCAACGCCAATGCCGAATCAGCCGAGATTATCTGCCCCGACAAAAACAGTGGAAATAGTGATAATAATATAATAAGTGTAGGTTTCATATTGGTTAGGTTTAATAATTATGCAAAGATACAAAAAAATCTGTATTTGAGTATTGCGAAAGCCAAACAATAGTCAGTTTTTGCTTACTACGTAATCTACTTACTAAAATCTGTAATTATATTCTATATAAATCATTCCTTTTAGAAAAATACTCCAAATTTTAGATTTTTCATAGATAATATCCGTTGATGCCATATTTTTGCATCGTAAATCATAAAAATATTAGTGCAATGAAGATAGGATATTACAAACATTGGAGCGAAAATCTCGGCAGAGAGGTTGAGTACAAGACTTTCGGCGATGCCGGAAGGGGTGTGTTGGTGTTCCCTTCGCAAGACCAACGTTTCTACGAATGGGAAGACAACGGTATGGTGGCCACTCTCGCTCCAATGATTGAGTCTGGCGATTTCCATCTGATTTGCTGCGACAGTATCGACGCTGAAACTTGGAGCCTATCTGATGGCAACCAAAACGAGCGTATCCAACTGCACGAACGTTGGTTCCATTACATCACCGACGAACTTATCCCACAAGTCTGTAATAACCAGAAACTCATTGCCACAGGTTGCAGTATGGGAGGCTACCACGCCGCCAACTTCTTTTTCCGCCGTCCCGACCTTTTCGACGGTATCGTGTCGCTGAGCGGACTGTTTCACGCCGATTACTTTTTCCCTGAATACAACAACGCGCTTATTTATCGAAATTCTCCTATCGACTATCTTGGCAATGCAGGTAATTATAATCTGATTGTCAGGGAGTTGAAAAACAAAACTATGATTTTTTGCTGTGGTCGTGGCTATTACGAAGATATTACGGGCGAATCTACCGCACGTCTTGGAAACATTCTCAACCGCCTTGGCGTAGATGCTTGGGTGGATTTTTGGGGTAACGACGTTAGCCACGATTTTTATTGGTGGCGATGTCAGGCAAAGTATTTTTTTGAAAAAATAGCCGCCGGAAACATCAGCAAGGCAGCATAATAATGAGAAAATGAATAAAAAACTATAACGATGAACTTTATTTTTATTTCGCCACATTTCCCGCACACATATTGGGAATTTTGCGACCGCTTGAAACAAAACGGCGTTACTACACTCGGCATTGCCGATGCGCCTTACGATTCGCTAAGCAACGAGGTAAAAAACTCTCTTACAGAGTATTACAAGGTTAACAATCTTGAAAACTACGATGAGGTTTACCGCGCTGTGGCGTTTTTTGCCTACAAATATGGTCGCATAGATTGGATTGAATCTAACAACGAATATTGGCTTGGTCAAGACGCCCGTTTGCGCACCGATTTTCACGTTACCACAGGTTTGATGACCGATGGAATTGCCTCCATTAAAGAGAAATCCGCTATGAAAAAAATCTATCAAAACGGCGGAATACCCACAGCATGGCAGTTTAAGGCATCCGAAGGCATTATTAAGGCGCGAGAATTTGCCGATATTGTAAAGTATCCTTTAATTGCCAAACCCGATGTGGGCGTGGGTGCAGGAGGTACGTTTAAAATTCATTCCGATGTGGAACTCGAAAACTTTTTCTTCACCGTTTCCAATACGCAAAACTATGTTATTGAGGAGTTTATCACCGGCGACATCTGTTCTTACGATGCCATAATCAACTCTAAGGGAGAGCCGCTTTTTGAGTCGATGACCGTGTGGCCGCCGTCGATTATGGACATAGTTAACAAACAGTTAGACCTTGCTTATTACGTTGACAAAACCATTCCCGAATCGCTCCGCAACATTGGACGACGCACCGTGGAAGCCTTTGGTGTAAAAAGCCGTTTTGTGCACCTTGAATATTTCCGTTTAGACTCCGACCGTGGGGTGCTTGGCTCAAAAGGCGATTTTGTGGCTTTGGAGGTAAATATGCGTCCCGCAGGTGGTTACACGCCCGATATGATTAATTATGCACATTCTACCGACGTTTACAAAATTTGGGCAGATATGGTTTGCTACGACAAATCGCAAATTGCGTCATCTAATCAGCACAACGTTGGCAATGCGCTTTCGTTGCCGTGGAAAAACGAGTATTATTGTGCATTTGCCTCACGCAGAGATATTTACAAATACGTTCATTCCGACGATGAGGTAAAAAAACGTTACAGCAATCAGTTGGTAATGTGCGAACGTATGCCCGAAATTCTCTCCGGCGCAATGGGCAACCAAATGTTTACCGTTAAACTCAACACTTACGACGAAGTGGAAGAATTTATAAGGTTTGTGCACGAAAAGGTTGCCGCGTAAATGTTTTTTTATTACTTTTGTCAAAAATACATCCGAAATGAAAACTGAATACAGAAAAAATTATAGCCACAACCTTGGCCGCGATATGGAATACAAGGTGTATGGCGATGGCGGCAAAACCGCACTTGTGTTTCCGTCGCAAAACGGCAGATTCTTTGATTATGAGAACTTTGGAATGGTTGACACCCTTGCTCCGCTTATCGACAGTGGCAGATTGCGACTTGTTTGCTGCGACAGTATCGACCCCGAAACTTGGAGTAGCCAAAGTTGGGACAATCGCCAACGCATAGAGCAGCACGAACGTTGGTACAACTATATTTGCAACGAACTTGTGCCCGAAATTGGCGGCGCAGGAAGCCTTATCTCCACGGGATGCTCTATGGGCGGATTCCATTCGGCAAACTTCTTTTTCCGCCGTCCCGATATTTTTGACACGCTGATAGCGCAGAGCGGGCTCTATCACGCAAGTTACTTTTTTGGCTCTTACACCGACGAACTTGTATATTCAAATTCGCCCGAAGACTACCTCACTTGGATGCCCCGCGACCATTATTATTGGAACGAATATCGCAATCGTCGCATTATAATTTGCTGTGGTCAAGGCAATTGGGAAGAAGACCTTCTTGCTTCCACCCGCCGACTTGATGCCATTCTCAAAGACCACGGAGTGCCCGCTTGGTTTGATTATTGGGGTTTCGACGTTGCCCACGATTGGTGCTGGTGGCGTCCACAAATAAAATATTTTATGGAAAAGGTGGTGTAACCAAATTTTTTTGCTACCTTTACACCGTAAAAAACATAAAACCATGGACACTGCAATTAAAGAAAAGACCCTTCCTCCATCGGTTTTGGAGTGTTGGAACAAGGTAAAGGATTGGGACAATGCAACCAAATTTGAGTTTGGGTTGATGATATTAAATAGTCTTAACCCTCAGTACGTTGCGCCTAAACAGGATGAAGATGCCAAATTAGTAGAGGAATACGAGAAAAATCTCCACCCATACACTATGGACGAAATCAACGCTATGCTCGATGAGGCAGAAGCCGAATTTGCAGCGGGGAAAGGTATTCCCGGAGAGGATGTTGACCGCGAAATGGAAGAAGAACTTAGACGCGAAGAAGCGGAAGAGGCAGCAAGGTCGTATTATTATAAAGTGATTAACGAACCCCTATCAGCAATAGCATGAAAATTATTTGGCGTCAAAATGCAAAAGATGGGTATAAACAAATTGCCAATTATATCAAGTTGAAATTTGGTATCAAAGCAAAGCGCAAATTTGTTACAGAAGTTACCGAATACGAAAAATTGTTGTGTCAACATCCTAATATGGCTTCAATCGACCCTCTTTTTGAAACTCGCGCCAGAACATACCGCAGTGTCTTAATCAACAATCTCAGCAAAATGGTTTATTATCTTGAAAATGATATAATCTACATTTCCGCATTTTGGGATTGTAGAAGCAATCCTATTACACAGGCTCAGCAAGTAAAAGATTGATTATTAAATAAAAAAGGCAGTCTGAAATCCTCAGCCTGCCTTTTTTGTACCCGGGACAGGAGTCGAACCTGCAAACCTCGCGGCACTAGAACCTGAAACTAGCGCGTCTACCAATTTCGCCACCCGGGCAAAAATTTTTTTCGCTTTTTGCGGTGCAAAGTTAGATTCTTTTTTTTATATTTGGAAAAAATTTAGGGCAAAAAAAATGAATAATTTTTTATTCGTTAAATATCAAGGTCTTAGCAACGGCGAAAAATCCGTTCTCGCCACTATTTCGGTGCTTCCGTCGTCGTGGTATAGTGTAAAAGATTTGTTTCACTATCTCGACATACACAACGGCAGCGACGAAGGAGTGAAATTTTTCGACAATCTTCACACCCTTGCCCGCAAAGGTTGGCTCAATTTTACCAAAGGCTGTTACAAAATTTCTGATTCGGCTAATAGTTTTTTAACATCGCTAAAAATCAACGAACAGCATTATCTCCGCACACTTATCGAAAAAGTTTCGGGATATTTTGCTAAACCGCAAATTGTTGAACGTCGCAAAGAATACGAACATATTGCAGCCAACATCCTCGAAAAAATAAAGTCGCCATCCAAGAAACTTGCCCTTCTTGCCAAAAATTTTTCAAAATATTGCCTCAACCTCAAACAGAAATGTTTAGCGTTGAAATACAGCGATATGGCTGTTGATATTCAAAAACAAGTGGACGTTTACGATGAGGATCTTTGCAGTATTTTTGCCGAAAAAGCCGCTGTGCTAAACTCTGCCGGCAAATACGGCGAGGCAATAGAAACTGGTCTTAAATGCTTGGATTTCTGCGTTATGCACAAACGCCCAAACAAAACCAAAACCTACGCTTTGGAACTCTGTTACGGTGTAATGTCGTCGGCATTTGAGCGGCTTAACGACTATAAAAAATCGCTTCTTTATGCCCTCAAAGCCATCGAAACAGGTCGCCGCAACCGCAATTTCGGTGTTTACGAGCAAGCCACAAGTTATTACAACGCCGCAATATCGCTCTACAAAAACGGCGAATATGCCCGAGCACGATTTTATATCATAAAGGCGTATGCCGAATACTGCAACGAAAACAGCGGTCACCGTCCGGGATGGTTTTCTAAGTGGAATATCAGGCGGATACGTTATTGTGTAAGATATAGAATCAACTATCTGATTTCAAGATTATTCGGATAATTATTCCGCCGTAAGCCTATTATCCTTCATCCTCTCCACATATTGTTGAATTATTGCCTTCATTTGGGTTTCCATAAATGGAACTTGGGGAAATTCATCTTTACGGTTAATGAGGTTGTTTTGGAGAGTTTGATCGTGACGATAGTCGAATATTCCAAACAATTTGTCGGCTTTGTATTGAATCATCAGGGTGTCTAAGTAATACTGCGATGTGCCGTTGAGATCGTTGAAAACATAGTTGACATAGCCTGCCGAATCACTTTTAAAAATATCTTTTCCAAATGAGAAAAACGGCTTATTGTAGTTGATAAGGCTTAACAATGAAGGAGTTATGTCCATTTGCTGCATCAAACGGGTAGAATCCATACGGGCAGGCAACGAACCGTCGGGCGTGAAGAAGAAAATCGGAATCAGAAATCTGCCACATTCGCCTTGATACTCGTCTAAACATGCGGGACCCGTGTGGTCGGCGGTGAAAACAAAAATCGTGTTTTTGTACCAATCATAATCCTTGATGCGTTCAAAATATCTGCGCAGCGAATAATCGGCATATTCTACCGCCTTGTGCATTGGAATTAAGCCTTCTTTAAAACGTTCGGTGTATTGCTCGGGCACTTTGTAGGGGTTGTGGCTCGATGCTGAAAAAATCGTCAAGAAAAACGGCTTTCCCTCGTTGGCAATGCGGTTGCAATTGTCGGCAAAATATTGAAAATAAGGCTCATCCCAAATAGCCCAAGTGCCGTCAAAATCGTCATCGTTGTTGTATTCTGTCATACCGTAGTAATCTTGAAAACCGATGGCGTTAGAAAAGCCCTTAAAGCCGAGCGTGATGTTAGGTGCTCCGTGGAAAAATGCCGTGTAATAGCCTTCGTTTTTGAGCATTTCGGGCAAACCTTGGAGCGTATTGTTGGCGTAAAAGTAGTAGCAATAAGGCTCTTTGTAACGCGGAATACCTGCCAAAACTCCGGGCATACAGTCAACAGAGCGGATACCGTTGGCAAACGAATATTCAAAGGCGTAACTCTGCAAAATCAGCGAATCCAAAAACGGCGTATATCCCTTAAAATTAGGAATATCCTTATTAAATAATCCTGTGTATTCGCGGCTGAAACTCTCCATAAGTATCAGCACAATATTGCGTTTGTTAATTACATTATTGCTGTCGGGAACAATTTTGGGCATAAAAAGGCTGTCTAACTCCTCGCTTGCATAAAAGTTGGGATTTTTGTAACCGCTTTTGTGTATGGTGGTTATGAGGGTAAACGGCGTATTTAGCACAATTGCCGTGTGCGACGGTTTTTTGCAATAAATATCTGCCACGTCCATGCGGATGGGGTGCATTTTTAGTCCGAAACCTCCGCGAGCACCGCAAACACCAAGATAAATGGCAAGGCACATTAATAGAAAGTTGGTGATATAAAACGCTTTACCGCTGAGAAAAAAGTGTGTACTTTCGCCTTTTTTGATAGGATTGAAATATAGCAGACAAAGTGCCACAACAGATGCAACGCCAAATATCCAAACTTGCCAATATTCTGTAATAGAGTGCATTAAGATTGTTCCTATATTGGTTTCGTTGCCAAATTCCGAAAAGAATGTGGAAGTGGTGCGTCTGCCGCCAAACTCATAATAAACCACATCGGCAACGTTGGCAAGAATAAACGGAATGTTTACAGCAAGAAAAACGATTTTTACAATCTTTTGGTAGCCGGCAGTGCCGCGTTTTTTTATAGGAAGGGTTTGCAACAGTATGCAAATCAAGTTGATATAACATAATGCGCTGAGGTCGAAACGTGTTCCGCCCATACACATAGTGGTAAGTTCGTCGGAATCAACATCGGCAAAAGCACTTTTGTACATCAAGTAAAAAAATATACGTGCTGCCATGTACAACACCATAGCAATCAGCATATTAACCGCCATAATTACGGCGGGTTGCTGTTTAATATTTCTCCAAAGTTCGCGCATACTAAAAATCAAAATAATCGTCGTCTTCTTCCTCGACTTTCTTCTCTAAAATGCCCGCTGCGAGGTTGTCGCCGGCTTGAATAATGGTGCAGAGTGGGCAAATTTCGCGCGATGTGTTAAGGCTTTTGCGCAATTCGGTGCTTTGAAAAGGCAAATCCCACGCGGTCATGTGCCAACGGATAGCCATAATTTCGTAATCGCTCATAGCAAGTCCGCAGCGAAGGAGCATTATTACTGATTTTTCGCCGTGTCCGAGGGGAAAATTGCTGTAATCTAAGTTGTAGCCGGTGTAATATTCGGGTTTGCCATCTTTGCCTTTGCGGCGGCGAGTGGCTTTTTTATAAATATCTGATTTGCAAACATCGTGAAGCAATGCTGCAATTATTATGCTATCGTCGGGGCACTCATCTTTCAATTCGGGGCGGAATTCTGCCATCATATCGCGCACTTTGAGCGAGCAGTAATAAACATTGAGAGAGTGTTCCAAAAGTCCTCCGTCGTCGTTTAAATGGTGTCGAGCCGAGGCGGGAGCTTCAAAAAATCCTAAATTATTGAGTTCTTCAATCACCTCGTCGATGCCTTCGCGCTCGGTAGATTTCAGAAGGTTTATAAATTCTGTACGTTTTAAATCGTTTTTCATCTATTTTATTGTTTTATAATGTTCATTTCGATAAGGTCTTGACGGGTAATCGACGGTGGCATTTCGCCGCTGATAAGTTTTATGATTACACGTTGTGCGCAATTGTAGGCGTTTTCTTGTGTCTTAAATGCGTGAATGCCCTCAATTACAGGTATTTGCTTCTGTATTATAAGTTTTTTACCGTCAACAAATATAGCGTATCCCCATCCGCTGTCCACCTTAATGGTTTCGAGGCGGAATTTGATGCTGTCGTGCGATACAATAGTGTCCCATTGCGAAAGGTCTTTGGGCGGAGTGCTTGTTATGCATCCCGTAAATACCCAAATGAATAATATTGCTATAGTAACACTCAGTTTCATAATTTGTTAAAATATTTTGCTCAACAGATACGAGCGGTTGGTGGTCCACTGCGATATTGGGATAATAAAACTTGTTGATACATAAAACATTGCGCCGGGATGTACATCGTATGGCGTAATAGTTTGTCTATTGTCGCCGTTGCCGATAGCAATGGAATAATCTTTATTAATAAAGCTTTGTGGCATAACCGAAAAACGCATATTAAACAATTTGTAGTTGAAGCCCACAAAAATCGGAGTAGAAAATGCGTTGTAAGCCTCTTTGTCTTGCTTGTGCTTTACTTTGGATGAACTGCCTTTGAGTTTTTCGATAGTGATCATTCCAAGGTTGAGATTATATTGTCCGCCAATGTAAAAGTAGCCTTGGTTGTTGTAGATTTGATGTCCGAATTTAAATAAAACTGGGAAACATACGCAGGTGATTCTATTTGTTTGTTTCAACTCAACGGCTTTGTCGGCAGAAGAGTAGCGAGCCGAGGCAGCGTACGATGAGTAGTTGATGCCAAACACGATTCCAGTTTTGTCGTTGTTTAAATCGTGGTGAAATTGCATTCCTACCGAATATCCGGGTGTATATTCCACATTTTTAACAGGATAGACTGGAACACTGCCTTGATCGGTTTTTACCACAAGGTTGGTGAGTGTGTCGGGAGCTCCGGCAAAGTTGTGGTGCATGCCAATTTCGAGGGCAAAATAGTTGAATTCCCACCTAACTTGTGCGTTAGATGTTGCGTATATACTTGTTAATAAAAGTGTTATGATTGCTAATTTTTTCATAGGTAGATTAGTTAAGGTCTGTATTCCCAAAGGTCGTTGATATATTTACTGTCGGAGTTTTCGCCCAAGTATCCTGCGCCCAAATAGCAGCGGTCGTTGCCCGAAATTCCAAAGCCGCGAGATGCTTTGCCGCCCGGATATGGTGCACAACGTAGCCAATCGTCGTTGGCTTGGTCGTAGCGGTAAAAATCAGAATAAAGTCCTTTGGCGTTTTCGCCTGTTCCGTAGTAGCCGTAGCCCCCTACAGCCATAGTTGCGCCAAAAGCGCGGGCATCTCCCGGAAACTGCCGTTTCTTTTCCCACATAAAATAATATGGTGCTTCATCTTTTGAAGAACCGTCTTTTAATATGCAGTGTATAAGGTCGTTGTGATAAACACCATCGTTGTCTTTTCCGCCAATAATGTAAGCGTTGTTGCCAATGATAAACGACGACGCACCAGTGAGTTCACCGTAGGCAAATGGCTGTGTCATAGTGTAAAAGTATCCGCGTTTTGGGTTTGGCATGTTTTGATTGTCGCGCTCCATAACGAATACATAAAAGTCATTGTGACAAGCTCCTGTAGCGTTTTCGCCCAATCCCAAAAAGCCCAATTCGCCAAGCGAAAACGAAACCGAGCCGGTGCGGGGATTGCCGGTAAACGATGGTCCTTGCCTGTCTTTGTAATTGCTGCGAACTTCGTCCCAGCGACCTTTTATGATGTCGTAAACATAAAAATCAGTTTCGTAGCCGCTTTTGCCTTCGGGGTCAGAGCATCCGAGACCAACGTATAGACATTGGATTTTTTCGTTGGTTGCTGCATCTACGTAGTTGAGAATAAAAGCTGCCACTCCCCATCGAGCACTACCCTCAAAGGTTTTGATAGGAGTTATTTTTTGAGTGCGGCTGTCAAATTTATACACATCGTTGTAACATTGTCCGGCATTGCGACCAAGACCAAAGTAAGTGATTGTGTCGTTGTTGATTACGGTAGAAACTGCGAAACCATCGGCACGGAGAACCGATGTTAACGGATTATCACATTTAAACCATTCGTCGTGAGGTTCGGATGTGGTAAATTTAGAAACGTTAGGATTGTAACCTACAGTGCCGTTGGCTGTTATGATAAATGAGCGTACGTAATAATCATTTTCAAAAGCTAATTCATCAATTTGAGATTCAAAACTTGCGGGAATGTTGCCATTAAAATCAAAAATAGTGCAATTGCTTGAATCTTTGTTGATTATCGGTTTGTTAGAATCTTTCGACCAACAATGTCCGTATTTGACAATTTCGTCGGGGTCGGAATATTCAAAATAACCTTGCACAGTGGCGCCACGGTCGTAAACGTCTTTAATGGTGTCGCCAAAACCTGCGCTTTCGAGTATTGTGCCTGAGGGAGTTACAAACGCATTTTTGAAAAAAATACGGTAATGCGAGTATAGGTTGTCGTCGGCTGTGCAGGCGCACATTAACATTGCAGAGGCCGAAAATAGCGTTAATAGAGTTTTCATTATGTTATTTCGGGTGTGAAAATTTTTGCCAAAAATAATGCTTTTTTGTTTAATACAAAAATAAAAACGGCGCAAAAACTTAAATTCTTGCGCCGTAATCCGCTCTCCAACGTGGACTTGAACCACGGACCCTCTGATTAACAGTCAGATGCTCTAACCAACTGAGCTAT
>JAFPYT010000143.1 GCA_017394445.1 Bacteroidales bacterium | reverse complement strand
GTGGGCAAATGCGCGCTGGATAGGGATGAAGAAAAGTCCAGTGGACTTTTCGATAGTCCGCAGGACGGAGAACAAAATAAAGTCCAGTGGACTTTTCGATAGTCCGCAGGACGGAGAACAAAATAAAGTCCAGTGGACTTTTCGATAGCCCGTAAGGGCGGAGAATTTGTTTTTATTCTCCGCTACGCTATCGAAACTGCCACTGGCAGTTTCTTCATATATCAAGAGAAAAAAGAAATACAAAGTGGAAACACAACCGTGAACCGAGACCGTTTTTTTCTAGGCACTTACAATATAAAATGTTATTATTAATGGACTTATGCTATCACTCCTCATACTCAATCGAACGTGAGGAGGTCATATAACATTCGCCGTTGGCGAAGAAACGTTTCTCCACCCAGTTGCCGTGCTTGTCGTACTTGTACTTGTACTCGTCGGTGTGTTTCTCCACCTCGTCGAGGTTGTAAAAGGTTGTCACTCTTTTGGTAAGGTTGCCGTGTTTGTCGTATTTCATAACTATCTCATTCACAAGTTCGTCATCGGGGTCGTATTTCGCTATTTTTATCACGTTTCCGTCGGAATCGAAAAACCAAACATTCTTTTCGCACACTCCCTCTTTATAATACTTATACTCAATTGTTTGCAAAAGATTAAGAGCGTTGCCATAAACATAATGATAGCTCGATACAATTTTACTCAAAATACTTTTATCGTATCCTAAATGCTCTGTAATCGTGTCCTTTTCACCAAAATAATAAATGACAGCCTTCACGGGCAATGCGATGTTGTCAAAGGTAGTCACATCCATACGGGCAAGTTTTCCGGACTTATATTGGTAGGCATACAATTTGTTCTCGGTTGTGTCGAAAACATACTTATATTCAGTGGTGACACTCGTGCTGCCGTCGGGATGTTTGGTAATAACAGCACGCGGCCTCATATTGCCATAAAGGGAGTCGTAAAGACTTACCGTATGAGAATATAATTCTCCGCGGGAAATATCGTTAAACGACTCCTCGCGCAAACTGTTCCTGCTTCGCGTCTTCACTTCGGTAGTGAAAATACCTTTGTGAGAATAGAAACGTGTCGTGTCGCTGTCCCAATGTGGCTTGCAGACGCTGTCGAAAAGGTATCCGTTGTAAACGACCTTCCTAACCTTTCCGACGAAATTCCATTCAACAAGCGCTTGCGAAAAGCCAACCATCGGCAGCAAAGCCAAAAACGCAAATATTATTGTCTTGATTTTCATAACGTTCTGATATTTGGAACACCGAAAAAACAAAATACTTTTTCGTATTTTCCGATGCTTATTTTATTTCGATGTATATCAAACAACGTCAAAAGTTCTGATTTATTGCATTTTTGCAAAAAAAGAAAGGGAACCGAACCGGCTCCCTTTCATTAAATAATATGAAAACTTTATTTGGCGTATTTGAACGTTTTTCCGGGATAGTAAGCGTCGTCGCCGAGCGCCTCCTCGATACGGAGCAGCTGGTTGTACTTGCAAATACGGTCGGTGCGGCTTGCTGAGCCGGTCTTTATCAGTCCTGTGTTCATAGCCACTGCGAGGTCGGCAATGGTGGTGTCCTCGGTCTCGCCCGAACGGTGGCTTACTATGGCGGTGTAGCCGTTGCGGTAGGCCAGGTTAATGGCGTCGATGGTCTCGGTAAGGGTGCCAATCTGGTTCACCTTGATAAGTATGGAGTTGGCCACTTTGCGGTCGATGCCCATCTGCAGACGTTCCACGTTGGTAACAAACAGGTCGTCGCCCACCAGCTGACAACGGTCGCCGATGGTGTCGGTAAGCAGTTTCCAACCGTCCCAGTCGTCCTCGGCCATACCGTCCTCAATGCTGATTATCGGGTAACGGTTCACCCAATCTTTCCAGAAATCAACCATCTGTGCGGGGGTGAGTTTCTCCTTGGTGGACCATTTAAGGCAGTACATGTTTTCGTCTTTCAGGAAATACTCGGACGAAGCAGGGTCGAGGCCGATATAAACATCTTCGCCCGGACGGTAGCCGGCTTTTTCGATGGCCTGCAGTATCACTTCGATAGCCTCCTCGTTGGAGCTCAGGTTTGGTGCAAAGCCGCCTTCGTCGCCCACGTTGGTGGACATACCTTTGTCTTTCAGTACTTTGCGCAGGTTGTGGAACACTTCGGCGCCCATACGCAGGGCTTCGGAGAATGTGGGAGCTCCCACGGGCATTATCATAAATTCTTGAAAATCAATAGGATTATCAGCATGAGCACCGCCGTTTAGGATGTTCATCATAGGTATAGGCAGGGTGTTGCCGGCAGTGCCGCCGAGGTAGCGGTACAGCTCCTGGCCGGTTTCCATTGTAGCGGCCTTGGCGCAGGCAAGCGATACACCGAGTATGGCGTTGGCGCCCAGTTTCTCTTTGTTTTTGGTACCGTCGAGCTCGATCATGCGGTTGTCGATAGCGCGCTGGTCTTGCACGTACATACCTCTAAGTTCCTCATTAAGCACGTTATTTACGTTCTGCACAGCGTTCAAAACGCCTTTACCCATAAACACTTTTTCGTCGTTGTCGCGGAGTTCGCAGGCCTCGTGTTCGCCTGTGGATGCGCCCGAAGGCACGGCGGCGCGGCCAAAAGCACCTTGGTCGGTGTAAACTTCTACTTCTACAGTTGGATTGCCTCTCGAATCCAGGATCTGACGTCCTTTAATTCCAATAATTTGTGACATTTTAGTTTGTTTTTTAAGATTATTAAATATATGTTGAACTAAATTAGTTTCTGTCTTTCAACTCATTACACTCCAAAATGGCAGTTAGTGCTCTTTTTGGAAATAACCTGCAAAAATACACTTTTTTTGGCACTTTTGCAAGCGTAAAGCAAAAAAAATCAAAGGTAGGTTGTGGCGTTGTTCGCCACACTGTAAACCGTCTGCTGTGCAAGGTTGCCGTTGGCATCCCAAAGCAAGCCGTAAAGCTCGTTGGTAAGGCCATTGTAGTACCTACGCACAGCGTGGGGCTTGGCATTCGGGGCGTAGGCGTAGGTTTTGGCCGTAGCGGTGTAGCCCTGTATTTTGCCGCACAGCCTTCTGGTGGAGGGGGGATAGTTTGAGGAATTGCGTATCTTGCTCAACATTATTAGATTATTATTTGTTTTTTGAGAACTAATATCTCTTATTTATATACTACAACGAAATATGTATTACCATAAAACAGCTGCATCTCTGTCAAAAGGAATAATTGAGACTACATAAAAAACCAAAAATAAAAAAATAATTATAAACAATGAATTAAAGAAGAATGAAAAATAATCTCCAAATTTGGTTTTTGGGGTGTAATTACCATAAAATGTTATATTAAATATATCTTTTAATATCTTTTTATTTTTTCTTTTTTTTCCCATTTTTTTAATAATTTGTTTGTTGTATAGTAGGTAAAGGATGTATTTCTTTTTTTACTATTTTATAGTCCTTTTTATTTTGCTTGAAATCATCTAATAATGTATCCAAAGGAGATTTGTCAAGCTGCTCTATTTTTTTAAAACCTTCAGAATTATACCACCAAAAGCCCTCAGGCAATATGTCACGATAGTTTTTTGATATATAATCATGTGCTTGCTTCCATTTATACTGTGCTTCATCAAACATTTCTTGTAATTTTGGGTCATCAAATACTATATAATAACTTTTGCTATGATAATCTTTTTTATCAGTATATTCATATGTTTGTTCTTCTATTATTGAATATTTGTTTTTGTTCGAGAATTTATTTATGAACTCTAATGTGTTTTGAACAAATTTTGCAACATGCTCTATTTTAGGAATTCCGCTTGATAAATTATATTGCG
>JAFPYT010000142.1 GCA_017394445.1 Bacteroidales bacterium | reverse complement strand
CATGCTACGTACTAAACCGTAATATCTGAACGCATGTTGTTCTGCTTCTATACTATCTGGATTTAAAGCACCGCTTAATGCTCCTCTTGGTTTATTCGGTTTTTTGTCACCGATTTCCCGATACATTATGGCACAACGACAGCGCGGGTGCAAGGGCGGAATAGTTACTCCGCTCTCGTCAGTGTGTCCAACCACTCGGTCTTTCAACTCAAGGCAACGACCGCATACTCGATTTGTGCCAGCTGTCGTCCACACCATTTCGCAGCGTCCCATGTAGCCGTCGGCGATTGATTGACTTACGCCCATGTGTGCGCCACGATTATATAAAAAAAACCGCCGTAACGGTTAATGTATTTTAATCTTCTGCAGCGGGTTCATTATTTACGTCATTTTGTAAACCCATACATAGCCCAATAAACAACGCCTCATCAATTTCATCCATTTTTTTGGGAGAAAGCCTACCTGCACACCATACACCATCTTGCTCAAATAAAACCTTTTCAACAGGATAAGGTTGAGCACACAAAACCCAAGATTTTTCTTTCAGTTTTGTTGTTCCTTTTTCAATCTCAACATCAGTCGCATATTTTTCATGTTGCTTATATTGTTTATCTGACGTTATTAAAAGAATTTCAACGGTTGAAAACTTTTTAAAGTATTCACCTTCCTGTAAAACCAATACAAATTTAGGTTTGCCGTTAGGATAACGGTCGTCCAACGTATATGGGAATGTTACAAAATAGATTTCACCTCTACGTAGTTCCATTACTTAACCTCCCCAATTGATTTATATACGTAAGGCATTAAATCTGTGGCATTTTGGTTCTCAATCACGGTTGCCGCGCTTGGCTTTGCAAAAGGCATTTTTTTTTGACGTTGCTTAGCGCGGCGTTTCAAATTTTCAAGTCGTTGCCTTATACTTTTCTCAGCCATTTTAACCGTCCTCCTTCCTTGATTATTGTTAGACAAACTTCAAATCATTTGGCAAGGCAGAAACAATCTTTTGTCGAGTTTCTTCGGTCGTTAAAATTACTCGACTTAATATAAAGGCACTCCGACAATTTTCACACCATACTGCTCCCCAGCCTAAGTGTTCTTCGTTGTTTAATTCGATATACCCTGTTTCAAAATTATGGCTACCACAATTGGGGCACGTTGGTTCTAATTTGGTTGCAAATGCTAAAATTTCTTTCAACCATTTTTGTCTTTGGGTTTTACGAGCCATATTGTACTCTCCTTTTTGCTATTTTTAAGAAGAAATTTTCATATCGCTCCGCCACTTGCTCCATTTGGTATATGTGTTCTTGAGCATCTTCTCGCCCATATTTTTTTAATTGCTTGACGTGACAACCCTCATGAATCACCGTCCGCAAAAGTTCTTCTACAGTGGTAAATGCGTGCGGTGTTAAGTCTATTCGTCCAATATCATAATAGTCTGTCATTCCAGCATATTTATATTTAGATTTTAACCACTCTTCGCTACGTTGAATTTTAATTCTTAATCCCGAAATGTCAATACCATATTTTCTGCATATTTGTATGACCGCACGTTTTTGCATTGGCACTTCCAAGTGAGCAAACGCACCTCGATTTGATGTTGGTCTTTGTAAATTTCCTTCTGCGTTGTGTGGTGGTTTCGGCTTCGGTTGCATAACTCTCGGCATGCTGACTTCTCGGTACATTATGGCACAACGACAACGCGGGTGCAAGGACGGAATAGTTACTCCGCTCTCGTCGGTGTGTCCAACGGTCACTCCAAAACTTTTTCAGTCGCCGAGTTTATAATCGCCGTGAGGAGGTTGTGCCACTAGTCTTTTACGAAAGGAGGTGAATTTGATGATTCCACTTGATGATATTCAATGTTTTTTGTTTGAAGGAGGCGCATACCTCAATTTTAAATCTAAAAGGTATCAACCACTCGGCAGTAACATAATACAGCAAATTTCCGAACCGCCTTCTTGCTCGTATAAAGAATCCTGTCCGTTTCGTTTGAAGTTTAATCGTTGTCCTACATGGGAAGAAATCAAAGCTAAATACTACACAAATAATTAAGATGACTGCGGTAAACTTCCTTTGCTTTCTCGTTCGCGTTTTTAAGAAATTTATTATAAGGAAAATTTGAGTGTGGCAACAAGACCCATATGCCATTACTCAAATCAACGCCTGTCTCTTCCGTCAGGCGATTTCTTATTTCGCGAGCAAATACCGCTTCATGTTCGCAAGGATATTTGCAAAAAAAACACCCGTCTGTCGCGTCGTTACCAAAAATTGCACCTTGCAACAATCGTGCTATGCAATGAGCTTCACGTTCATTGAGTTCCATTTTTATCACTCCTCAACCATACAATTCTATTTCTTCAGCACATTCTGCTAGTGTGTTGCCGTTCAGAAAAGGAACCTTCATTAATTCTTCGATAGAGTAAACAACAAAATTTTGCTCGTTATAAGTGATATTTGCATAAAATTTGCCATCTTCATTGAAAGGGCAAATTGAACCGTGCTTGCCCTTGAAAAAAAATTCATAATCGGTAAACCCTAACGCCAACTCTTTTTTTAATTCTTTCGCAGTCATAAAATATCACCGTTATCCTTTCGCTCTTGCATACTTAATTCACGTGTCCCACGTTGTGCTTTGCCTTCTGCCCATTTTATATCATGGGCATGTTCACCATTTTTACCGTACGGATGATTTTTGGCGTTACCGTGATTCGTTGTGTTTATTTCAAAATAAGGTTGCCCCGATTCATCGTAGAAAACTCTCTTGTCCACTACACCTTTATAATCCTTATGGTCAACTATACTCAACGGTGTTGTTTTGCTTGGCGTACGTTCGTGCCCTTCAATAATTCTGTCCGGTTTAATATTCCCACTACCGCCGTGACTTTTTACTTGGTCTTCATAAGTGCCAAAACGTTGCGTGTCGAAATTAAAATTATCAAGTGGCTTTCTCGGCTTAGGTTGCATTACTCGTGGTGTGCTGACTTCTCGGTACATTATGGCACAACGACAGCGAGGGTGCAAGGGCGGAATAGTTACTCCGCTTTCGTCGGTATGTCCTACCACTCGGTCTTTCAGCTCAAGGCAACGACCGCATACTCGATTTGTACCAGCCGTCGTCCAAACCATTTCACAGCGTCCCATTAAACCGTCCGCGATTGATTGACTTACTCCCATGTGTGCGCCGCGATTGTAGGCGAATGCGTTTTCTGTCAACACGATTGATTCCGCCCGATACCGATGTTGCTTGCCAGCATATTTCAACGCCGCCTTGTCAAATAAAAAAAGCCATTAGGCAATGACAATATTTCAATTCAGTTTTGGTTCAGTAAATTTTTGAACTCCGCCATAACCTTCACTATTAGTAAAATTATGATAAGGGTCAAGCCAAACAACGTAAAAAACAGAATCAATTAAAATTCCAATAACTCGTCCATGTGTCTTGTCGAGCCTAAATTGCCAATATTTACATTGCGGAGAATTCGTCGGGCGATTTACATTGGTATTATTCCAATCAACAGGATGTAAATCATGTGTAGAACTTTTCAATTCTTCAAAAGTTTTATTACTTACACTTTTTAAACAATCGAGCAATCGTAGAAACCATTTCCCACCAATAGTGCCGTCTTTTTCTTTGCCGCCAAGATTAAAGAATTTGGAGGTTCTATCAAAACAAGAAAACGAAAATGTAATCCCGTGTTCTTTTACAACTTCACCGTTAAAAGGGAGTATTGTTTTTTCTTTTGGTATTGTTACTTGCGGTAAATTAATTTGTTCAATCGCCTTGTGCTTCTTTGAATTTTTGCCCATAATACGTCATCATACTTTCGCAAGAGATTTTATTCTCGCAAGGCTCGTAAGGTTTGAGATTGCCTCTTGCTTTTCGCCACGGCAATTCAGAATGTGTAAGTGCTTCAAGTTGTGCTCCGGTTAATTTTGAGTAAGTATTATAAACTGCCCACAAAACACTCAACGTCTTATCAGAGAATATAGGAGACTTACCACGCATTTTTTTTATCGATTCCCAACCGTAAGAAGCATAACGTGCATAAAGAGCAGGGCAAACCGGACCATGAATCCACGCCTGAATTTCTTCATCAAAGAGTTTCTCTTTTAATAAAACATAGTGCCACGCTTGAGCATAATAACAAAGCTTCTGTAACTGCTTATGTGTGAAGGATTTACGATGCAAAAACCATTCTGCCACATCAAACACCGTCGCCATAAGAATCTCTCCTTATTAACTCACAACAAATTATACACTTTCTTTAGTCGATACCCAACTCTTCCCATTTTTTATTTTTTTTCTTATCTGCCTCATATGCAACTTTAAAGTCGGCAGGAGCATCATCTTTAATCCCTACAAGGCACCCCATATCATCAAAGACACCATGTTTAAGAATATCTTCCGTTGTATATTTATCTAATTCTGATTCGCCAAAAACATGCATTTTAATGATTTCTCCCTTCAACACACCCCAAATTTTTTGTGACAGCAAGGTAGCTCGTGTATTGTTAATTATATAATCGCAAACAGCGTCTGACAAGCACTCGGAAAGAT
>JAFPYT010000019.1 GCA_017394445.1 Bacteroidales bacterium | reverse complement strand
TACACTTTGACTCTCGCAAGATTTTCTCTGAGTGTGTAATTACTCATAAAAAAACCCTTGCTATCAATAGCCGTAAATTTACAGTCAACGCCATCCATACCAATGGCAATAATTGCTTTTGGAACTGATAGTTTGTGAAGTGATAATTGATAAAACACAGCGGTCTGAGTAACGTTCCCGTTTTCTTTGATATCTGAATGGGAAATAATTAAGGATGCTAAATACGAAGTCCGAGGAAAGTCGTAACATACTTCGGCATTCTTGGCAAATAATCCAGCAGGAGACGGTTCAGTAGAGCGTCCGCCACCAATTATGTTAACACTATTTTGCGCTATCAAATTATTTGATAGTAGCCATATTATAGTTATGAGAACTATATTTTTCATACTTGGTAATTGCCAAATGATAATTTGAAATTCATTTTTACAAGAAAAAACAAATACTAAGCAAAGGAGTATTTATTTATATTTTGGAGGTATATAACCTTCACATCTCCTAAAATCACCCTCGCTACCGCGATAAGCAATATCACAATGCCAATCATCATTTTTATTGCATACGTTACAATCTTCCTCTGACGGTTCTCCTTCTGCTAAGAGTTCAATATTCTCCATTTGGAGTTCTGTGATATTATTGTTTAGTGTTGTCTCATTTGCCTTAAATACGCTAACGGTTGCAACAACAGCCACAACAGCTATAATGATAATCTTCTTCATAGATAAATAATTATTTGACTACAAATGTTATGTAGTGTGAATTACTAATGTGTTAATTACATAAAATATTCTTATTCACGTTTGCAAATACTCAAAACGTGTTATTGAAGATTGGTTACACCGTAGGCAACCTTTTTGTTTTTGTATCGTTTAGTCTTTTACCTCCTTTTTTAAGGATTAAACAATGGAGCGGTTGGCGGGGAAATCTTCGCAGGACTAAGCCGCACCGCTCCCTTTTTTCATTTCGTGGCAAATGTATGTATTCTCAAATTAAATTAAGTTATTTTTGATGTTAATTTAATGTTAATTATTTTTTCTTTTTTTATTTTCTCCTTATTCCTCCACCAAAAATTTCCACAGCGGCATTACTTCAATTTTTCCATATTTATCTAATATTCATATTTTGTTTAATCCATTAAACAAAATACCCTCATTTTTATTTAATCCATTAAACAACAAAACCGCGCGGCATTGCTACCGCGCGGCTGATGTCTAACTAAAAACAAAAAATTATGAATAACGTGTGATATAGATGTGTGGGTTATTTACCTAACAATTCTACGCTGCGTTTTACAAATTTGGTGAGGTCTTCGCCTTTGAGCATATTGTTGGCAAGCAGGGCAAGGTCGATCATCTGTTTTACCAACTTGTTGCCTTCGGCGTATTTGGTGAAAATCTCTTTGCGTTTTGCCTCCGCGTCGGAAATCTTCTTTTGAAGTTCCTCTTTCTTGTTTTTCTCCTCGGTAGAGATTTCCTCGTCCTTTTTGTCTTTGGTGAGTTTTTCGAGACTTTCGAGGTCAGATTTCAACGGTTTCAAATCCTTGTCGGCAGCTGCTGCGGCTTCGGCTGTCTGGGCTTTGGCGTCGGCAATGAGGTTTTGAATCATCGGGTGAGTTTCGTTTACCACGAGGTTGAGGTTGTCGGGCAAGTTGTTGTAGAAACTCATTTCGGGACCGCCAATTTTGCCCATATCTTTCATTCGGCGCATAAACTCGCTTTGGGTAATCATAATCGGCAGAGAATCAGCACCAAGCGAATCAAACTCTACGGTAAAGTTCTTGTTGGTGTTTTTGGGTGTCTGACTGTCGAAAATGGCTGTGAAATCCTTTTTCTCGTCGTCGGTGAGCGAAGATTTTGGAGCGTCCTCTTTGCGGATAAGTTTGTCGATAGTGTCGGAGTCAACGCGCATAAAGCGAACGTCGGTGTTTTTCTGCTCCTGTTGGTTGATAAAGTGAGCGTCGAAAGCGCTGTCGAGAATCAACACGTCGTAACCCTTGGCTTTGGCGGCCTCCACAAACGAATATTGCTCCTCCTTGTCGGTGGCGTAGAGGAATATAACGCTGTTGTTTTTGTCGGTTTGGTTCTCCTTAACGATATTCTTGTACTCGTCGAATGTAAAGTACTTGCCCTCGGTGTTTTTGTAGAGGAAGAAATTCTTAGCAAGATCGTAGAATTTCTCGTTGGTGAGCATACCGTATTGGATAAAGAGTTTGAGGTCGTCCCATTTTTTCTCAAAATCGTCGCGGCTGTTTTTAAACAGGTCGTTGAGACGGTCTGCCACTTTTTTGGTAATGTGGGTAGAAATTTTCTTAACGTTCGCGTCGCTTTGGAGATACGAGCGCGAAACGTTTAGCGGAATATCGGGCGAATCCAAAACTCCGTGCAAGA
The DNA here is from genome assembly GCA_017394445.1 of Bacteroidales bacterium. Taxonomy (GTDB): domain Bacteria; phylum Bacteroidota; class Bacteroidia; order Bacteroidales; family UBA3824; genus UBA3824. The sequence continues at coordinate 18,388 of JAFPYT010000019.1, read as the reverse complement.
GCGTAAGGAACTCAGGCACAATACCTTCTACGCTGTCGGTAACAAATACCTGATTGCAGTAGAGTTGAATCTTGTTTTTCTGGATTTCGAGGTTGGTGCGTATTTTTGGGAAATAGAGAATACCTGTAAGGTTGAACGGGTAGTCTACATTCAAGTGAATGTTAAACAACGGCTCCTCAAATGTGCCAGGGTAAAGTTTTTTGTAGAAAGTCTTGTAATCCTCCTCTTTAACGTCGGCGGGTTTTTTGGTCCACAAAGGCTCGGTATCGTTGATGATTTTATCTTTGTCGGTGTCAACGTATTTGTCGTCTTTCCACTCTTTTTCTTTGCCAAAACCGATTGGCACGGGGAGAAACATACAATATTTTTTGAGGAGTTCCTCTATTTTAGAATCTTCGAGGTAAGCGGTTGAGTCGTTGTCGATATGAAGAATAATGTCGGTTCCGCGGTCGGTTTTGTCGCACTCTTCCATAGTGTATTCGGGCGAACCGTCGCAACTCCATTTAACTGCCTTAGTATCTGGTTTCCAACTCTTTGAGATGATTTCAACTTTTTCAGAAACCATAAACGACGAGTAGAATCCGAGACCGAAGTGACCGATAATAGCGTCGATGCTGTCTTGGTATTTTTCGAGAAAGTCGCCTGCGCTCGAAAATGCAATTTGATTGATATATTTGTCTACTTCTTCGGCAGTCATACCAATACCACGGTCGGAAACGGTGATGGTTTTAGCGTCTTTGTCAACCTTTACGCGCACGGTAAGGTCGCCGAGTTCGCCTTCGATTTCGCCCTTACGCGATAGAGCCTTAACCTTAGTGGTAGCGTCTACTGCGTTGGAAACCAACTCTCTAAGAAATATCTCTTGTTCAGAATAAAGAAACTTTTTTATTACGGGGAAAATGTTTTCACTCGTAACACCAATTTTTCCTGTTGCCATTTTTTATGTCGTTTTAATGTTTTACAAAATTTTTTCCAAAACACCATTGTCAAAGTCTGTACCGAAGCCGAAAAACTGACATTATTTCAGATTTAGAACTGACAAGACTGACAAAATATGACAAAACGTCATAGCGGGGGTGACAATGATTTTTTATCCGACCCCCAATATTTATCGGATTTTTTTTATACCTTTGCACCCGAAAAAAATGCTGATAACCGATATGTCAAACCATCATCATTACACAGGTCTCACCGACGCTCAGGTGGCCGAGAGCCGTAGGTTGAACGGCGAAAATATTCTTACTCCGCCCCAGAAAGAATCTTTTTGGGATGTCCTCAAAAAAGTGTTAAAACATTGGATTCCAATTGCTATGGCTGTGCTTACCGTGGGCGCAGTGGTGGCGGCGGCGTTTTTGGGCGGACATTGGGCTATGCCTGCCGTAATGATTGTTTCGTGGCTGCTGATTGTGGTGGTGGGCGTGTTCGGTGGGTTTAACGACCCGCTTTTCAAAATTTTGATTACCGCCTTTATACTCTCTATTGGCATTGCTATTTACGAATTTGAGATTGAAAACGCCAGTGTATCAACATTTTTTGAACCTGTGGGCATAATAGTGGCACTGCTGCTTGCCACAGGCGTGGCGTATCTGTTGGAAAAGAAAAACGAAAAAACTTTTCAATCGCTCAACCAAGTAAACGATGATACCCTTGTTAAAACCATAAGAAACAACAATGTATGCCAAATTCCACGCCGCGAAATTGTGGTGGGCGACATTGTGATATTGGAACAAGGAGAGGAGATTCCCGCCGACTGTCAATTGCTTGAAAGCCTTAATCTTATAGTAAACGAATCGTCGCTAACCGGCGAAATGCAGGCCAACAAGTTTGCCGACCAATCTAAAAACGACCCCGAAGCCCCGTACCCGTCGTATCAAATTATGAAAGGTACCACCATTATTGAGGGCTATTGCACCGCAGAGGTGTTTCGTGTGGGCGACAAGACCGAAAGTGGCAAGGTGTTTAAAGCCGCGCAGGTGGACGAGGGCGACCCCACTCCGCTGAGCGAAAAACTCGACGCGCTTGCCGACAAAATCACAAAGGCAAGTTATTTGGTGGCAGGTTTGATTATTGTGGGTCGATTGATAACGTATTTCTTCACTATTGACGGCGGTTTTGACTGGCTCGCTCTGCTATCGTATATACTTAATACAGTGATGATTGCTGTTACGCTGATAGTGGTGGCTGTGCCTGAGGGACTGCCTATGAGCGTTACTCTTTCGTTGGCGTTCAGTATGAAAAAACTAATGAACGAAAACACTCTGCCCCGCACAGTGCACGCTTGCGAAACTATGGGCGCGGCGTCGGTAATTTGCACCGACAAAACTGGCACCCTTACGCAAAACAAAATGCAGGTAGCGGATATGCAACTTTCTGATATTGAGGAAAATCTGCTTGCCGAAATGATTGCTGTAAACTCTACCGCCAATCTTGATTTGTCAAGCCCCACTAACCTCAAACCTATTGGTAATCCCACCGAAGGCGCATTGCTGCTTTGGCTTGCCGAAAAACAATTCAACTATCAGACTATCAGAGAGAATACCGACATTATTGACCGTCTGCCGTTTTCTACCGAAAACAAATATATGGCCACCATTGTAAAATCGCAAGTCCTTGGCAAACAGGTACTTTATGTAAAAGGTGCGCCAGAAATTGTGCTTGGTTTTTCGGATTTGACCGCAAGCAAGAAAGACGATTATTTGCAAAAACTATCGGAGTTTCAGAGCCGTGCATTCCGCACATTAGCATTGGCTTACAAAGAGTTAGACGACAACGATACCGCATTTGAAAACGGAAAACTCAATATCCAAAACCTCCATTTTGCAGGCATTTTTGCCATATCCGACCCAATACGTGTAGACGTGGCAGATGCTATAAAATCTTGCACATCGGCAGGAATACAAGTGAAAATTGTAACCGGCGACACATCGTTGACAGCCAAAGAGATAGGTCGTCAGATAGGACTTTTAAACGATACCGACAGCGACCAAGCCATCATAACGGGAACAGAGTTTGCCGCTATGAACGACGAAGAAATCACCGCAAAACTGTCAACCTTAAAGATTCTATCACGTGCACGTCCGCACGACAAGGAACGACTTGTAAAACTCTTAAAACGAGCTGGTTATGTAGTAGCAGCCACAGGCGACGGCACCAACGATGCTCCCGCCCTCAACGCCTCTGACGTGGGTCTTTCGATGGGCGACGGCACTTCGGTGGCCAAAGAATCATCGGATATGACCATTCAAGACAATTCGTTTGCCACCATTAGCAACGCCGTAATGTGGGGACGTTCGCTCTACAAAAACATTCAGCGGTTTATAATGTTTCAGATGACTATCAACGTGGTGGCGTGCCTAATAGTGCTTATCGGTGCGTTTATTGGCACACAGTCGCCGCTAACGGTTACGCAGATGCTTTGGGTCAACCTTATTATGGACACCTTTGCTGCCATTGCTCTTGCATCGCTGCCGCCGTCGCCCGACGTTATGAAAGAGAAACCTCGAAAGATAACAGATTTTATCATCTCCAAATCTATGAGGCGTAGTATTTTTGGCGTGGGACTCCTCTTTACCGCTATTTTGCTTGGTATTCTTACAATTATGCAACACGCCGACATCACTTGTATGGCCGATTTCTTGAGTATTAATTACGGTGCCTACAACGGTTTGAGCGATTACGAACTGAGCCTGTTTTTCACCATTTTTGTGATGCTGCAATTTTGGAATATGTTTAACGCCAAGGCCTTTATGACCGGCAAATCGGCATTCCACAATCTAAAAAACAGCAGAGGATTTCTACTAATTTCGGCAGTGATTTTTATTGGGCAGATTCTTATAGTAGAAATCGGCGGACAGATGTTTAATGTTACCCATCTTGCTATAAATGATTGGATTACCATCATTTTGGCTACTATGCCTGTGATGATTGTGGGTGAAATCAAGCGCAAAATTGCATAAGTAAATGCATTATTTTTTACTTTTTTAATATTATTTTACATATTTTTGCGTTTAAATTTGCGTCGGAAATCATTATTGGAAACACGTTATGGGACTTTTATTAAAAATACATCCAGATACACCGCCTTTGCGCTTGATACTCAAAGCGGTAGAGATTCTCCAAAACGATGGGGTGATTATTTATCCCACCGACTCGGTATATGCTCTTGGATGCAGTATGAACAGCAAAAAAGCCCTTGAACGTCTTGCCCGTTTCAAAGGCATAAAATTAGACAAAGCGTGGTTTTCGTTTATCTGCAAAGATTTGTCCGATATTTCGGATTATACTATGCCGCTCAGCACAGGTGTTTTTAAACTTTTGAAAAAGAACACACCCGGTCCGTTCACCTTTATTTTGCCGGCAAGCAAAAAAATTCCGCGCATTTTCGACAATTCGCGCAAAACGGTGGGTTTGCGTATTCCCGACAGCCAAATACTTCACGACATTGTTGAAAATCTCGGCAACCCGCTCTTAACCACATCTATCGTGGACGACGACGAGATTGTAGAATACATTACCGATCCCGAACTAATTTGGGAACGCTACAAAAATTCCGTTGACCTCATTATCGACGGCGGCTACGGCAACAACAACCCCACTGCCGTTATCAACTGCACCGGCTCTGAAATTGAGGTTATCCGCGAGGGAATCAGGGAGTTGGAGTGGTAAAATCCTAACGAATTTTGATTTTGCAATCGGCTGTAACGTTTTGCGTAACCTTTGGCAAACCAGTGCAGACTATGTGCGAGCGTTCTTTGGCGTTGAGCACCAATGTGGTGGTGGCTTTAAAAAACACATCTGAACGTCCTGCGGCATCTACCTTGGCATCGCGACTTTCGTAGCCAATACCTTCAAAACGGCTTTCACCCGAAATATTGAGCATAAACACACCCGTTTTGCCTGAGGCGTTGAGCCGCGATTTGTTGGTAAGGGTAATGTCCGACACATCGGAAGTTACATTATAAATGCGTGCCACCGACGAATCGGCAACAATTTTAAGTTTTTGAATTTTTCCCGAAATATCCGCACCGCTGTTTTTGGTGAGGTGGGCAGAGAGAGTTTCGCACGAAATTGTGCCTTCAAAATCGCTGCTGTCGTCGGCTCTGAGTCCAAAAGATTTAAGCGTGTTTGGGTCGGAATATTTTACAAAAGCATTACCGCTAATAGTAATACGCTCAATGGGTTGCGCCGTGGTAATAACAATTTCTTGGTCAATTATAGCCTTGTGGATATTGGCTGGTCCGGGGGTAAAATTCAACTGCGCCCGTCCGTTTTGATAAACAGAAAGCACACCAGCCTTTACCTTGATTACCAGACTTTTGTGTCCGTCGTCATCGGCAGTTACCTTGATAGAATTTTCCTTTCCGCGCACTACCGTAACTTTAAGCATATCCGCCACAATAATTTTTTCAAAAATCGGCAATGATTTTTCCTTAATGGTAATCTTTGGCTGCGCATGTAATGCAGTGACGGATAGTAATAAAAATATGGTGAGGATAATTTTTGACATAACAATAGATTATAAACTCTTTATCATGCGTTTAGCATCCGTTTTACAATATCAACCGCTATTTTTAATTTTTCGGCGATTTGTTCCGGTGAGGCTCCGAGTTCTGAAAGCATTTGAATCGATGATGCCAACTGATTATCTTTCTCTTGCAATTGACTATCTTTCTCTTGCAACTGACTATCTTTCTTTTGCAACTGACTATCTTTCTCTTGCAATTTTTGACGGCTTTCTTCTATCATTGTGTGCAACGCCTCATTTTCATCAGTTACATATTTAACGTTTTGAAAATGAATTGACATCTCGTCTTCTATGGTCATAACTTTTCGGATTTCGGGGTTGGAAGCCGCAAATTGTAAGGGTCTCGCTAAGTCTTTAAAGTCTGATGAACGATCATCAAAATCATCTATTTCAAGGAGTTGATCAGTTTTGGAAGATACATAATCTTGACAAAAGATTTCCAAAATCTGTTCAACTTTGGTTTTGGCGTTGCGTTTTAAATACGGAATTTGAACTATAATCGTATCATGTGTAAGTCCTTGAAAAAATCGGGTTTTCATAACTTCCGGAATAGGTTCTTTTTCAATACCTCGCGGATTTGGGCGGTTGTAAATTACCGGTTTTTGAATATTGATTTCTTGAAAAGGATGTCCTAAAATATAAATCGCAATTATATGTAAAGGAATATGCTTTTCAACTTCAACGTTTTCAACTTTGCCGGTATCTTTATTTTTACGCCAAGTTTTAACAGTCTCAGTATCTGTCTTTTTAATATCTGAATATTGCTGACCGAGATAGGTTCTGAAGCGCATAATTTCGGTATCAAGATACGACTTTTGAAGTTCAATGGTTACGAGTTCGGTTTCGCCGGTTTTCCTATCTCTAACTTTTGCAGAAAAATCAAGACGCAAAATCCTAACACCGCTTTTTTCTTCAATAATAGCGACGTCGTTTGTGAGGATGTCGAGTTTGAGAATCTCCTTGTCGAGGAGGTTTTCAAGCAAGACAGTGGCAGCCCGCTCGTTTTGCATCATATATTTAAATGCTGAATCGTATATCGGATTTGCTATAAACTGTGTCATAGTCGTAACTTTTTAGTTTCTCCGCAAATATAGAATTATAATTTTAATTCTCCAAATATTAATTAACTACGGAATACGCGAAAAGCACGAAAAGGGTTACGGTTTTGAGGTGAGAGTTCGTAATTTATATTGTTCTATTATATTCCAATATTTTTCGGTTTCGGCGGCGGAGTAGATTTTGCCACGGAATAGGTAGCCGTAGCCGGACTCTTTGACCTTAGCGATATTTTTAGTGGAATGAGAATGGATATGCCAACCATCATAAAATTCTGGATTGATATTAGAGTACACAAGAAATGTGTCTGTAGGATTATTCTTTTTTGATATGAAATCTTTCTCTCCATTTAGTTTAGTAAAAACAATTGTATTATTATCATACGAAGTGGCAATCTGTACGATATTCAACCCATAATACTTATATGCGATATCTCGCTCGTATTTAGCATATTCATAAGAATCGTTGCCGAGTTCAAAGTCACGATTGATTACTGTTACAGGATAATTGTATTTTTCTATATCTTTCACAGTTGGTTTCTCTTTATGAATATAGCAATCATTTTCTGTAATATATATAATAGATTTAATTATACCCGATTGATCTTGTTCTGGATACATCGTTGAACAATATTTATCATATGACACATTAATAAATGCACGTTGTAAATCTCCACAAACATCTATGTAGTTATAAATAAATCTATTCGTCCGAGAGCCAGTTTTCCCATAATATGAAGCAACAACAAAATAACCCTCTGTAAAAATAGTGTTTTTAGATGCCCAAGTAATATGCAAATAAAGAATAAAGGTAAAGCCAACAAATAAATAATATATATTTTTAGTTTTGTCTTCCATTAACTTGTGTGCTTTAAACACTTCATTCAACATTACATATGAAAATAACAATATCAATAGAATTAAACTAGTGAAAAACCATTTATTTGTAAATAGGAAAACCAATAATAATAGACCTAAAGTAAAATAAAGGATTATATAATGTACATTCCTCTTCATAATAAAAATCTAAAATTAATAGAATTCCTTATTTTAAATAGCGCTCAAATAACCACACAAGACTTGAATTTGAGCCAATTTATTCCTTCTCCTTCTTCGATTTGGCTGGTAATTTTACCGGATTTTTTACTTGTTTTTCTTGTAGGACTAACGGAACAAGTTCCATTGCGGTGCTTACGTAGATGAATTCTAATCCGCGAATGTAGAGTTCGTTGATTTCTTCAATGTCGCGTTTGTTTTCGACCGACATAAATATTGTTTTGATGCCGGCACGTTTGGCAGCGAGAATTTTCTCTTTGATGCCGCCAACGGGGAGAACACGTCCTGAGAGGGTGAGTTCGCCGGTCATTGCCACAAAGGGTTTAACGGCACGTTGAGAAAACAGCGAGGCAAAGCAAGTGAACATTGTGATGCCAGCACTCGGTCCGTCTTTGGGCACTGCGCCTTCTGGTACGTGCAGGTGAACGTTGAACGCCTTGAACATACGGTTGTCGATTCCGAGTTTTTCGGCGTTTGATTTTACGTATTGAAGGGCAATTTCGGCGCTCTCTTTCATCACGTTGCCGAGGTTGCCTGTGAGCGACAAACCTCCATTGCCACGGCTGAGGCTCGATTCCACATAGAGAATTTCGCCACCAGCGGCTGTCCACGCCAAGCCTACCACCACGCCGGGAATATCGTTGGTGTGGTATTCTTCGTGGAGATACTTGGGTATGCCGAGTTGTTTTTCAATCTCTTTTTCGGTGAGCGATGGGGCTTTTTCGTTGGATGCAATTTTTACGGCTGCCTTGCGGGCAAGCGACGAAAGCACGTTGTTTAATTCGCGCACACCCGATTCGCGTGTATATTGATTGATAAGCGTGGTGAGCACGGGTGTGGACATTTTGAGGTTTTCTTTGGCAATGCCGTGGTCTTTTACAATTTTGGGTATCAAGTGTTTGCGGGCAATCTCGATTTTTTCCTCGGTAACGTATCCCGACACGTTGATAATTTCCATACGGTCTAACAATGCGGGGTTGATGGTAGATAGCGAGTTGGCTGTGGCTATAAACATTACCTTTGAAAGGTCGTAGTCGAGGTCGAGATAGTTGTCGTGAAATTCAAAGTTTTGTTCGGGGTCGAGCACCTCTAAAAGTGCAGCCGCCGGATCGCCACGAAAATCGTTCGACACTTTGTCGATTTCGTCAAGCACAAACACTGGGTTAGATGTACCTGCCTTGTTGATACTCTGTAATATACGTCCGGGCATAGCGCCGATGTAAGTGCGACGGTGACCACGGATTTCAGCCTCGTCGTGCAAACCACCGAGCGAAATGCGCACATACTTGCGGTTGAGAGCGCGGGCAATGCTACGTCCGAGCGAAGTTTTGCCCACACCGGGAGGGCCAAAAAGGCAGAGTATCGGCGATTTGAGGTCGCCTTTTAGTTTTATTACGGCAAGATATTCAAGTATACGTTCCTTTACTTTTTCGAGACCGTAGTGGTCTGAATCGAGAATTTTCTGCGCCTCTTTGATGTCGAAGTCGTCGGCAGAACATTCGTTCCAAGGAAGGTCTACAAGTGTTTGTAAATATGTGAGTTGTATCGAATAATCAGGCGATTGCGGATGAACAGTTTTTAGACGAGCAAGTTCCTTTTTGAATGCTTCGGCAGCGGCTTCGGGCCATTTTTTCTTTTCGGCTTTGGCTTCAAGGTTTTTGATTTCCTCGTCGTTGGGATTTTCGCCAAGTTCGTTTTGAATGGTCTTAATCTGCTGATTGAGAAAATAGTCGCGCTGTTGCTTGTCCATTTCGCGCTTAACCTTGTCTTGAATGTCGTCGCGGAGTTTGAATTTTTGGAGTTCGAGGGTAAGAAGGCTCAGCAATTCCATACCGCGTTTTTTGAGGTCGTTGATCGACAGAAGTTTCATCTTGTCGGAGGCTTCCAACGGAATGTTCGACGCCACAAAGTTGATGAGGAATCCCGGGCTTGCGATGTTTTTAATGGCAAACACGGCATCAGACTGCATTTCGGTGCTTTGCGATACAAATTCACCAGATTTATCCTTGATAGATGTAACGAGGGCGTCAAATTCCGAGTCGCCTTTTTTAGGGAAAACAGTGTTAACCACCTTGTAGGCAGCGGCAAGAAACTCGTCGGAACGGTCGCCGGTGAGTTTTACACGCTCCAACGAATGTATCAAACAGGTGATACTTCCGTCGGGCAACTCATAAAATTTTATTACTTTTACGATAGTGCCAATGCGGTACATATCGTTGTATGTGGGTTCGTCGATGGCGGGATTTTTTTGTGTAACGGTGGCAATGAGCAAATCCTCGCGGTATGCCTTTTTGATGAGTTCCACAGATTTTTTGCGGTCGGCCTGAATAGGCATAATTATCTGTGGAAAAAGCGTATTGTTGCGCAATGGAAGAATGTAAATCTTTTCGCCGATGGTCTGATCCCAATCTATGTCGAGCGGCGCGTCGGTGTCGGGCAACTGAATCATTGTTGTCATACTGTCGGGACTATTCATCACAATCCCAATTCTTCCCGACTTTTTGTCTTCTTTCATCTAAACGGTTGATTTTTAAAAGTTTTCTCTAAATTGTTCTGTACGGTCGAATACGTTTTGGAGTATGTCGATGTCGATGTCGGTCAACTCCACGTGACGGCGTTTCATCACAAGTTCGGCTGTTTCGATAGCCTTTTTAAATGGGTAAGTTTCGTAACCTGCCGCGCCGCCCCAAGCAAACGAAGGGACGAAATTGCGGGGGAACCCTGCTCCAAATACGTTGCTGCTTACGCCTACCACAGTGCCGGTGTTGAACATTGTGTTGATGCTGCTTTTTGAGTGGTCGCCCATAATGAGTCCGCAGAATTGCAAGCCGGTTTTGATAAAACGGTGCTTTGCGTAGTTCCACACCTTCACTTCGGCGTAGTTGTTTTTTAGGTTAGAATTGTTGGTGTCGGCACCGAGGTTGCACCACTGTCCGAGAACAGAGTTGCCGAGAAATCCGTCGTGACCCTTGTTTGAGTAACCCCAGATAACGGCATTGTTTACCTCGCCGCCGCATTTGGTGTAAGGACCCATAGTGGTGGCTCCGTATATTTTTGCTGAAATTTTTACTACTGAATGTTCGCAGAGTGCAAGCGAACCGTGGATCACAGCGTTTTCCATCACCTCGCTCTCTTTGCCGAGGTATACGTATCCTCCGGCGGGGTTGATAATTGAAAATTCTGCGTTAACGCCCTCTTCCACAAATATGCGTTCTGGTTGGAGGATGCGGTTGGTGTCGCTGAGTTTTTGGCTTTTGCGACCTGCGGTAATGAGTTTAAAATCTTTTTCTATTTCCTGCTCGTTGAGGGTAAAAATGTCCCAAGTGTAGTTGAGACGCGATACCTGCGCTATCTCCTTGCAATTTATCTTGATAGACGAACGGTCGAAATAGAAAAGCATAGTGTCGCTTTCGTCGAGGCGTGCGGCAATGATTTCGCCGTTTACACTCAAACCTTCGCCCTTCTGCAAACTTTTTACAGCCTCTGCCAAATCGTGGTCGGGCAGTATTGAGGAATCTATCACATAGTTGTCGGCTTCAAAAATAGGCACGAATTTGTTTCTGAGATAGTCGACACTCAGAAGCGAGATTTGCGCTTCGGGCAGATATTTAGCCCATTTTTCGTCGATTGTGAGAATGCCCACACGGAGGTTTCCGGCAGGACGGGTGAATGTCAGCGGCAGAAAATCTGAATTTTTTTGAAGGTTGTCGGAGATGATAATGTTCATAGATGCAGGTGTTTAGATAAAAATAAACAAAAAAAGCCCCAAGCGCGTTAGAACCCGGAGCCTTTTAAGTTTTTGTAAAAAACTACATATTGGTTTTTTGTGTGTAGGTTTTTTCGTATCTCTTTTTGAACTTGTCAACACGTCCGGTGCTGTCAACGAGTTTCATCTTACCAGTGAAGAACGGGTGCGATGCGTTAGAGATTTCCACCTTAATCAAGGGATAGGTAACACCGTCTAACTCGATGGTGTCCTTTGTGTTAGCACAACTTTTAGTAATAAAAGTGTGGTCGTTGCTCATATCTTTAAAAACCACTAAACGATATGATTCGGGATGTATTCCTGCTTTCATTTTACTTTAAATATTTTCGTATTTTTTGGCTTGCAAATGTACGGCGGTTTTTTGAATTAAAAAAATTTTTTTTTAATAATTTTATCCTTTTCGGTTGCCGATGATGCGTATGTTGCAATGTTTTATAAAGTTACGCCTGTTTTAAAAATTGCAATCTCGCGATAGCCGTTTTTTTCGTTGTTGACTGGGGTGCCGCTCGCAGCATTTATCACGTATTCTACAAACCGTTTTGCAACGTTTTCCATCTCTTCGCCTTCGGCTATTACGCCCGCATTAAAATCTATCCATTGCGGTTTGGCGCAAAATAAAGGCGTGTTGGTGGAGATTTTCATCGTTGGAACAAACGTCCCGAAAGGTGTGCCGCGTCCCGTAGTAAAAAGTACTAATTGACATCCCGAAGCGGCGAGTGCTGTGGCTGCCACAAGGTCGTTGCCGGGTGCAGAAAGTAGGTTGAGACCGCATTTGGTGATGGTTTCGCCATATTTGAGAACGTCGCGGACGGTGCTTTTGCCGCATTTTTGTGTGCAGCCGAGCGATTTTTCTTCAAGTGTGGATATTCCGCCCGCCTTGTTGCCCGGCGATGGGTTTTCGTAAACTGGCTGATTATTAGATATAAAGTATTGCTTAAAATCGTTGATAAGGGCGACGGTTTTGTTGAAGATTTCTATGTTGGCACAGCGGTTCATTAGAATAGTTTCCGCGCCAAACATTTCGGGCACTTCGGTTAAAACAGTTGTTCCGCCCTGAGCCACAATCCAATCGCTAAACATTCCCAACAGCGGATTTGCCGTAATGCCCGACAAACCATCAGAGCCACCGCATTTTAGCCCAACACGCAATTCCGACACGGGAACTTCGGTGCGGACATCATTGCGGCAAACGGCAAAAATTTCGCGTAAAAGTTTTAATCCATACTCCACTTCGTCGCCTTCAACTTTCTGTGCCTCAAACATTTTTACGCGGTTATCATCAACCTTGCCGATAAGTTCTTTTAGTGCCGAAAGTTGATTGTTTTCGCAGCCGAGACCCACCAAGAGCACTCCTCCTGCATTGGGATGATGAACCATATTGCGGATAATTTTGCGGGTGTTTTCGTGGTCGCAGCCGAGTTGCGAACAGCCGTAATTGTGCGGAAATGCCACCACAGCATCCACACTGCCTTCGGTGCCTAAGATTTCGGCACGGAACCGCTCTGTAATTTTTTGCGCAATGCCATTTACACAGCCCACGGTGGGGATTATCCAAATTTGATTTCTAACGCCCACAGCACCATCGCCGCGCCTGAATCCCAAGAAAGTGCGCTGACAGTCAGACGGTTTTATCTCCACAAGATTGGGCGTGTAAGTATAATCCGAAATACCTTCAAGATTGGTTTTCAGAATGTTATGGTCGATATGGCACCCTGCTGACACATTACATATAAGGTGTCCGATTGGAAAACCGTATTTGATCACATTTCCACCTTCGGGAATATCTGTAATGGCAAATTTATGACCAGAGGGAATATCATTTTGGAGGATTATGCCACCGTTGAGGTCTATCTTAGTGCCTGATTTTAATGGCGTTAAGGCAACGGCAACATTGTCGGAAGGGTTTATGCGTATGTATTGCGACATAGTTTTATCGTTTTATAACACCATCTCCACTGCCTTTCTCATTCCCTCTTTTTGAATTATCTCCAAATCCTCGGTCAGCATCGCTGTAAGTCCAGGGATGAGGTTGAGGTTTTCGTCCCAAATAGAAACGTCGGATAGAACTCCTTTTGCCACTTCTGCGCAATTGTTTGTAGCCCAAAGATTTTTGAGTAAATCAATTATTTCGGGAGCGTCGTTGGGGATAATTTCATCGTTGCCACGTTTTCCGCCTTTGTAATATGTGCAGATGGCGGCGAGACCAAGTACTATGCATTTGGGCAGCGTGCCTTTGCGGTCGTGATATATTTTGAGTCCGGGTAGGTCGCGGGTCTTGAATTTCGGAAACGAGTTGAGCATAATGCTTGTAACAAAATGCTTTACAAATGGATTGAGAAAACGGCTCTTAACGTCGCCGGCAAACTTGGTGAGTTCCACTTTTGGCAAGTTGAGTGTGGACAAAAGTTCTTCGTACATCACCTTGTCAACAAAGCGACCGATGAGCGCATCTTCGCAACATTCGCGCACGGTGTCAAGTCCCGAGAGATAGCCAACCGGCGATAGCACTGTGTGAGGACCGTTCAGTAGCGTTACCTTGCGTTCGTGATACGGAGCTTCCGATGGCACAAACATAACATTCAATCCGGCTTTGTCGGCGGGAAACTCTGAGGACAGGCTTTCGGGGGCTTCAATTACCCAAAGGTGATAAACTTCGCCTTTTACCAACTGCTTGTCGTCGTAGCCAATGCGGTTGAGAATCTGTTCTACGTTGTCTTTTGGATATCCCGGCACAATGCGGTCAACGAGGGTGTTGTAAACTGAGCAGGCATTGTTAAACCAATTTTTGAAATCCAAGCCGAGATTCCAATGTGTGATATATTGTAAAATACACTCTTTTAAGTGCTTGCCGTTGTGGAATATAAGTTCGCAAGGCAGGATAATAAAGCCTTTTGATACATCGCCTTTGAAAAATTCGTAGCGGTGGTAGAGCAACTGCACAAGTTTGCCAGGGTAGGAGAGGGCTGGCTTGTCGGTAAACTTGCACGAAGGGTCGAAAATAATTCCCGCCTCGGTAGTGTTTGAGACGATGAAACGCATTTCGGACTGTTCTGCAAGTTTTAAAAAATTATCAAAATCTTTGTAAGGGTCGATACCGCGGCTAATTACGTCGATAAGTTCAATAGAATCCACTGGTTTCCCATTGCTGTCGAGTCCTTGAAGGTTTACGTGGTAGAGGCAGTCTTGGTCGGTGAGGTTTTTGATTTTGCCGCCTGCCCTTGGCTGTATAGCCACAACCGAGCCGTTGAAGTCGGTTTTTTGGTCGGTTTTCTGTATAATCCATTCTACAAAGGCGCGGAGAAAGTTGCCTTCGCCAAATTGAATCACCTTTTCGGTGTAGGCTCGAGCCAACGCTGTGTTTCTATTTAACTGTTTCATATCGCAAAGATTTTTTATTATGCAAATATATGCAAAAAAAAGACTGACGAATTATTTTTCGTCAGTCTTTTATAAATTGGTTGAAATAATTTTCAAAAATTATTCAGCGTCTTCAGCACCTTCTTCAGCACCTTCTTCTGCTTCGCCTTCAGCTTCTACAGATTCAGCTTGCTGAGTCAAAGCTTGAGCGCCTTGGATGCCAGTTTGAACGTTTTGTTCAACAACTGCAAGGTCAACACCGTTGATAGCTTTGATAGCTTCTGCGGTTTTAGCGTAATCGCTCTTAGCTTTAGCAGCTGTGAGGATTTCGTTAGCTTTGTTGTAACCGTCGATAGCAGCCTGAGCGTCACCAGCTTGAAGTTTCAAAGCAGCTTCGCCAGCTTTAGTTGTGAAAGCGAAAATCAAGTCAGAAGCAAGAGCGTTGTCTTTGTTAGCGAAGATTTTGTCTGCAAGAGCAGAAGCTTCTGTGTAGTCGCCGCTTGCGATAGCGGGTCCAACTTTCTCGATTTCTTCTTGGTAAGCGGATTTAGCACCACAAGATACCAACATTACTGCGCAAACGAGTGCAGTAGCGATAATTGATAATACTTTTTTCATTTTTTTAATAATTTAGAATTTATTGTTTGTTTTGTTTATTGCCTAATATCTCTTTGTTTTTGCGCTGCAATATTAGACATAATAATTGATAATGATGTTAAGAAATGTTAATTTTTTTGTATTTTTTCGATATAACAAGCGTAAGACAAAACCACGCAAAGACAAACCAAAGGTACTATGTATGAGATATGTATACCCGCCGAATCGGAAATAATACCTTGCACGGGTGTGATTACTGCGCCGCCGAGGATAGCCATAATCAATCCCGAAGCACCGATTTTTTTGTCGTCGCTGTCTACGTTTTCGAGCGCAAGTCCATAGATGGTGGGAAACATCAGCGACATAAAGAAGCTTATGCCTGTGAGTGCAACCACGTTCAGCATTCCCGTGCCGGGAGTAAGCACAACGGTGGTGCAGAGTATTAATCCAGCCACAGCCGCCCACATCAATAGTTTCGACGGACGGTGCCATTTCATTAGCCACGTAAAGAGGAATCGTGCCGCACTAAAACAGATGATACCTATTAAATAATAGGTGGCGGCATTGACTTCGAGTATGCCAAGTTCCTGCATTACAAGACGTATGGTAAACGACCAAACGCCAATTTGCACTCCTTCGTAAAAAAACAGCGCAATTACGCCAAAAACATAACGCTTATTTTTGAAAAGTCTTGAAAATGATTCTTTTACGCTTCCGTTGCTGGTGTCACCACCTTTGGGCATTTTTGCAAGTAGCATTATCACCATAACAGCCAAAAGCACAAAACCGAGGGTCATATAAGTGCCTGTAACGGCGTTGAGTTCGTGCTGCTGAATGGCTGCGAGTTCGGTTTCTGACATTGCCGCCCTTGCTCCGGCGTCGGCACTATTGAGTTCTGATAGAATAAAAAACTGACTCAGCAAAATGCCCGTGATGCAGCCTATTGGGTTGAAACTCTGTGCGATATTGAGTCTTCGGGTGGCAGTTTCGGGCGAACCCATCGAAAGAATGTACGGATTGGCGGCAGTTTCCAAGATGGAGCATCCGCCTGCAAGTATGTACAAAGCAATCAGATAGAACGCATACGAAGCCGCTGCCGCTGCGGGCAAAAACAATATCGCGCCAAAGGCATAGAGCGAAAGTCCAAGAATTACGCCGCTCTTGTAGTTGTGCTTGCGGATAAACAGCGCGGCAGGTAGCGCAAAACAGAAATACGACCCGTAAAACGCAAACTGAATAAGCGAGGTTTGCGCGTCGGACATCGACATAATACGTTTGAATGCGCTCAACAGCGTGTCGGTCATATTGTTTGCCAATCCCCACAGAAAAAACAGCGAGGTAATTAGGCAAAACGGAATTAGGTATTTTTTTTCAATTGTCTTCATAAAAATAGGTATTCAAAAATAGTAGCGTTTATAAAATAAAGTGATATTTACGAATTTTTCCAACTTACGCGGAATTGCGCTCCGATAATTTCGCGAACTTTTGCTACAACCTCCTCGTCGGGCGGAGTGGAGATGAAGTCGATGTTTTTCAATACGTTCTGCGGATTGGTGGTGGAGAACAATGTGGATGTGATTCTCTTATTGCCAAGGCTGTATTGCATTGCGAGTTTTTCGATAGGATAACCAATTGAATCGCAATATTTTGCCGCCTTGGCGCAAGCATCGCGCAAAGCCTGTGGAGCGGGATGCCAATCGGGTGCACCGCGCATTGTGAGCAATCCCATCGAGAGCGGACTTGCATTGATAACGCCCACGCCACGGCTCTCAAAAAAGTCGAGGAAGTCCACCAACTTGTCGTCGCAAAGGCAGTAGTGGCAGAAGTTCAATACCGATTCCACAGTGCCCTTTGGCGTATGCTCCACCACCCATTTGAGGTTTTCGAGTTGGAGGTCGGTGATGCCCACGTGCCCTACAACGCCCTTTTCGCGGAGTTCCACAAGTGCGAGAAGGGTTTCGTCGCACACCTTTTGCAATCCGCCGGGCAGTGCCGCCTGAAATTCAATGTCGTGAACGTTGATGATGTCGATGTAGTCAACATTGAGGCGCTCCATACTCTCGTAAACGCTGTCGTGAGCGCGTTTAGCGGAATAGTCCCAAGTGTTGACGCCATCCTTGCCGTAGCGACCCACCTTTGTAGAGAGGATGAATTTGTCGCGGGGAATATCCTTCAACGCCTTGCCAAGCACCATTTCGGCTTTCAAGTGTCCGTAATAAGGCGACACATCGATAAAGTTGATACCATTTTCCACAGCGGTATGCACCGCCCTGATTCCGTCCTCCTCTTTAAGCGAGTGGAAAACCCCGCCGAGGCTCGACGCTCCAAAACCCAATGCAGAGAGTTTTAGGTTAGTATTTCCAAGTGATCTAAGTTCCATATTGTTTAATTGTTGTTTTGTTTTTCTTTTCGTTTTCAGTGACCCTTTTGGTGACCTTTTTCTACGACCTCTTCTACGTCTTTTTCTACGACCCTTTATCTGTCATTTTCTACGACCCTTTCATCTGTTTTTTTTACAATTTTCCAATGCCCACCTTTGTCAGGTCCAACTCGTCGAATAAACCCCTTGGATCTGAGAATTGCCATATTTTTTTGTATTTTACGTGATGAAATATGCAGAATATCAGATAATTGCTGTGCTGTTATCAAGGGATTCTTTTCTATTTCACTGAGTATTGTTTTTTGATTTTCAGTGACCTCGCCATCATTTTTCTGGACAATTTTTGTGTTTTCTACGACCCTATCTACGTCTTTTTCTACGACCCCATTTACATTTTCTACGACCCTATCTACGTCTTTTTCTACGTCCTCTCCATTATTTTTTTCAATAGTTTCCGCCACCAAATCGGTATTTCGATAAATGGTAACGCGCACGCCGCCGCAGAAGTCCTCAAATTTGGGTTCTTTGAGACCCGCTGCGGTGAACTGAGTAACTATTTTTGATATGCCGCGCCCCCAAGCCTCGATGAAACCTGCCTTATAAAATGCAAACGCAATGTTCTTGTTGCGGGCATTGGAGGCGTGTGGCTCGTG
>JAFPYT010000141.1 GCA_017394445.1 Bacteroidales bacterium | reverse complement strand
GATGCGCTTATTATGGCTATTGATAGTGATACTGCCGTGTTGTCGCTGATATTGTTGGTAATGTCGCTACCTTTTATAAAATAGGCAGTTACGGCTACAAAATTGTTTATAAAATGTGCCGCTACCGATACTCTGATATTTTGGGTGCATACAAGCATAAAGCCAAGCATAAAGCCCAAAAGCACTCTTGGCAAAAATCCATAAAACTGCAAGTGAAACGCACTGAATATCACTGCGGTAACTACAGCTGCTAATAATGGGCGGTTTTGTGTAATAATTTTTTGTAATGTGGCTCTAAAAAATAGTTCTTCGGATATTGCAGGCACCAACGCCAACACTATTATATTATAAAGGTATATTCCAAAATTGTCGGTTATTAACATTTGTTCTGTAATTATTTTTGCGCGGTCTTCTTTTTGTCGCATCCACTCTTCTATTCCTTTCATGCAGTCGGGCAGGGATAGTTGCATATTTATTTCTGTAATGTATGCTGTAAATGGAATAACCGTTACCATTGCCGCCAATGCTAACAACATTGATTTCCAATTGGTTTGTGCATTGAGGTAAAGACCTTCCTTAATGCTTTTGTCGAACATCCATGCGCACACCAATGCCGGTATCAAAAAAATTATCAACGACGAAAGTATCTGATATATACGCACATAATTGGGGTCTGAGGTGGCTTGTGCTGCGGTTGTGGCACTGCATTTTGCGTAAATCATTGCACCTGCTGAGCCTACTACTAATGCTATTAACAGGCACACAAGTGTAATTAATGCTAATGATACTAATTTTCCGATAGTTCCAAAATGACCGAACATTTTTCTCTTCTGTTTTTTCGACAAAAGTAGAAATATTTGCGTTTTTTTTTGCTTTTCTGCAAAAAAAGTGTGATATTTGATAATCTTTTAGGGCTTAAATATAGTCTTATATTATGAAGTAATTTATAAACATTTTAAAAGATAGATTAAATAATGAAAAAGATTTTATTGTTAATAGCCTTGACATTGTGTGTGTTACAAGGATTTTCGCAACATCGCGGCGGACGCGGAGGATATGTCAATTGGATGACTATTGCTGTTAAGGGCGGTGCTGGCACGTTTATGATGCTCAATCAAGACCTTAAAAACACCGAAGGTCTCACACTTGAGGCTTTTTCTCCGTCGTTTTGCTTTGGCGGACGATACGGAATTGTTTTTGGCAACTATGTGGGTGTTTCGTTTGAATACCTTGGAGGTGGTTTTAAGCAGAAATTTAACTTTAAAGATGGTAATAGCACTGTAAACGGCAATTTTAACTTTGGTTGCACCGATATACTTGCATTACTCAGATACACAGGCGATTATGGTTTTTACGCCGAGGTTGGTCCTAAGTTTACAACCGTTAAAAAGGCTAAAGGCACAATTGATAAAATTGCTGAAGATAAGGATGTTGACGACCAGTTTAAAGATAAACTTATGTCTATCGCTTTCGGAATGGGTTTTATGCCATACAACGGCGACCGTGTTCAAGTAAGTCTCGGTGCAAGAGCTTCTTACGGTTTTAAAAATATGGTGGAAGACAATCAAAACCCATTTGATTTTGTACCCAATAATAATATCACTACCGAAACCAAACAGTTGAACGTTCAGATTCTATTAGAGGTCAACTATTTCTTTGCTAAGTTTGGTACTGCCAACTGCGGACGTCACGGAATTGAATTCTTTAAATAACAAGATTTTTGATAAAGATAAATAACATAATATTATGGCACATAAGACATTAAATGCGCTCGACTTTACTGTTAAGATGCTCGATGGCAAATGCACCATTCCTTCGCCGCTCAACCTAAAAAATGCCGACGGCGACGATGAGTACGATTACGTAAAAGACGGTGAGCGAATACTTTACGACGCTTCTACCAAGAGCCTCGAAGATTATAAGAAAACTGGCAAGATGCCTATCTCGTTTGAAAAGGCAGGTCCTAAGGAGAAAATTTATTTTCAGCCCGACAAAACTAAGGTGGCTATTGTAACTGCCGGCGGTCTCTGCCCGGGTCTCAACAATGTGATCAAAGGTCTTGTAACTCAGCTTAATCAGCGTTACAAGGTGCACAATGTGGTTGGTATCAGATATGGTTTCCGAGGATTTAAACCCGGGTTCGACCTTGTGCCGCTTACATCCGAACTTGTAGACCGTATTCACCTTCAAGGCGGTAGTTTCCTTGGTTCGTCGCGTGGTGAACAACCTTCAGAAATGATTGTAGACGTGCTTCAACGTCAAAATATCAACATACTCTTCTGCATCGGTGGCGACGGTACTCTGCGTGCAGCCAAATCGATTGCCGAGGAGATTAAAAAGCGTAATTTAAACATTGCAGTTGGCTGTGTGCCAAAGACTATCGACAACGATATCTGCTTTATCGATAAGAGTTTCGGTTTTGAAACAGCATTCTCAGTGGCTTCAGAGATTGTTATCAACGCTCACAACGAGGCTAAGGGTGCTTACAACGGCATAGCAATGATTAAACTTATGGGTCGCGATTCGGGATATATCGCTGCCAACACCGCACTTGCAACTGGCGAGGCTAATTTTGTGCTGATTCCCGAAATGAAGTTCGACCTCTACGGACCTAACGGCTTTATTACCAAACTCCGCGAACGTCTCGAAAAGCGTCATCACGCTCTTATAATTGTTGCCGAGGGTGCGGGTCAGTTCCTTTTTGAGGGCGACAATGTGGAGCGCGACGAGAGCGGAAACGTTAAGTATCAGGATATTGGCGTTTTTCTCAAAGATAAAATTACCGAGGAGTTTAAAAAAGACGGATTCCATCACTCTATCAAATATATCGACCCGAGTTACATTATCCGCTCGTCACCAGCCAACAGCAACGATAGTAAGTTCTGCAACCTTCTGTCTCTCAACGCAATACACGCGGCTATGGCGGGTAAGACCGAGTTTGTGGTAGGTCACTGGAACGGCAATTTTACCATTCTGCCTATCTCTGCCACCGTTGTAGAGCGCAAACGTATCAACCTTGAAAGCGAACTTTGGGGCAACGTGCTCGAAATCACCGGTCAGCCCATCAAAATGATAGCCAATCCCGACGAATCGGCTCAACTTGACTACATTCCACCTCAGAGCCAAACACCAAAGGGTAAGAAAAAGGAGATTGATTGATTATCAGTGGATTTTACTAATTTGTAAAAACAATGCTGCGGAAACCAATTTTCGCAGCATTGTTTTTTTTTATTATTATTTGTAATATATTATGTCGTTTGGATCATCCTCCCACGGCACATAAACCGCTTTTGGCGTTACATCTTTGTAGATGGTGATGGTTTTGGCTGCGCGAGATGACAATATTATATTGCCACTGCCGCCGTAGATGTTGGTGTGCATTTTGATTGCGCCTGTAATTTCTTGATAATCAAATTTTCCCGAACGATAATTGTTGATGGCTTTGTAATAATAATAGGCATCTTCGTCGATAGACTCTATGCCAACAGTTTCTTCGCAATTGAAGATACCGTATGGATTGTTGTAGTTTTCATATAGGTCTAATGAGTCGGGATCGTGAAACTCAATTGTTGGCGGAATTATTACCGAATATTTGTTATTGTATGTTTCAGAGTTGTATATGCGTTGTATTTCGGTTCGCTCGTAAAATTTCAAATTGCATTGTCCGCCGGCAAAACGCGAGTTTTTAAACACGTGGCAGTCGTTGTAAGTGCCTTCCATAAAGTCGTTTTCCACGGTAAAATCTTCGTCGGTAAGCAGCAATTCGCCTTCGTAAAATACTTTGGCTCTGATATATGTGGTGTCGTAAATGTACCAAACCGAGTCGCGCGTTGTGGTCCATTCTTGCCCATCTTCGTCGATAAACGAATCGGGCACCCAATCTATAACCTTATGTATGCCCGCTTTTGTGGTTTTGTTGCGCGAGTAGAGTCGGTAGTAATGCTTTTCGGGCGATAAGTCTTTGAATGTTACGTCAAAACGGAACATATCGGCGTAATTTGCCTGCTCGCCATACCATTCGTGATATGCCTTGTCTTTTTCTATTGTGTATGTTACATCGAAATTGTCAACTTTGTTTGGCATAACTCCTTCAAAATAAGCGTGTTTGTCAAGATTGTGAATATCAAAACGCACTTGGTCGCCATCGTGAATTACGCTTTTGATATTGTATCGTCCTGGAATTTGGTCGCATACCGAAATTTCTTCCACAAGTTGCCCGTTTATAGTGAGTTCCACAAGTGCAGTGTTCACTATGCTGGCTTTCCTTAATCCTGTTTCGGTGATTAGCAGATAGTTAGAATCGCTTTCGGAATAGATGAATCCATTTGCGCAGAGCACTCCCACAGTGCTGTCGGCATTTAGAGGAATGTCTTCTTTGCAGGCTGTGGCAAGGGCTATGATGGCTAATAATATGTATAGTTTTTTCATAGTGTTTTCAGATTTAAAATTTGTAAGTAAATGTAAACGAGGGTATTATAGGAAGAATGGTAAGCTTTCGGAGCACGAGATATTCTGTCGGATTGTATGGATCGGCAGGATTCTCTTTTTCTTTTACCTTTGAGAATGCAAAGTTGGGATTCTTGGCGTTGTAAGCGTTGTAAACCGAGATATTGAATATTCGTTCGCAGTGTTTTTTCTGTTTGTGAAAGTTGATACCGATGCAGAGCAGATGCGATGCGGGAAGTGTGTAGTTGTTGCGGTTTTCCACAAAGTCGATGTCGTCGGTTTTTATTTCGGGACGCTCTGTCTGTCCAGACTCGTATTCCCAATAATCGTATGGGTCAACGCCCGAGGGAAGTATCAGCGTTTCTTTTGAAAGCGAAATAGTGGCGTGCGACCCCGAGAAGTATGTCCAGTTGGCATCAAAGTCGATATGGTCGTTGATTTTTTGCGAGTAAACTATGCTGATGTTGTGACGACGGTCGTAGGCAAATGGAAACACACGTCCGTTGTTTACTCCCGAGCCGTTGTCAAAATCGCGGTCGGCTTTGGATAATGTGTACGAAATCCATCCTGTGGCTTTGCCTTCGGTGCGTTTGGCAAGCACTTCGATACCTTTAGAGCGTCCTTCGCCCATTGCCACCATCTGCTGCCAATTGCCCGAAAATCCCATAAAACTCATTCCGTCTTTGTATTCAAGCACGTTGTGGAGTTCTTTGTAATAGCCTTCCACCGAAAATTCCCATCCTTTGGCTTTGGTGCAGTATGCGCCCACAGAGTATTGGTCGGCGGTTTCGGGCTTGATATTTTGTGTAATAGGCACCCAAAGGTCGGTGGGAAGTGCCAATGGCGACGACGAAAGCAAGTGAACGCATTGACTCATACGTGTATACGATGCCTTGAATGTCCAAAATGGTGTGGCTGTGTATTTTAGCGAAAAACGAGGTTGGATTGTGTTGTATGCTTTGTCTTGCACTTTAAATAGTGTGTAGGCAAATCCGGGTATTGCCGAAAGTTGGCGTGTAATTTTCCATTCGTCTTCGGCATAAACCGACAACTCGTTGGCATATATGGTTTTACCTCCCGGAATCACCGACGATGAATCTACATTGTTTTCAGGATTTGTAGATGATTTGGATTTGATTTTGGTTATCGATGTTTCGGGTTTGAACTCGTGGTAGATGTAGTTGAATCCAAACTTGATAGTGTGACGGTCGGTTGCCATAAAGTCAAAGTCAGATGCTGCGCCATAGTCGATAATTGACGAATTATATTCCGAACTTGTAAATTCGCTCCAACTGCCTCGCGGACCATTGCTGCTGTCTTCATATTCCGAACCAATCGACATATTGTATTTGTTGTAAGATATTGTGGTATTGGCAAATAAGCGTGGCGAAAAAACGTGGTTCCAACGCACGGTGCTTATCAAGTTGCCCCAGCGGAGATAAATTTTGTCGTTGTATTTGTCGATACGTGTGCCGTTTTTGTATTCGCCGGTTTGTTCGTCGTAACTGTTATCGTTGTACTCTTCTTTGTATTTGTCTCTAACCCAAAACTTGTCGACACCGCGGTAAAAACTTACATAAAGGCGGTCTTTGTCGCTGAATTTGTGGTTTACTTTGGCGTTGAAATCGTAAAACCAATATCCTGCGTTGAGTTTTTCATCTTCGTCCATACTTGCTTGGGCAATCTTCAATACGGGCCACATCAGTAGCGACAGATATGTGGTGCGTGCCGAGAGCGAAAACGAGGTTTTGTCTTTTACAATGGGTCCGTCGATATTGAACCGCGATGTGAGCAAGCCTATCGAAAAACTCGAATGATAGTTTTTCATATCGCCGTCTTTGGTGCGCACGTCGATTACCGACGAAACTCTGCCGTTGTATCTTGCTGGAAACGATGATTTATAGAAACTTACCTTTTTTACGGCTTCGGGGGTAAACACCGAAAAAAATCCAAAACAGTGGTCTACTTTGTAAACTGGCGAACCGTCTAAGAGTATAAGGTTTTCGTCGCCGCCGCCACCTCTTACGTATAGCGCGGATGCTCCTCCAACGCCCTGCTGCACTCCGGGGGTAAATTGTATGGCTCGCAAAACATCGGTTTCGCCAAGCAACGATGGTGTGTGTTCTATTAGTTTAACGGGAATATCAAGCGAACCCATTCCTGTGGCTTGAATGCCCACATCTTCGCGTTGAGCCGTTACCACAACTTCCTCTAACTGAACATTATCAGATAGTTGGATATTCATCAAGGTGTCTTTGGTGAGGTTGATTTCCACGGTTTTGGGAGTGTAACCCACATACGAAAAACTCAGCGAGTGCGCGCCCTCGGCAAGTGTGAGCGAGTAAAATCCAAAAACGTTGGTGATTGTGCCTTGGAGCGTGGATTTGTCGTAAATGGTGGCTCCGATGGCGGTTTCTGATGTTTTTTCATCTGTAATGTATCCGCTTATGGTGTACTTTTTTTGTGCGGATAAACTCATTGTTAGGCAACAACATAGAATCGTTGCTGCAAAATACTTATTCATATTATAAATAATTAGTTTGTTAAAATTAATTGGCGGCAAAGGTATTTATTATTTCGATAAATGCAAAAAACTGATTAATTTTGCCCACTTTTTATAATTATTATGGAATTTATCGTAGCCCTCAAAGAACACCGTCATTTAGGCTTTTTGCTTGTGCCGCATTTTGTGCAACTATCGTCTACCGGCGGTCATTATGATATTAAGGAAAACGTTGTGTCTGACGATGTTAGAACTTATCCCGACCGCTATACCGCTGAGCAAAAGCTGATTGCGATTCTTGCTTCGGAATGTTCAGAAACTCACATCACCAAGAGTTTCGGCGGTCGCAAGTGCGCTACACCTCAGGAGTTTTTTGCCACTCACGATGCCAAGTATATCGACGAATATGTGCGTCCGGCTATTGATAAAAAGATTGTGCAGATTCTCAACATCTGCCGCACTGCCCATATCGGGGTTTATTACAAAGACCCAGCACTAAAAACTGTGCTCGTGGACGACCGTATCGAATTTGCTTCGCAAAAGGCGGAGGCGGTTTTCAACTTTGTGCGCACCGATGTGGAAACTCAATATTTCCTTACTGTAAAATATAAAGACAAGGTAATCAATCTGTTAAATAAGAATGTGTATGTGCTTTCGTATCAGCCGTGCGTGTGCGTTATCAATCGTCGCATTCTGTTTTTCTACCGTATTGATGCCAAAAAACTCGTGCCGTTTATCTCAAAAAAATATATTCCTGTGCAAAAGCGCGTGGAGCCGCAGTATTATCAAAAATTTATCCTCAACACCATAAAGGAGAATTTTATTGTTAATCCTTCGGGTTTTAAAATCATTACCCAAAATCCTGAGCCTAAGGCAGTTTTGATGGTGGAGCACGATTTGGAGGGTTACACTGTTTTTGTGCTAAAATTCAGATACAACGGAATCGACTTTCTTGCTACAAGCCGCAACTTGGTGGTTGTTAAGTTTATAGAAAACAACGGCGATTATCTGTTTACCAAACTTGTGCGCAATCTCGATTACGAACAGGAGGTGGAAAATGCCGCTTTTGATATTTTTAAAACTCGCCTCAACCCCGGTACTTACCGCATCAATAGCGATGCCAACGACCCAAAAATTCAAGAGGCGTTTGCTATTAACTGCTTGAACAACAATAAGGAACAACTTGTTCAGGCGGGCATCTCCATCGAACAGAATCTTAGCCAAAAGAACTATTACACCGGCTCTATACGCTTGGATATGAAGGTTAAGAACCGTACCGACTGGTTTGATATCTATGCCATTGTAAAACTCGACGGTTTAGAGATTCCGTTTGTTTCGCTTAAATATTACATTATCAACGATATACACGAATTTACATTGCCCGACGGACGTGTGGTGGTGCTGCCTGACGAATGGTTTGAGCGTTTTAGGGATATGTTTATTTCGGGCAGTTTCGACAAGGATTCTGGCAATATCATACTAAAAAAATATCAGTATCTTGCCTTGATGTCGCTGCCGTTAGATTCGGGCGAAAAGGATTCTATTGCCGAACTTGAAAAGAAACTTTCTGATTTTGACTCAATTCCAATGGAGCAGCCGCAAAATATCAATGCTCAGTTGCGTCCCTATCAGATTACCGCCTACAACTGGCTTAAAATGATGCGCGACTATAATTTTGGTGCGTGCCTTGCCGACGATATGGGTTTGGGAAAAACTCTCTGCACGCTTTCGGTGCTTGCCAACAGCATTCTCCTTGCCGACGACAGCACCCGCCCGGGAGAACTTTTTACTATCGAACACAAAATTCCATCGCTTTTGCTTGTGCCTAAGTCGCTTATTTACAACTGGAAAGCCGAGGCGAAAAAGTTTGCTCCGCAGTTGAAAATTATTGAATATTCGGGCAATAACCGTCAGCAACTTGTGCGCTCGTTTAAATATTACGATGTGGTGATTGCTGGCTATTCTATTATGCGAAACGATATTCAATACTTTGAAAAACAGGAGTTTAACTATGTGATTTTAGACGAGAGCCAAATGGTGAAGAATCCTCTTTCTAAAACCTATCTCGCCTTAATGAACCTCCGTTGCCGACATCGCCTTACGCTTACGGGCACGCCGCTCGAAAACTCTCTCACCGACCTTTGGAGCCAGATGAACTTTATAAATCCGGGTTTGCTCGGCTCGTTGCAGGTGTTTAAAAAACGTTTTGTGCTACCAATTGAGCGTGGTGCCAACGAAACTGCTGTCGAAAAACTACAAAAACTTATTTATCCTTTTATTCTTCGTCGTACTAAGCAGCAGGTACTCAGCGATTTGCCAGAAAAAATAGAACAGACTATATTCTGCGAAATGACCGATGTGCAGGCCGAAATTTACGAACGTGAAAAATCGAAGGTGCGCAACCAACTTTTCGACCTGATGGACAAGGGCTTGCTTTCAAATTCTACAATGGATGTGATTCAAGGTCTTGTAAAACTCCGTCAAATTGCGTGCAGTCCCACCCTTGTAGATAATGCCTATCAAGATGGCAGCGGCAAAACCGATGAAATTATGATGATGCTTCAAAACGTTGTAGACCAAGGACATAAGGTGCTGGTTTTCTCATCGTTTGTAAAGCATTTAGATTTGATAGCCAATGAGTTGCAGCAGCGCGGATTAGATTATGCAATGCTTACGGGTCAAACCGAGGAGCGTGAAAACGAGGTGGAAAAATTTCTCTCAAACGATGATGTGCCTGTATTTTTGATTTCTATCAAGGCAGGCGGCACAGGTTTAAACCTTACCCAAGCCGACTATGTGTTTATCATCGACCCGTGGTGGAATCCCGCCGTGGAAGAACAAGCCATTGCCCGCGCCCACCGTATTGGTCAGAAAAACAGCGTGATGGTTTACCGATTTATCTCCGCTGGCACAGTGGAGGAAAAAATTCAGGTGCGTCAACAAAAAAAGGCGGGACTTGCAGCGGCTTTCGTTAATGAAACCACGCTGTTTAATCCCGCGCTCAAAGAAGATGTGATGGAAATATTAGGATAGCGTCTTATTCTGCGCTAACTTCCTCAGTATCTGTACCTAAACGCTCGTCGAAAATATCGGCGATGCGGTTGTATTCTTCCTCGTCTTCAATGCTTTCGAGGATTTCTTCGTCGCCCGATTTTGAAAGTTTCATAATAACCACCTCTGTTACATCGTCGTCGTCGGCTTTGTCGTCGAGTTCTTCGGGGTTTTCGTAATAGGGTAGGAGTGCGTAATACTCTGTGCCATTGTCGGTTATCATATCGATTATTTCAAAATCGTGGTTTTGACCGTTTTCGTCTTCAAGGCTTATTACTTGAATTTCGTCGTCTTCGTTGATTTGTTCTGCGCTCATTGTAAATGGGTTTTAAAAATTTGGATGCGCAAAGGAAACAATAATAATGCTAATTTCAAAAATTATTTTTCATCTCCGCGAAGATACTTTTTACTGTTGCGACACGAAATTCATAAACCTATCGATACATTCAATTTTTGCTTTGTTGGGCAGATCAATTAGTTGAGCACCGTTGTTAAATTCCATAACGCTCTTTGTATTTGGTTGGTATTCAACCCATTTTGGAAGTCCTGCTCCGTTGGGATTACCACAAGATTTTGCAAAGTTTACCCAATATTCTTGCATTATGTCAGATACTTTTTTCTCCTCGGGATACTTGTCGGCTTCCTCGTCGAACCTACCACTCAGATACATACAATCGTCGGCGTGTGCTGCTCCACGGCGGTTGCCTTCGGCATATACGGTTTTCTCCGATTTCTGAGCCAAATATGCCACATACACAGGACTTTTGCCTGTTTTTGTCTGCAAATTTGCCCAAGTGTATGCCGGCCATCCAAACTGAACATCGCGTGTTAAATCTCGTATGCTAAACAGACATTCTTCGTCGGTGTTGCCAGGGTAATGATACTTGACACTGTCGAGCCAATTTGCGGGAAATTGCTGACTATTGAGTAATGCTTCATATTCATTTACGCTTACCGACGCAATTCCTGCCGCACCTTCGTCGCTATTGTGCATAATCAGCACAGGCACGTCGTTGTATTTGCCGGTCTCATATAGTTTATACATTGATTCGGGAATCACATAGCCGTCCACAACCGGGAATGAGGGATAGAATACATTATTGCCTGTCAACGCTTTGGCATCCATCTGGCGCATTTCGGCAATTGTTTTTACATTAGCCCTTTCCATAAAACTTTTGGTTTCTTCCATCATCATACTTTCGGTATATGTGCCCATATTCGTTTTAGAAATATACGCACCACTCTGACTTATGCAGGCGCAGAATAGTCCTTTTGCCAAAGGCGACGCGCACAGAACGTTGCAGCACATAGCACCCGACGATTCGCCAAAAATTGTAACCTTTGAGGGGTCGCCGCCAAAGTTTTTGATATTGCGCTGAATCCATTGGAGTGCATAAATCTGATCAAGAATGCCGTAGTTGCCAGAGTGACCTGTGGGCGATTCTTTTGCCAATTCGTCGCTCACCAAAAATCCCAAAGCACCGTTGCGAAATTCAATTGACACTGTGATAACACCTCTGCGTGCAAGGCTCTCCCACAATGCGCCGCCGTAATGCTCTGTTGAGAAACTGCCTCCGTGGATATACACCATCACGGGCAATTTTTCATCTACGCTTTTGGCAGGGGTTACAACGCTCAGGTAGAGGCAGTCCTCGTCCATCATATCGTATTTAATGTAACTTTTTTCGGGTTGGGGAGGCCATTTGGCAACGTCTTCGGCTTTCAAAACGCCTTCCCACGGTTTTACAGGTTGAAGCGGTTTCCAACGAAGGTCGCCCAAAGGAGGTTCGCAGTATGGAATTGCCTTATATACAGCAAGATCGTTGCCATCGAGAATGCCTTCTACCTCGCCGCCTTCTACGTGTGTTCTCAATATTGGCTGCGCTGTGCAAGCCGTAGTTGCCATTAGTCCGAGGACCAATAATTTCATTAATTTTTTCATAAGGAATCTGAGTTTAATGTTTTACATACTTATAAAAGAACATCAAACGTGCCACTTATGATAATGCTTTGATAATGAATTGTTTGTGTTTTAATAACGGTTGTGAAATTGTAAAATTTTTTTACACTTATGTAAAAATCTATTACACTATGGGTTTACAAAATTAGTATTGCTGACTCTCTTTTTTGCTGTTGGCATTGTGGCGCACAATCACGTCGGAGAGGAGGTCTTTGCGTGTGATGACAGTGCCTTCTTTTGGAAAAATGTCGCTGCCCGACGATTCGGTAATGATAAGTTGCTGTATGGTAGTGATATACGAATCATTGCCGTTTTTGTCGGTAATCTGTCGGGTTTCTTCGCCGATGCAACTTTGCAGATACCATTTGCCGTCGATGGGCGTGTAGTTAACGTGGTATGCCATACGGCGGAACACCATATCCACGGTTTCGCCCTTGCGGTTTTTGGCGGTGAGTTTTTTGCCGTCGGGGATGATTTCAAATTCGAGACGTGCTATGCTTTTGCTCGTTTTTTCAATAAACATCTTGCCCGAATATTTGATGCCCGGGGCGTTTGTTTTTTTGTCGAACTGAATTACAAGAAAAACGCCTTGGTCGGTGGAATCTTTGCCAACATACTGAAAATCATAGTATTTAGAAGCGTATGTGGAAATAAATTCTTTTCCACGGTTTACAAAATCAAGTTCGATAATGTTGAACGGTCCGCCACGGAGTTTGAGTAAAATATCGTACTGTTTTCTCGACATCATTTTTCTGCCTTCGGTTACTGCCATTTTGTTTTTGCTAACATCCGAACCGCCTGATTTATAGATGTTAAGCATTGCCTCGTCGCGTGCTGCAAACGAAGAGTCGGCGTAATAACTTTCGCGGTAAAATGCCTTGTAGACGTTGGCTTTGCGGTAATATTGCGAATGTATTCTTGATACTGATTCGCGGATTATTTTTTCGGTTTCCACAGGTGTTACCAATACCTCGCCAAGTCCGTAGATATGTTGCGAAAGTGCGATATTGTTGCTTTGTGATTTTGCTAACTGATTGATTGCTATTTTTTTAGGTGAATATCCAAGATATGATACCACAAGGGTGTCGTTTTGATTTTCGGGATTGATTAACAGGTCGAACTTGCCGTTTTCGTTGGTGATGGTGCCTAACGCAGTGTTGTTTAGGCTGATAGAGGCAAACGGCAATGCGTTGTTTTGGTCGGCATCGCGCACCACGCCCGACACTTTTATCATCTGCGGCTTTTCGGCAGGAAGTTCTGTTTTTTCGTAAATTACTATGTTTCCACCAATTACGGTGTACGAAATATTGTCGGCGAGTATTGTGTTGAGTATAGTTTCAAGTTCGCAATCTTGACGGTTGAGCGATACTTTTTGATTTTTGAGCAAATCGCTGTTGTACGAAAAGTTTACGCCCGACTTGCGGCTGATATCGTCTAACACGTTGCTAATCTCTGCGTTATCGGCTATTACCGAAACTTTTTTTTGCATTATTGCGCTGTCCTGTGCCGCTACGGGTTGCAGGGTAGAAGCGGATATAATTATGGCTAACAACAGTTTCATAGGTGTTGGTTTTAACGGTTTACTATTGGATAATCCACACGCCGGTAACGGGACTCATTTCGGCTTGGATGTGGTAAATGGTTGACAATCCTTGCATTACATCTTCTATCTTGGCATTTTGATAGCGCGATGTAAGTTTGAGATTGTTGAGAGAGGGGTTTTCAATCGAAATTTCTACGCCGTATACGTAACTGAGTTTTTCAACTGCTTTTTGCAGCGGACAATCCTTGAAATCAAGCATTTGACTCTGCCACGAAAGCACATTTTGTGTGATTTTGTTTTTCTGTGGTTTTTCGTTTTTGGTGGCGGTTGCCTCTTCGTTTTTAGAAACGGTGATGTTGCCTTCGTTGTTTTGGAGCGACACGCAGCCGTCAGTTACCGACACCTTTATATTATTGTCGCCATTGGCAATGAGGTTAAACTCTGTGCCGAGCACTTTAACGGTGTTGTTGCCCGATTTGATAACGAATGGTTTGTTGTCTAAGTGAACGATGTCGAAATATCCTTCGCCAGAGAATTTTACAAGGCGTTCTTCGCCGTCGAAGTTTTCTTGATATTCTATCACTGCGCCTTGATTAAGGCATACGGTGCTACCGTCGGGCAAGGTGATTTCCTGACAAGCGGTTGATGCAGTAATCTGCTGATATTTAATAGGTTCTTTTACCAATAATGTTATCATTAACGTAATGGCTGCCACCGCTGCCGCTGCCGATACTGCGTGCCAAAGTTTGAACACGCGAACTTGTTTTCGGGGTGTCAGTTTTGCGCTCACGTTGTTCCAAGCCTTGTCGGTGTCTATTTCGCCCGCTTGCAGATATATCGAATAGAGGTCTTTCTGCTCGTTGAAATCTTGCTGCGAGTTGATTTCGCCGTCGAATATGTATTTGTCGTTTTCTTCCATAGCCCTTTTGTTTTTTTGGTTTCTGATAATTTGACAACCGAAAAAAGCCATACCCCCAAACCAATTTTTAAAAAAATAAAAAGGAGCGCGACGCACAAAGGCGGCGCACTCCCGTATTCATAGGTTGAGAGCAAAAAAAAGTTTTTTATTTCTTTAATTGCTCAATCCATTTCCTTGCGTTAACAAATGCCTCCAACCAGGGCGAAACCTCGTCGTTTTTGCGGTTGAATGGGTAGTTGGCCCACTGCCAAGCAAAAATGGCGCGTTCGGGGTGGGGCATCATCGACAAGTGTCGTCCGTCGTCGGAAACGATGGCGGCGGCGTTGTAATCTGATCCGTTGGGGTTGCCAGGATATTCGCCGTAAGAGTATTTCATAGGTATGTGATAGTTCTTTTCGGCTTCGGGAAGGTCAAAACGTCCTTCACCGTGGGCTACCCAAACGCCCAACTTGCTGCCTGCAAGTGATTTAAGCATTACTGATTCGTTCGGTAGTATGTCTACGGTTACAAATTCTGATTCAAATTTGTGCGAATTGTTGTGACGAAGTTTGGGATGTTTTTTCTTTTTGGGATAGATAAGTCCGAGTTCGTTCATCAACTGACAACCGTTGCATACGCCAAGACTTAGGGTGTCGTTGCGTTTGTAGAAGTTTTCGAGAGCCTTACGAGCCTTGTCGTTGTATTTGAACGCGCCTGCCCAACCTTTTGCACTGCCGAGAACGTCGCTATTGGAGAATCCGCCGCAGTATACTATAAAGTTAACATCTTCGAGAGTTTCGCGTCCCGAAGCAAGGTCGGTCATGTGCACGTCTTTTACATCGAAACCTGCAAGATACATTGTATAAGCCATTTCACGGTCGCCGTTGATACCTTTTTCGCGGATGATTGCGGCTTTGATGCCGGTTTTGCGGCGGCGTGATGCCTTGATGCCGTATTGGTCTAACTTGCCAGTAAAGTCGGGGTTGAATTTAAACTCCAACGGTTGGAGCGAATAGTTGTTGAAACGGCTTTCTGCACACGATTTTTCGGTTTGCTCACGGTCGAGAAGGTATGAAGTCTTGAACCAAGTGTTGCGGAGCAAGTCGATGTCGAAGGTGTGAGTTTTGGCGTGGTGTGTAACTTTGAGTGTGTGAGTAGAAATTGTTTTGCCGATAATCATATAATTGATGTTCAGCGATTTGAGCATCTTTTCTACTTCGCCTGCCTTTGCTGTTTGGAACACTACGCCAGGATTTTCGCTAAAGAGTGTCTGGCAGAGGTCGTATTTTTTGTCGAAATCAAAATTGATATCCAATCCGCCTGAAATTGTGGGGAAGCACATCTCTAAAAGTGTGGTGATGATACCGCCTGCCGAAATATCGTGTCCTGCAAGTATAAGTCCTTTTGACACAAGTTGTTGAATGGCGTTGAATGCGTTTCTGAAATATTCGGGGTCGGCAATATCGGGACACGAACTGCCCAACGAATTTACTGTTTGAGCAAAACTGCTTCCGCCGAGGTTGAGGTCGGTTTTGGAGAAATCAACGTAGAATATTGTTGACTTTTCTACCGGTTTGAGGTCGGGAGTTACAATTTTGCGGATGTTAGAAACTTCACCTGCCGATGTGATGATGACCGTGCCGGGGGCGAGCACCTTAGAACCGTCGGGATATTTTTGTGTCATCGATAGCGAGTCTTTGCCTGTGGGGATATTGATACCGAGGGCGATAGCAAAATCAGAAGCTGCTTTTACTGCGCTGTAGAGACGTGCGTCTTCGCCTTTGTTTTTGCAGGGCCACATCCAGTTGGCGCTGAGCGATACCGAGTCCATTCCGTTTTCTAAAGGTGCCCAAACAATGTTGGTGAGCGATTCGGCAATTGCCATTCTTGAGCCTGCCTCAGCATTGATGAGCGCAACAGCGGGAGCGTGTCCGAGGGCTGTGGCAATACCGCGTTTGCCGGTGTAGTCTACTGCCACTGCGCCAAGGTCGGCAAGGGGCAACTGAATTGCGCCTACGCACTGCTGACGTGCAATTTTACCTGTTACCGAGCGGTCAACTTTGTTGGTGAGCCAGTCTTTGCACGCAACACCTTCTAACTGAAGCACTTCGGTAAGGTATTCGGGAAATTTATCGTTTGAATAGTTTACAGCAGAGTATTTTTTCTTTACTGTAACGTCTTTCATTATGGTCTTTGGCGGCTTGCCAAAAAAGTCTTCGAGTTTGAGGTTGATAGGAGTGGAGCCGTCGGGATTGGTGAATTTAAACACCATATCGTCGGTGGTTTTGCCCACAACATACATAGGAGCACGTTCGCGGTCGGCTATTTTTTTAAGTTTTTCTACATATTCGGGTTTGATTACCAAGCCCATACGTTCTTGGCTTTCGTTTCCGATAATCTCTTTGCTCGATAGAGTGGGGTCGCCAACGGGGAGTTTTTCGATTTCGATTTCGCCGCCGGTTTCTTCCACAAGTTCCGAAAGACAGTTGAGGTGTCCGCCTGCACCGTGGTCGTGAACCGAAACAATTGGGTTTTCGTCCATTTCGCTTACTGCGCGGATGGCGTTGTAAACGCGTTTTTGCATTTCGGGGTTGCTACGCTGAACGGCGTTCAACTCAATATCGTTTTTGTATTGTCCTGTGGCAACGGAAGATACAGCGCCGCCGCCCATACCGATGCGGTAGTTGTCGCCACCGAGCACTACGATGGGCATATTAGAATCGGGAGTATCTTTCTGGCTGTCTTGTTTGCGTGCATAGCCTACGCCGCCAGCCTGCATTATCACTTTGTCGAAGCCGAATTTTTCGTCGCCTTCAAAATGTTCGAATGTGAGGAGGCTACCCACGATTAGCGGCTGACCGAATTTGTTTCCAAAGT
The DNA here is from genome assembly GCA_017394445.1 of Bacteroidales bacterium. Classification (GTDB taxonomy): domain Bacteria; phylum Bacteroidota; class Bacteroidia; order Bacteroidales; family UBA3824; genus UBA3824. The sequence continues at coordinate 5,856 of JAFPYT010000141.1, read as the reverse complement.
CGCTTGCTCCGTTTGATGCTTTGATAAGTATTTCTAACGGTGTTTGATAGAGCCATTTACGTTCGGGAACTGCCTTTTCCCATTCGCGACCAGTGATTTCGTCGATGGGTTTCTGCACCTCGCCGTCTTCTTTGATGCGGGGGTATGATGTCATATAAACGGCTGTTCCGGCAATTGGGAAACTGCCTTTGCCGCCTGCCATACGGTCGCGGATTTCGCCGCCCGAACCTGTGGCAGCACCGTTGAAGGGCTCTACGGTGGTGGGGAAGTTGTGTGTTTCGGCTTTTAGCGAAAGCACTGTGTCAATCTCTTTTATTTCAAATTCTGAAGAAGTTTCGGGATTTGCGGGGGCAAACTGCTCGGCTTTGTGTCCTTCAAGAAATGCCACGTTGTCTTTGTAAGCCGAAACCAATCCGCGGGGATTCTGTTTTGAGGTCTCTTTGATGAGTTGGAAAAGCGATTTGTCTTTTTCCTTGCCGTCGATAACGAATGTTCCGCCAAAGATTTTGTGACGGCAGTGTTCGCTGTTAACTTGCGAAAAACCAAATACTTCGCTGTCGGTGAGTTTGCGTCCGAGACTTTTTCCGAGGTTTTCCAAGTAGTTGATTTCGGGTTCGCTTAGCGCAAGACCCTCTTTTTGGTTGTAAGCCCTGAGGTCGTCGATATAAATCACGGGGTCGGGTTGCTTGGATATTGTAAAAATGTTTTCGTCGAGATCGTTGTAAACACGCTGCAACATTTTGTCGTATTGCGGATTAGGCTCGTCAGAAGGAATGAATTTTTCTATACGTTCGATTCCTTCGATACCCATATTTTGGGTAATTTCTACGGCGTTGGTGCTCCAAGGGGTAATCATCTCCTTGCGTGGTCCGATGAATGTGCCTGAAATCCTGTTTTGGTCTAAATGTTTGGCGTCGCCAAAAAGCCAGAGTAACTTTTTGTTGTCGTTTTTGTTTGGTGTGTTTCTGAATTTTACTGCGTAAATTTCAGAATTGGTTGATTGATAGAAAATTAGCATAAACTATTTTTTATGTAAATTATTACCGGTAACAAATTTGAATTACTGCAAATTTAAGCAAGTAAATAGACTTTTCAAAATAAAAGATGAAAAAAACACTATTGCATTTTTCAAAATTCTATTTTACGGTTTTTTTGTATATATTTGCCAAAGGTAAATAATTTAATAATAAGATTTATATGACCACAGATTGCTTGATAATTGGCTCAGGACCTGCTGGTTACACTGCCGCTATATACACCGGAAGGGCGGGTATCAAATCGGTTCTTGCTGCCGGACCTGTGCAAGGCGGACAACTTACAACTACCAATGAGATAGAGAATTATCCCGGTTTTCCCGATGGCGTTCAGGGCTTCGACCTTATGGATAAAATGCGTCAACAGGCGGAGAAGTTCGGTACGGAGATTATTTACGAAACTATTTCTAAGGTGGATTTCTCTGCCCGCCCGTTTTCTGTGGAAACCGATGGCGGACAATCAATTACAGCCCGCACTGTAATTATTGCCACTGGCGCAACTGCCAAATATTTGGGCATTGAGGCAGAAAAAAAATACGCCGGAATGGGTGTTTCGGCGTGTGCTGTGTGCGATGGATTTTTCTACAAAAACCAAGACGTAATAGTTGTGGGCGGCGGCGACACGGCTGTGGGCGACGCGCTATATCTTAGCAAGATATGCCGCAATGTCTACCTCGCTGTGCGTAAGGATTATCTGCGTGCATCTACTATTTTGCAAAACCGCCTTGCCGAGGCTAAAAATATTCAAGTGCTTTATAAACACGAGGTTACTGATATTTTCGGCTCTAACGGTGTGGAGGGTGTTACTCTGAAATATACTGATCAAAACAATGAGCAACACTCTAAAAATCTTGACGTTACAGGCTATTTTGTAGCCATCGGACGTGCTCCGCAAACCGAAATTTTTGCACCTTATATTAATACCGACAACAACGGATACATCATTACTCAAGACAACAGCACCAAAACCAATGTGCCGGGCGTGTTTGCCTGTGGCGATTGTGCCGACCCTGAATACCGTCAGGCTGTGGTGGCTGCGGGTACAGGATGTATGGCGGCTTTGGATGTGGAAAAATACCTCGCTGCTAACGCTTGAGCCTCAATTGTTTAGAACAACAGTGAAAAAAGATCGTTTTTGATGCAGGCGTATACCATTGCGCCTGTGGTCAAAACGACGATGATGGTAACTATCCACGCTAATAGCTTCACAGTCTTGATGCTGCTGCGGTTTTCGAGTACGGCTTCCATAAGTTTTTTGTCGGATTCCGTGCCTGATTTTTCTAATTTTTCAATACGCTCGTTTGTGCCTTTCTGCTCGGTGGAGAGGTTGTTTACAAGTCCCGAAAGTTTCTCAAACCTCTGCGGAAAGTCCACTTTGTCGATATTCTGTTTTAGTTCCTCGGTGCCTTGAGCAAGTTCGAGGTATGCTTTGAGAAGTTTGTCGGTTTCCTCTGCCTGTTTTAGGTACGACGATTTTACAGCCTCTACCTTCTGAGTGGTGTCGGCGGCTGCTTTTTTCAAGAGCGAGTCTTGAGTGTCAACCTTTTCTTGGGCAAATTTCACGAGTTTTTCTACTGTAGCCTTTTGGTTTTCTTGCGAAGCCTCAATAAGTTTTTTGTTGTTTTCGTTGATGGTGCTCACAAGTGCGCCGTATTTGTCGAGAATAACGGTCTGCTCCGAAATTGTCTTTTTAAAGTGGTTGATAATCTCGGTGTTGCGCTCGTTCGACGACTTGTCGGCTTGGTCTAAATACTGCGTGTAGAGAGTGGTGAGTTTTTCAAGATTTTTTGAAAAATCGTTTTGAATGTTTTTTGCCTCCTCTATCACGTTGTTAGAAGCCTCGCCGGCGTTGGCTATCTGCTTGGCAGCCGACTGCAGGTTTTCAAGGTCTTTTTGCAGTTGCGCTAATTCGTTGTTGATCAGTTCTTTCATATATGGTATAGTTTTTTTCTATGTTACGAAATTTTAAGTATTTGCGAGTTGAACCGTTTTAGCCACTGTGTTTGCAGTTTTAGTTTCATTACGGTTTCCATCTCGTCTTTGAGGTCGAAGTTTTCGGCGACAATGCGGTCGGCAACAGAATTGGTATCGGTTTCAAACTTCTCCACAGTGTTTTCGGGGTTAAAACGGTATTCGTTAAGTCCCTCACATATAAGTCCGTAGGCGTTGAAACGCTCCACAGCATCGTCGGGTTTGGCGGTGAAAAGTTCGCAATATCCGCATATTATCTTGTTGGCGGGCGTGCGGTTTTCGGGTTTCGACTGCGAGAGCGATTCCTCAAGGTGTTGCATTTCGCTGATATTGCTGCCAGTTTGTTCAAGAATTTCAAGCACATTGTTGATATTCTGAATGTTCTCTGATATGTTGCTGTAAACGAACTTGCAGTTGTAGCGCGATACAAAATAGTTTTGTAGGTTGGCAGCAATCATTTCTTGCGTTACCGAATTGCTCTTCTGCTTTTCCAAAATGGTTTTGAAAAATGTGTTGCAGTCGAGTATCATCTTTTGGTAAAGTGGGTATATCTCGTTGTAAAAGAATGCGATAAGCACGTCGGTGTATTTCTCGAGAACAAGATATGTTTCGTTTTCGATCGACGAAATGTAAGCGAGAGCCTTGTCGCGGGTGAGGTTTCGCGAAAGCACGGGCAGGAGTTTCATCTTGTAAAAATCCAAATCGTGCTTGGTGATTGTTACAGTGATTTCGCCTGTGGCGGGATTTATAAGGTAGTCGTCGATAAGGTCGATTTCTTTGAGCAGCGTTATAGCCCTCATTGTGTCGCGCTTGTTGCGGAATTTTTGGTAGAGGGCGGCAAACTTGATTTTCGACTTGTCGTCCAAAGTTTTTGGGTTAACGCCGTATTCGCTTGCCACGAGTTTTTCAAATTCGTCGAACGACGAAGTCTGACCATAGAGCCTCAACAATGCCCTTGCAGGTATGCTGTGGTCTATTTTGGTGTTGAGTATGTCGGCGGCTTTTTTAAACGCGCTGTTGAAAAACGGAATTGTGAGACTGCCTGTGCTGCCTGTTTGGAGCGTGTCGGCAATGGTCTGTACACCATCGCACTCCTCTGCCTCCTGAATGTTTTCCATTACGGCAAGATAGTCGAGCGGACTGTCGGTGTTGTTGGTGATTATGTCGGAAATAAACGACTGAATGCGCTCTGCCAACGGTGCGTCGTAGGTAGATTCTGGCATTACCAACTCGTTGGTTTTAAAGTTGATATATCCGAGACTCTTTTCGCGGTTGTTGGTGTAGATGTATAGTTGGTAGGGGTCGGTCATTGGTTCGGTTTCGGTTTCGATTTCGATTCCAAACTCGTTGAATACAGCCTCTACAATATTTTCTCTGCCCGATTTTTGGGGAGTCATTATGCCGTTGAGAATCTCGTGCATCACGTTTTTCTCCTTGTCCTCACCAGGATAGAGTTTGGCAAGGCGTTGCAGATTGTATGATGCGTCGTAATTGGTGTCGATGATATTCTCCACGGTTTTGATGTTGCCCTTTTCGTCGCGTACCGATTCGGTGCCGGCAAACTCTTTTTGAATGGTGTTGAGCATTACGTCGGCTTTTTTTACCATTCCACGTTTTGCACGTCCGTTCATACGGTAAAATTCGTCGAGCGAATAGGGCGGCTCAAAATGTATAGCGTAGTTAAGATTCTGAGCGTGAATACCTATGCCAGCCGAGCGCACAGCCGCCATTACGCCTTTTTTTGAATTGCAAAACTCTTTGCAATTTTTGCTGCTGTCTACTGCTGCCGAATTGGTTACGGGAGCGGTTTTTTCGTCGGTGTCGCCGTAGTAGTATGTGGTGTCGTCGGTGTCGTTGGGGTCTAACGGCATTTGCGCTCCGTAAACTATTGTAGAGCCGTTTTTATTAGAAGAAATCAGTTTTTCGGCAAGTTTTTGCTTGAGTTTTCGATAATATGCCTCCGCACCTTCGCCCGAAGGTGTGTCGTCGGATAATTCGTGGACGGTGATTTTGGGCATATCCGATAATTTTTGGTTGAATGTGAGTGTTACATCTGTTCCGAGTTTTTCTACAATCTCGTTTTTAACGTTGTATTCTTGGCTCGAGGTAAACGCTCCTAAGCGCACCTGACAGATGTTCTCAAATTTAAAATTGCGTATGATTGTGTTCTTAATGTCCTGATAATAAGGGCGGAACTCTGGTGTTTGAGTGGAAATCAACTGCGCCTCGTCTACAAAAATATGGTAGAGTGGAATATTGTTTTCGTCGATTTTTTTAAACACGGTGCGCATATAGGGGTCGTGCATTAGCGACGGTGAAATAAACGTTACCACCGATTGCCCGCTTGTAACAGATTCTACAGCCATAGTGCGGTCGTAGGTGTTTTGCAGGGTGGGGTTGATGTAGTAATCGATGTCGATATTGCACGAACGGAGCATTGCAAACTGCATCTTCATAGCGGCAATTGTGGGCGGTAAGAAAAGGCTGTAGCCAGGTTTCATAAACGCCGTAAATAGCGCGATGAGAGTTTTGCCGCTGCCCGGAGGCGACACGTGTAGTATGTTTTTGCCGTTGAGCAACTTACTTATTGAGTCTACCTGCACAGGCGTGAAATCCTTTTTGAGGAATATGTTTTTGAGGAAGTAATGCAGAGCGTCTTCCTGCTCGTCGAAATCTTCTGGTTCGTCGGGGTCTTCGGGAGCCTCTTTTTTTATGTCAACATTATAGAGTATCGACCTGTCGAACAGCAACTTGGTGTCGGCAGTGGGATATTTTGCCGAACGTATTACGGCGTAATGCTTGGCTGCTGTGGTAGGTTTTACAGGGGTATCGCCAAAACGCTGAAGCATCG
>JAFPYT010000140.1 GCA_017394445.1 Bacteroidales bacterium | reverse complement strand
TCGGGAGTGTCCTCGTAAATAAACGACGCTTCGAGAGCCTGCTGCAGATACGAGTCGGGCGAGAAAGCAAAACCCTTTTGCTGTTTGCGCTGCGCATAAAGCTTAATAAGTTTTTGAGCGATGTCCTTAACCTTGGTCTTCGCCTTTTGCTTAAGTTTGTTCCAAGTGTCGCTGCCAAGTTTGTAAATTTTTGGGGCTTCGCCGTCGGCACCTTTATATTTTGAAATCTTATGTAAAGCGTGAATACTCACATAAAGAATATCGTTATCTTTGAAAACCAATCTGATAGCCTCTTGCGGATGACCATTTTTATCGATGGTTTCCAAGCCTCCGAAAGTGCCGATACCGTGGTCGGAATGAACTATATAGTCACCGGGCTTAAGGCTGTTCATTTCGTTGAGGGTAATTGCCTCGCGACTCTTGCGAATCTTCGCCTCCTTTAAGCGGTACTTTAAGTAGCGTTCAAAAATCTGATGGTCGGAATAGCAGCACAACTTCAAATCATTATCTACAAATCCCTGATGGATAGTCATTACAATGGATTCGAAGTTCACATTTTCTATCGACGAATCAGAGGAGAAAATATCGTGAAGGCGTATGGTCTGCTTTTCGTTGAGCACCAGCACAAATGTTTTGTATCCCGAATCCTGATAATGACGGATGTTTTGGGCAAGAAGGCTGAAGTTTTTTTGAAAAACAGGCTGCGGAGTGATATTGAATTTAATCACAGAAGGGAGCTGAGCCGTTGAGCCATTATCTACTAACTTTATCTGTTTCAATGCGTTATCAAACGTAGCAGCATCCATAAAATCGGGAGTATCGGTATCCACATCGCCGTCTTCGGTAACGAAGACATTATCTTTGCCGAGCGATTCCACCTGCAAACGGCAGTAATCGAGGTCAGAAAACCAAATTACACTATTTTGTGGAATAAACTGCAAAAACGGAATCTTCTTAATATCAGCATTATGCTTGCAGATGTCGGGAATGATGGTAATGCGGTCAACCTTGTCGATAGAGAGTTGGTCGATAATATCAAACGTGCGTATCGACTCAATCTGCTCGCCAAAAAAGTCAACGCGGTAAGGATTGTCGTTAGAATACGAAAAAATATCAATAATGCTGCCACGAAGGGCAAACTGTCCTGGTTGGAAAACAAAATCTACCTGCTGAAAGTCGTAAGATTCAAGCACTTCGGTAATAAACTCGGTGTTGACCTCGAGACCTGTGTGCAGTTCAAGAGTGTTTTTTTTAAGGTCGGCAGATGAAATAACGTTTTCGGCAATTGCTTCGGGATATGTTACAAGCACAAAGTTGGAAGATTGCTGAATTTTGTCGAGCACCTCGGTTTTTGAAAGCAGAAATTCGGGGCTGAGAGTATTCTCAGCCTTTTTCAACGCTGACTTTTTGTGCGAAAACGGATAGAAATATACGGGTCGGTTTTGCTCTGCGGTTTGAAAATCGTTGTAAATATACGCAGCGTCTTCTTCGCTATCGGCCACAAAAATAAGCGGTTGCGACGAGAGGGTATCGTCCGACGCTACAAAAAAAGCCGAGGCCGATGTATTTAAACCCTTGATTTGCACATTGTTATTACCTTTTAGAGCATTTTTCAACTCTGCATGGGCAGGATGCTTGCGGTAGAGTGCGGTAATTGTATTTTCCAAAACAGATAAAAAATTATAAAAACGTATAGGTATAAATTGAAAAAAGCCGGAGAATGTACTACGACAGTCCTCCGGCGTTTAGATTATTAGCGTTGCAGACTATCCTGCTGCACCCTCTTCTTCAAAGTACGAGTTGTCTACGGTAGTAACGCCGTTTTCAGCATCGCGTTCCAATGCGGCAGAGGTTGTTCCAAGAGCCTGAGCCTCGGCAGCCTGAGCAAGCATTTTGGTTTTGGTCTTGTCCACAGAGTTGATGTGGTGCATAACCTTTGCGCCAAAATAGAAGGCAATCATCATTTGGAATGCTGCCATAAATTCGGAGAACTCGGCTTCCAGACCAATGATTTTAACATTGGCAAGTTCGATTACCACTGTGATAAACAGCAGCGAAAGTGTTAAAATGCCACGAAATGTTCCACGGGGCATATTGAAAGTTTCGCCATCACAAGGGTTAGGGTTTTCCTTGGTCCAATCGCCAAAGGTGTACTTCTTAAACATTATCACGATAAAGATTAGCGAGAGTACCAGCCAAATCATTACCGGAATGTATATTGCTGCGAAATATTCAATCGGATGCTCACCGTAATATTCCACAGTCTGCATATACTGATTTACTTCCATGATTTATAACGTTTTATTTGAATAATTTGGTTTACTTTATTTTCTAATAGTTAAATAGTTACTTAAAAAGGAGCGCACCTACTACAAATCCAACTCCTGCCGCCACTCCGCATCCGATAGTTGCCCATCGTGCGCGTCGTTGATATTTCTTGGCTTGCTCTGCCACGTAGATAGCATCGTTGCGACATTCTTTGAGTTCTTTTTCGTAGTATCCACGGTCGTCTTTGTAGGTAGAAATAAGATTGTCCTTTTCGTCAATAATCTGACGGAGAGTGTCGCACTTCTGTTCGAGAAGTTCGGTCTTTTCTTTTTCAAGTTTATAAAGACGTCCTGTTTGAATCACATTCACCATACGGTAGTTGTCCATTACCCAAACGGTGTCGTTTTCGGGTTGGAGCAACAATTGCTCACCGGGTTTTACGCATTGAAGGGTAATCTGTGCCGAAGCGTTCTGAATCCACAACAGCGATATCACCAACAAAGCCAATGTAGAAATATACTTAGTCATCTTTTTCGTTGCCATACAATTTTTCAAATTCTGCCATCATCTGCTCAGTAGACATTGTGGTAACTTCCTGAGCGGCGGCCTCCTTTTTATACTCGATAACCTTGATTTTGTCGTCAAGTTTTTCTATCTGTTTTTCGAGTTTTTGGATTTCTTGCTCTTTTTCAGCAATTTTGGTATCGTATTCCTCGCGGTGCTCCTCGTCGTTGAGAAGTCCTTGCTTAGATTTATCCAAAACCTCCTGAACGCTCGAAACCGAGTTGCGGTTGAAGAAAATATTCTTCATAAGCATATAGGGACCAGCAAGAGCGGCAAACAACTTGGTAAGCGTTGTCCACTTAAAGTTGAGATAGCCCGCATCGTGCAAAACTCCTATCACTATGAGCACTACGATTATAGAGCCGATAATAATGATCCATTTTTTCATCTGCGGTATAGTTTAGTTAATGTCGATATATCTTCCGTAAACCCATCCTTCGATAGTGGTGCGTATCTTGTACCAACCGTTCTGCTCGTCAACAATGCTAACGAGAGTACCTTTTGAAAGGGGTTTGGCAACAAGTGCGCCATCAGATTGAGGTGTGTTTCTAATATTCAATGTATTTGCCATTACGCGACCAGTGTCGGGCATTTCTGCTCCACCATCGTTGCGGCGGTCGGAACCGAGAAGCTGCTCGCGGAGCTTGTCTAACGGGAAAGCAGGACCTGGATCGGTTTTGCGTGCGGGAGCAATCTCTTCGTGACCAAGTATCTGTTTGATATTTGGATATGCCTCAATGAGTTCGGCGCACAACTGACGAACAGTTTCGATTTGCTCGGCTGTGTAAACGTGCCAATATTTTGCAGTATTCTGATTGCGGTGGATAGCCTCCACAACATCACTTGGATTGTATGCCGAACCGTACCACGAGCGATAAACATTGCCGCTTTTGGTCAAGGGACCCGAGTTGACAATTTCAATGCCGATCGAATATTTGTTGTATCCTGAACGCCCGCCGTAAGAACTTTCGCCTGCGTGCCAAGCAATCTCGTTGAATGGAATCAACTGTGTAATGCTTCCGTCGCGGTCGATAAGCACGTGTGCCGACGCTTTAACTTTCGGATTTACAAGCGTATTGAGCGACGACTGATAAGGCCCCGCTGTATAGTGGATAACAATTGTGTCGGGGTAGCCTTTTTCAAATTCGCCACTTGTTTTGGTGCATTTCACCATTTTCCTGACGTTGTCACCAC
>JAFPYT010000139.1 GCA_017394445.1 Bacteroidales bacterium | reverse complement strand
TCGCGATATTGTGGGTGGCGACTATTACCGTGCCATCCGCTGTGGACGATATTCGGTGATGATTACCGCCGACTGCACGGGTCACGGCATTCCGGGCGCACTGCTTTCGATGCTTGGCATTTCGGCTCTGAGGGAATATATGGTAACAGAATACGATGCCGAAAACCCTGGCACTGTGCTCGATAGAATGAGAGATTTTATAAAATCCACCCTCGTGGCAAAAGGCGGCGGATCACTCGACGATGGTATGGATATGACCATCTGTTCGTTCGATTTTGAAAAAATGGAAATCCGTTACGCCATAGCCAACCAAACTGCATTGATAATCAGAGGCAAAGAGGCAATAAAACTAAAAGGCGACGCTATGCCGGTGGGCAACTATCTGCGTGCCAAGGAGCATTTTCAAACTCAAACCGTAAAAATTGAGAAAGGCGATATGGTGTATATGTTTTCTGACGGGCTTCAAGACCAACTTGGTGGCAAGAATCAAAAGAAATTTCTGCTCAAAAACCTCACCGCCACGCTCATCGAAATACACGAAGACCCTCTCAACGAACAGCGTGTGGCTCTCGAACAAGAAATCATCTCGTGGCGCGGCGGCATTTCGCAAATCGACGATATGACAATGGTGGGCATCAAGGTGTGATATTTTGCGGAAATCCGAAAAATCCATATCTTTGCGCAGTTGAAAACTCATTATGAACAAAATATCATTTAAAACCCTTGGATGCCGTTTAAACCTTTACGAAACCGACGCTTTGGCTTCAAAGTTTCGCGAAAAGGGCTTTGTTACCGACGGCGATTTTGAAAATTCCGACGCCGAAATTTGCGTTATCAACACCTGCACCATCACTAACCAATCCGACAAAAAGAGCCGCGAATATATCAACCGCGCCATCCGCAAAGGTTCGCTCGTGATAGTAACAGGCTGTATGGCAGAGCAATACGCAAAAAAATATCTCGTCAACAATCCCAACGTTATTGTGGTAGACAACAAACACAAAAACCGCATTTTCGACATTGTGGAGGCGCATCTCGGCGGCGAATTTTCGGCTGTGGACAGTTTTGAGGGCAATGTTTTTGGCTTTGAACCCGCCAAAGAGACATTCCACACACGCTCTATTGTAAAAATTCAAGATGGCTGCAACAATTTTTGTTCGTATTGCATAGTGCCTTACGTGCGCGGCAGGGCAGTGTCGCGTCCCGCTGAGGATATTATCGCTAACATCACCACCGAACTTGATTACGGTTTTAAAGAGATTGTGCTCACCGGCGTAAACATTTCCAAGTATAATTACAACGGTATCGGGTTTGAAGATTTGATAAAGCGCATTTTGCTGATTGACAAGGATTTTCGCTTGCGTATAGCATCAATTGAACCCGACGATTTTTCGGATAGTTTTATCCAACTGTTTAAAAATCCGAAACTTGCGCCACACATTCACCTCTGTTTACAAAGCGGCAGCAACGATGTACTCAAACGTATGCACCGTCATTACACAAGAGAAGATTTTTTTACAATAGCCGACAAATTCAGAAGCATTATCCCTAATTTTAATATTACAACAGATATTATTGTGGGTTTACCCGGCGAAACCGACGAAGATTTTCTTCAAACCTTAGATGCGGCAGAGCGTATCGGATTTGGTCATATACACGTATTTAAATATTCACGACGCAGCGGCACCAAAGCCGACACAATGGAAAGCCAAGTGGATGAGAAAGTTAAGAACGCACGGTCAAAACAATTACGCCAACTTGCCGACCGCCTTACCCATAATTATTTAGCCAAAATGCAAGGCACAACGCAACGCATACTCACCGAAACGCTTGAAAACGACGGCTATATCTACGGCTACGGCGAAAACTATGTGCGCATAAAAATAAAGTCAGAAACCGCCACCACCAACTGTTTTTACAACGCTAAAATCACCTCAATCGAAAACGATGTAGCAAAGGCAAATTTGGTATGATATTTGAAAATAAATAAACAAAAGATTACAAAAATACATACAGAGTTAATTTTGTCGAGAAAATTTTAAAAACTACATAGCAATGAGAAACAGTTACAGCATACCGAGCGTATTCGAGCACAACAACTCGAACCTTGCCTTGGTCTCAAACGACCTCATCAACGGTCTGAGGCTATACATCGACGATATTCCATATATCGTAGGCAACCTTGCATTGTCGGAAGGACAGTCGCCGCACCGCACCATCAACGCCGCTCCCACCGAAATCGACTACCAAATCCTTTTCAAAACAGCCCTTTTGCTTGCCGCCTACAAAAACAACCGTCCGTTGGTGGTAACAACAGGATTCCCGTTCAGCACCTATCAGGTAAACAAAACTCCGGCAGCCGAACTTCTCCGCAAAACCCACCGCATTGAGTTTGATATGTCGTCGTTTACATGCAAAGGCCGCACAGAGATGAACGTAGACGTGGTTTCGGTAGAAATTCTCCCCGAAATGATGGGCAACATTGTGGCTCTCCGTCAGGGCGACATCAAAGCCACAGGCAATTTCTTTGTAATAAGTCTCGGATTTGGCACTTGCGAGGCGGTACTCAGCACCGAAAACGGTATTGTTCAGCGTACTGCAATCAGCATTCAGGGCTTGCAATACGCCATCGACCTCTTTACCAAAGAACTCGGCTTGCAATACAACCTCGGTCTCAAAAATATGAAACAGATTGAGCAAGCGTTTATGAACAACTTTATAATGCTCGACCGCAAAAAAATCGACATTCTCGACATCCGCCGCAACGTACTCAATATGTATTACCGCGATGTGATTTCGCCAAACCTTCGCCGTGTGTTTACCGACGCCGACTTTACCAAGGCATCGCAAATGTACATCACAGGTGGTGGCGCTCTCTATATGGAATTGGTAGAAAACTTCTACAAAGAATTTGAAGGCATCCTCAACATCGAAGTAGTTCCCAACCCATTGACACTCACATCGGTAGGCTATTGCTTACACTCAGCACACGTAAACGGTGGCGACATCAACACCGCAGTGGGCATCGATATAGGCAACTCAAACACCGTTATCACCCAATACGAAGACGTGAACATCGAATCGGGCAACCTCCGTTTCAAATAACGAACATACTTTCATATAGATTTATACGCATTTTTTATTTTAATTTGCATACCAAATAAATGGTGTGCAAATTTTTTTTTGGATTTCGATAATGAAGACAGAATTATATAATAACCAGAATAATCTAAGTAAGGATGTGAAATTTTCTATAATAGATATAATAGAAATTCTTATGTTTCTCTTTTTGTTGATTTTTTTGCTTATGACTATACCTATTAGATTTGAATATGGTAAAGAGATTATTAAAACTGGTGTTGTTGAGGAAGTTACATTTGAATATGAAATACACGACCAGCCAAGAGGGCGTGTTCATTTTGAAATTGCAAAGATAAAATTTCAAAATGATACAATGTTATATAAATCATACCATCCACAAAAAATCATAGATTATGGAGTAGAAATGTTTAAGGGACAAAAGGTGAAATTTGCTGCAAGAGGAAATACGATTTTTGGAATTATTGTTAATAAAACACAATTATATTATAAATCGGGGTCTAAAGAAACTACGCGATGGATAATCGCATTGATATTATTTTTATTTGATATAATATTGATTAGGAATAATAAAAAAATAAACCTGTTTAAATGGATATAAAAACAAAAACCTAATACAATAACACCCCCCTCAAACTACCTCAACCAACATATCAATATCCGCCATGTTATCAACCCTTTTATTGGATATCAATAAAACCTTGACAAACAGAATATTGTACAAATT
>JAFPYT010000138.1 GCA_017394445.1 Bacteroidales bacterium | reverse complement strand
GACACTCCCGACCAAGAAAAGGCAACGGCTGCTGTTAAGGCGGATATGGAATCGCCCGAACCTATGGACCGTCTGATTTGCGGTGATGTAGGATTTGGCAAAACCGAGGTGGCAATACGTGCGGCTTTCAAGGCTGCTACCGACGGCAAACAGGTTGCTGTGCTTGTCCCCACCACAATTCTCGCTTTGCAACACTATAATACGTTTAAAGAAAGACTCAAAGATTTACCCTGTAACGTTGAGTATATCAGTCGTTTACGCACTGTTAAAGATATTCATTCTATCCTCAAACGCCTTGCCGATGGCGATATTGATATTTTGATTGGTACGCATAAGATTATTGGCAAAGATGTGGTATTCAAAGATTTAGGTCTCCTGATTATCGACGAGGAACAAAAGTTTGGTGTGGCTGTTAAAGAAAAACTCAAACAGATTAAACTCAATGTTGATACTCTCACGTTGTCGGCTACTCCTATACCGCGAACATTGCAGTTTTCGCTTCTCGGCGCTCGCGACCTCAGTATCATAAATACACCGCCACCAAACCGTTATCCAATTGTTACAGAGGTACATACGTTTAATCCTGAGATAATTAAAGAGGCAGTAGATTACGAACTCGATCGCCACGGACAGGTGTTTATTATTCAAAACAAGATTAAGGAACTATATAAAACTGAGGCACTTGTAAAAAAACTCTGTCCTCACGCCGAAACTATCACTGCTCACGGACAGATGGACGGCACTATGCTCGAAAACATTATGCTCGGCTTTATCAACAACGAGGCGGATGTGCTTATCTGCACCACTATTATCGAGAGCGGTTTGGATATTCCTAACGCTAACACTATCATTGGGTTAGATGCTCAAAATTTTGGACTTAGCGAATTGCACCAACTTCGCGGACGTGTAGGACGCTCTAACAAAAAGGCGTTCTGCTATCTTTTTGCGCGTCCAGAGGAGAATATGACACCGCAGGCACGTCAGCGTTTAAAGGCTATCGAGAGTTTCTCTGAACTTGGCAGCGGATTCAACATCGCCCTTCAAGACCTCGACATTCGTGGCGCAGGCAATCTTCTCGGCGGCGAACAGAGCGGTTTTATCTCAGAAATCGGTATGGAAACTTACCAAAAAATTCTCGACGAGGCTATTATCGAAATTCGCGAACAAGAATATCAAGAAAAACTCAACAGTGGTGACGGCGGCGATACTTCGGCTGTGCCGTTGCCTACGAATATGAAGTTTACATCCGACTGTATCATAGATACTGATATGGAACTGCTTCTTCCCGAAAATTATGTGGAAAACGTCACCGAACGTTTAAAAATTTACCGCAAACTCGATAATGTTAAAGACGAGGAGGGTCTGCAACAGATAATTCAACGACTCACCGACCGTTTTGGCAAAATTCCCGAACCCACCGAACAGTTGTTTAATGTGGTGCGAATGCGGTGGATTGCCATCGAACTTGGCATGCTCAAAATTATATTGAAAGGTGGTAAGATGATATGCTATCTTGTTGAAGATCAAGATTCTCCATATTATCAATCAGACGTATTTTCGCGTATAATTGCTCATCACAACGGCAAAGATTCGGTGTTGAAACCTGTCAACGGAAAACCTTGCCTTGTGGTAGATAAAATAACTTCACCAGCTAAAGCACTTGCTTTTTTGAAAAAAATTTATGATAATTAAAAAAAATCATAAAAATATATTTGGATTAAATAATTTTTTATTATATTTGTAGTAATACTTTAAGTGCATATTTTGCATTAAAGAATAATAGTAAGTAATTGATTTAAAATATTTTAACTATGAACATTACCACAAAAATTCAACGACTTCGCAAAGAGAAAGGATGGTCGGTGGCAAGACTTGCACGCGAAACCGACATTCCCACAGTAAGTTTGCGCGTTATGCTCAGTCGCGAAGACCCTAACAACTACAGCATTAAGTCGCTTATCAAGATAGCCGACGTGCTTGGCGTAACTGTAAGTTACCTTACTCTCGAAGAGAACGAGACCGACAAGCCGAAACTAACTGAGGCTCAGCGTAAAGAACTGATGAATCAATTCAACAAGACCATCGAATCTTATTTCGACCTTCTTAAGCCAAGTTCGTTGCAAGACAAACGCGACTTCAACGACGACGACGACGAGTTTGACGACTAAGTTTTGATATTATCTTACGCAGTGCGGGTGGCTGATGCGGGCTATCATTGCGCTCATTTTTTCAGTATGGCGGGTTTCTATAACCTTGATGTCTGAGTGTGTCATTGTTTCTGCCCACCGTTCAAGTATTTTGAGCCTTTCGGTTTCGCATACGTCTGCATCAAATGCAAGTTTTATCTTTACAAAGCCTTTGCGGATGATTCCGCTTGATGTATTTTCCATATCGGTAAATTTTTTATGAATTATTGCTATTTTGTAAAAATAAATTTACAAATACTATGCCATTCTTTTAAATTTAACCCGTATGTTTGAATATATGCAAGTGTGGGTGTAGTTTTGTGCCTTTAAATAAGCACTAAGACTGTTGACGGCTCTATGGTTATCTCATATTTCCCTTTAACACTCAAATACTTAGAGTCTGTGAGGTAGTCGGTTAACGATGACTGCAAATTATCTTCGATAGTAAACGTTTGCGGAGTTTTGTTGCGGTTGAATGCAAAAATAACTCTCTGCTGATTTGTATAACGCTCAAAAATATATAGCCTTCCTTGTTGCGAGGCTGCGATAGTGCGCCATTTGCCTGTTCTAAGTGCTTGATAATTATTGCGTAAGGCTATTATCTTTTTGTAAAAACGGTGCATTTCTTGCGAAAACTCCACTTTGTCGGGTTTTCTGCCTCTGATGCCGTTGAAAACTGGATATTCATTGTCGAATTTTATTTCGCTCCACATCATAGGTTTGCGGCAGTCGGGGTCGTTTGCGCCCCACATTCCAGCTTCGTCGCCGTAATAAATCATTGGCGCACCCACAAATGCAAATTGAAAAACTATCATCATTTTTTGGATAAGTCTTTCTCGTTCAAATGGTTTGCGTGTGCGGTACTGCTTGTCGTCGGCGTGCGAATTGGCAAAAAACTTGCCTATGCTGCCATATTGTTTTAGCCTTCTGTTTACGATATACGATGCTATACGCTCGGTATCGTGAGTACCTAACATATTCTGCATCATATAGTTACATTCAGTAGGGTAGAGGTTTAGCAACTCTTTGAGCCTTTGGTCAAATTGATTTGCAGTATAATATTTTTTTTCGGCGGCAAAAAAACGGCAGGCGGCTTCCAAAAAACCGTAATTCATCACCGAATCAAAAATGCCTTGGTTTAGATAAGGCTTGATAATATCCTCAGGCTCAATGAGTTCGCCAATAAACAATGCATCACTGTTGAGCATTTTAACATATCTGTGAGCTTTGTTCCAAAATTCTATCGGCACACCAATTGCGTGGTCTATTCGCCATCCGTCGATGCCTGGCATCTCTTTGCCGTCTACCACGGGACGCAACCATCGGCGCAACGCTGCAAATACATATCTCTGAACTTCTTTGCAGCCGTAATTTAGTTTGGGCATCTCTTTTACACAACCCCAAAACTTATCGTAGTGCAGTTGCTTTGGTGTGGATTTTTCAAAGTTGATGTGAAACCACGATGCGTATTTCGACTTTTCGCGATGTTTAAGCACGTCTTGAAATGGCACGCTGTTGTAGCCTATGTGGTTGAACACTCCGTCGAAAATTATTTTTATTCCCAACTCGTGGGCTCGTTTTATAAGGTTGAGTGTTTCTCGGTCGGCGGTAGTCCAAGTGGCGTTGGCATAGTTGTCGAAATCTTCGTTTTCTATTGTTTTTATGTCGGCGCGAGGATTGCTGCCAAAAAATGGGTCGGTGTGAAGATAGTTTGTCGCGTCGTATTTGTGAAGTGATGGCGAATATTGCAACGGAGTGAAATACAATGCGTTAACGCCTAAATCTTTAAGGTATTCGAGTTTGCTGATGATTCCATTTACGTCGCCGCAAAACCGCCGCCTAAGAATGTTGGTTTTTAGGTCGGCGGTGTTTTGCTTTTCGCATTCATCGGTGGCGTACCAATCTGCTGTCCAACTGTGTATCATCCAAGGATCGTTGTGAGTTAGCGAAAATGGCGTTGTACCTTCGATGTCGGCGGCTGTAATAGGGTTGTGGCTGTTGGTGCGGCAGAATCTTTCGGGGAAAATCTGATACCAAACAGCATCTTTGGCCCATTGAGGACCTTTATTTTTTGGCATTGGCAAGTGCTGTTATTATTTTTTCTCTAACGCGGTCACAAACAGGTACTAATGGCAAGCGCAAATTCTCTTTAATAATGCCGAGATGTGCGAGTGCGGCTTTTGCACCTGCTGGACTTCCGTCTTCAAACAATTCGTTCATAAGGTCGAGCAGTTTGAAGTGAATTTTTCTTGCGGCTACGTAATCGCCTTTTGCACAAAGGTTTACCATTGTAGAAAATTCTTTTGGAGCCACATTTGCCACTACTGATATTACGCCTGTTGCGCCGAGAGCATACATTGGCAAGGTGAGAGAGTCATCGCCTGATATTATTGCAAGACGTTCGGGCTTGGTGTTTATTATGCTCATTATCTGCGACATATTGCCGCTTGCTTCTTTTACTGCTATAATGTTGGGGCAGTCGTTGGCAAGCTGCACTATGGTTTGTGCTTCCACGTTTCGCGATGTGCGTCCGGGTACATTATAGAGTACAACAGGCACGGGACTTGCTGTAGCTATCGCCTTAAAATGTTCGTAAATGCCTCTTTGATTGGGCTTTGTGTAATATGGAGAAATGCTTAATATAGCATCTATTCCTTTAAAATCGGTGTTTTTGATTTCGTCTACTACGGCGGCGGTGTTGTTGCCACCAATGCCGTACATGATTGGCACTCTGTTGTTTACGTATTCAATAACGAATTTTCGCAACTGTTGGCGTTCTTGAGGGGTGAGGGTAGCCGGCTCGCCTGTGGTGCCCTGCATAGCGATGAAGTTGATACCACCGTCTATTATATAGTCTAAAAGGTTTTGTAGCGAAGGGTAGTCGATATTTCCGCTGTTGTCGAAAGGCGTTATCAGTGCAACGCCTGTTCCGTTGAATAATTCACTCTGCATATTGGAGTTGTGCTTTTGATTATTTGTACAAAATATTGTGTCTTAGATTATTACGAGGGTAATTATTTTCGAGATATGGCAGTGAGATACTGTTTTATGCGGTTGATAAGTTCATCGGTTTCGGGCACTCTGTCGTCTTTGAATTCGAGCGCAAAGTCGGCAAAGTCGTTCTCTTTGAATTTTACCGATACTTTGAATTTGGCTCTCGACATGCCCATCACGTAGTCTACACTGAGGTTTTCGGTGGTGCATATATTAATAAGTATGTCGAAATCTTTTTTGATGAAGTCTTCAACTTCACGGTTGTCGGGGTAGCCAAAAAATGTAATTTTTTCTAACGAAAAAAGATGAATGTTTGGGCTTGGCGTATAGTAGCGTAGCATCTCTTCGTTGAGCACCATTCCAAGGGCTTCAACGTTTTTGCCTGCTTCTACAAGTCCGGTGATGAACCTCCGTGCCGAAAAATAGTTAGCCTGTACAGTTGAGTCGAACAGCAATCCGATAGACTCAGCCGAGTCGATATTGTGATACGATTTTTGCCGCTGCACTCTCTCCGCCTTGTTGCGAAGCCTTTTGCAGCCCATT
>JAFPYT010000137.1 GCA_017394445.1 Bacteroidales bacterium | reverse complement strand
GTTTCAGCGTTTCTGCCTATTAATTCATTCATAATGCTTGGTTTTATATCACGGCACTAAGTTATAAAAAAAATACGATAGTGCCAACATATAATTTTTATATCTTGGCACTATCTATCAAAAAAAACGAGTTAGTGCCAAGGTATAAATTCTATTTTCGGCTCTGTGTTGTATTGTACGCGTTTTTTTTGTATTTTTGTATCTCAAAAAAATTAATGCAAATGGACTTAAAAAATCAAGAAATTACCATCCGAAAGGCAATAACTGATGATGCCGAACGGATAAACAGCGCGGCTAAGGTGGTGTTTACCAAAACTTTTACTCCTGTTATCGGCAAGGAGCAGACGGCATATATGTTGGAACGAATGTACGATATCAACGGATTGAAACAACAGATTAGCGAGGGTAAGGATTTCTTTTTGGCAGAAGATTGTGAGGGCAATATCTGCGGTTATATGAGTTGTTTTCCAAAGGATAACGGGATATTTAGAATAGAAAAACTCTACGTTATGCCTCAATGCCAAAAGACTGGTCTCGGCAAGAGGTTTTTCGATTATGCCAAAACGTTAGCAAAGGGTCTTAATCCTAAGCCCAAATGTCTGCAACTCAATGTAAACCGTGATAATCCTGCCGTAGATTTTTACCTCCACATAGGAATGAAAATTGCCTCGCAAGGCGATTTCCCCTTTGGCGGCGGATATTTTATGAACGACTATATTATGGAGTATGGATTGTGAAATCAATACTCATAAAGCCTAAACCGCTGTATGCCCCATTCGCCGTCGGGGATGCGCACGTGGCGACCTTGGTGCGATTCGTCGCCGTTGAGATAGCGGAGTATTTTGCCGCTGTCGTCGGTTGATAGTTCTTGTATTTCGAGAATGCCTACGTTGGTGTTTTTTTTCAACGAATTAAAATTCAACACTGTGCCTGTGCCAATCAGCAAAAATTCGTCGGGGGCGGTGTTGATAATGATTGCACCTTCGAGATTCCAATTAGGAAGTTTTGCATTTGGACTCCATCCAAGGGTGTAGTCGTGCTTGGCAATAATCTGATAGCCACCAATAATAAGCGTATCGCGTTGGTTAAGAGAATCTAACAGCACACCGCGCATTCTGTCGCTGCCGTTAAAAAGTGTGATGAAACTTTCGGCACATTTAATAAGGTTGTAGGCGTTGGGCAGTTCGGTGAGAGTTCCTTTGGTGGATTCATCCGAAAAAGTTTCGCCCAAAACAGGCGGCATAAACTGAGCCTGTTTGGTTTCAGCCGAAAATGGCGAAAAGCCCAAGGCGTGGTATTCGCCAAAGGCATAAAGTGCTTTTGCCCCGGCAGTTGCGTCGTATTGGTGCTCGGGTATAAAAAACGGATTATCGGGACGATGATAAGCCGAAGTCCACCGTTTAAAATCGCCAAAATAAATATCTGGACTGAGCATCTCCACACTTGGCGCGCCGGCTTTCCAAATGTCGATTAAATGTGGCAGAGGACCGCCCGAAGGATATTCGCCAGGTTTCTTTCCTGGACGGTTGAGGGCGCAGTTTACATACATAGGCAGATTGTAAATGGATTTGCCTGCTTTCGCCAACTCATTGATATACACTGCGTAACTCCACGCTGTAAAAATTTCTTCGCCATAGATGCTACTGCCAAATAGTTTTTGCCACGAGCCGATGGTTTCGCCCGTCCAATATTTTTTCAGACTGTCGGTAAGTTCGTCCTTGTGCTGTTTCAAATAATCGGTCAATGCGGCAGGGACGTTTGATTTCCACGCCGCCGTAGCCGTTTTGCAATAATCGCGGGCAGATGGAAGCATCGCTATTTCGTTTTCCACCTGAACCATCACAACCGTTTGATTATTATCGTTTTGTTTAATAAATCTTAGCAGTTCGCAAAAAGCCTTTTTGTCGGCCCGTAGGTTATCGGCAGAAAATGGAGAAAGTAATTCTTGCTTTACGCCTTCCTTGCTTTCGGCACGGGGAAAACGTTTTACATCCTTTTTTACCCACGACGGAGCATAACACGACATTGAGTTTTTCCACGCACCGAACCACAAGAAAACGATTTTTAGATTGTTGCGTGCCGATACCTTTATGATATTGTCGATGAGCGAAAAATCAAACCGTCCCTCCTCGGGCTCTATCAAATCCCAATAGGCAGGCACAAGGGCGGTGTTGATATTCTGCTTTTTGAGGTTTGGCACCACAATTTTTTCAAAATAATCAGTGGTTGAGGCGTTAGAATTTCCAAGTTCTCCTGCCCGCATAATAAAAGGTTTGCCGCCAACAATCAACTGATATGCAGAGCCGTGCTTAACAATCTGCGGAACATTTTGCGCCGATACATCAAACATCGAAATGGCAAATAGAAGTATAAAGATAAGGTGTTTCATAAATTGCTTAAATATCATTAAGAAGAATCATTTCAGCAAAGTTATTGATTATTTTTTAATTTCCAAAACATTTTCCGCTCTCCGCAAAATTACGCGCACCGTCAACACGCAAAAACCCCGGACACCGTGCCGCACGAGGCGGCTACGATGTCCGGGGATACAGAGATACCGTCTTCCAGACGGCTAATTTAGCGGAATGTTTTTGCTAATCTTTTTGCCGTGCCACATACTCCTTAGTTTTGAGTTTGGCTTTACATTGGTCGAAGGTGTATTTTGGGGTGAAGGGGAGTTCCATTTTTGAGAAGGTTTGGAAATAGAGCATACAGCCGTCGCGCCACCATTGGGCTTCGTCGAGCTGCACTTCGAGTTTCTTAGCCACCTCGTTGTAAATCGGGTCTGACACCTTGCCTTTGAGCGATGCCCAAGTTTTTTGAAATTCTTCTACCTGCGAAACGCCTTTGGTGTAATGATAACAGAGTTCGTTCCAAAGGGTGTTGCCATTGTCGAAGGTGTAATTCCACGGCAAGTGGTGAAACCATAGGACATACTCTTTTGGGCAGAGTTTTGGATTGTCGTAGAGTGATTTCAAAGGCTCTTGATACTGCTCTACGGCATTGCTGCCAGAGGACGAGCGGTTGAAACCAAGACCATCGTCGGCGGCTTTGTGATAATAACGCGGCATCCAGTCTTCGCGCGCGCCCGGAATATCGCACCACGGCTCGGGACCCCAATGGTCGCTCCAACCCATAAGGTGATGCAGTCCGAGGGGGGTCATATAGTCGGTAACAGCCTCGCGCGATTTCATCATCATATCCGAAATTTTGGCGGCGGCAGATTTGTCGGAGGTGAGGGTGAGGGCAATCCACTCGTCGGCTATCTGCTGAGCGGTAATGTCGGGATTCCACGCCAAACGTCCAAAGGCATACCAGTTTGACTGCGCCATCACATATCCGCACCAGTTTTTCATAGTGCCTGTGTTGGCAACTCCCGCAATGGCTGTAAAGGGGTGATACTGTGTGGTTTGCTTAACGGTTTCTTTGTTGTTGACAGGATAATCCAAAAACTCTTTCCACATAGTAGCGAGGAAACAGAGATGGTCGCTGTATCCGAGATATTCCTGAGTGATTTGGAGTTCGGGCATAATGGGCGTCTTTTTCAAACCTCCAAACAGCGGCGAGAAGGGTTCGCGTGGCTGAAAATCCACAGGACCGTTTTTCACTTGGATAATCACATTGTCGTCGAATTTTCCGTCGAGGGGCATAAACTCGTCGTAAGCCTGTTTTGCACGGTCGCCACCCTGAGGATTATACACAAAGGCGCGCCACATAACAATGCCGCCGTAAGGTTTTAGAGCCTTGGCAAGCATATTGGCACCGTCGGCGTGAGTGCGTCCAAAATCCATTGGTCCGGGCAGACCCTCGCTATTAGCCTTTACAAGGAATCCGCCAAAATCGGGAATCAATTTGTAGATTTCTTTACATTTATTTGTCCACCAATTAATTACATCCTTATCAAGCGGGTCGGAAGTTTTTAAACCGCCGATAGCCGTTGGCGACGAAAAGTTAACAGCCAAATACACCTTAATATTATAAGGGCGCAGGCGGTCGGCAATGGTTTTAATATCGCGAAGCATTTCGGGCAAAAGTACCTTTGGGTCGGCGTTAACATTGTCGATAACAGTGCCGTTGATACCTATTGAAGCGTTGGCGCGGGCGTAGGTTTCGATGTCGGAACGGAAATGGATTTTTCCACCGTCAAACCAAATAGATTTTCCGGCATAACCACGCTCCACACTGCCGTCTGGATTGTCCCAATGGTTGAGGATTCGGTATTTGTAGGTGGGATTCGACACGTGGTTTTTGATAACCTTTGTGCCGGCAGAATAAAGTCTCAAATACTCATACACGCCATAAAGCGCTCCGGCAGAGGTTTTTGCCTCAATCTTTACCTTTTTTTCGTCGGCATTGATTACAAAACCATCGCCGGAAATGGCAGAGTTGTTTGAATTGTCAACAACCTGAAAACTTGCCTGTTCGAGTTTTTTGGCTGTATAAAAATTAGGTATATTCCAGTAAAGCTCTTTTTTAAGGGCTTCGAAAGTGGCATTTTTCGACGAAAAGCCAAATACAAAAGGCTCTTCCAAAGTCTTGAAATCAAGCCACAAATTTTCAGTCTGCGCCACCGCCATCATCGGCAGCAACGCCAAAATCAATAATAATCTTTTAATAATCATCTTTTTTTTGTTATATGTGGGTTAAAAAATTTATATTCTGTCTATCTCCTCTCGGCTCAAACCGGTAATGCTGCAAATCTCATCAGTATCGTAACCTTTGTCCTTCATACGTGTAGCGGTTTGAATCAGGTTTTTGTGAACGGCTGTTTCTTTGATAACCACAGCGTTTTTCTCCCACTCGTCCCAGTCGGTTTCGGCAAGGTAGCGGGCAATCTGTTGGCGGAGAGGGGGAATATCGTTTTTAACAACTTCCCAAATTGTCTGCAATCTAAGTTTGTAATAATCATGAGCCAACACATTGCGCATTTTTGTTATATCATCCCAATTAGTTTGGTTATGCAGTTTCTTAAACTGTTTGGTAAGATGGTATGCTGCCTCACCAACAGTCATTATATTGTAAACAACAGCATAGCACATCATATCATCGGTTTGTAAATCAGTATATGATTTACTGTCAGTATAACGTAAAATATTATCTGATGCAGCAATAATATGTTCCAACCTTGCCCTGTCTTTAAGCGGCTCTCTCATATATCAATAATTTGTCATGTTCAACACTGTTTTTTGCAAAATCTTCCAAAGCACCGTCCTCCACCAAATCCACACTGCGGTTGAGAAGTCTCTCCAAATCGTTCCACATTCCAAAAAATTTCAATCCTATCGGCTGCGAATGGTCAAGAACTACCAGCAAATCCACATCGCTCAGCGGTGTCTCCTCGCCGCGAGCCCACGAACCAAAGAGCCATGCCTTTATTATAGGCTGAGTCTTAAAATATTCTGCTATCACTTTCTTCATTGTTGCTAAATCCATAGTGGCATCGTTTTTAGGTTATCATTCTAATACTCCAGCATAAACGGCTCCATACGGCATTGAACGCCTTCCATACGTTTAATTCGCTTGTACTCGTTGAGCAAGGGGGTTAGCTCCTCGGGCATCTGGCTTTGGGGAGTGAATACTTTCATCGACAACAGATTGAGAAGCATCGACATTGAATCGTCCTGAAGCTCGGGAAGGTCGGTGGTAGAATATTCGCTCACGTCGGCAAGTTCGGCAGCAATAGTCAAAGCGTCGTTGAGCGAGCCGAGAGTATCTACCAAGCCAATTTTTAAAGCCGATGCGCCGCTCCATACACGTCCCTGACCAATGGAGTCAACCTCGGCGGTAGTCATATTCCTGCCCTCTGCCACGTGACTGATAAAGCGTCCGTAAACAGTTTCCACACTCTGCTGTATAACGTCAATCTCGCGCGAATCCATCTTGGTGTACATCGAACCCATACCCGAATGTTTGTGAGTGCCAACGGTCTCCACGTTGAGCTCATAGTCTTTCAAAAGTTTTTCCACATTAGGAATAACGCCAAACACGCCGATACTGCCGGTGATTGTAGAAGGCATTGCCACAATCTTTTGAGCGGGACAAGCGATATAATATCCTCCCGAAGCGGCGTAACTGCCCATCGACACTACCAAAGGTTTCTTTTCACCAAACGCCTTGGCAGCCTTGTAGATTTCTTCGCTTTCGGTGGCGCTGCCTCCGGGCGAATTGATGCGGAAAACTACTGCCTTGATATCGTCGTCGTTTTGTGCGATTCTAAAAGACTCGCAAATTTTGTCGGCAAGGATATTGGAATTTTCGTTGCCAGATGGGTCGATTTCACCTTCGGCATAAATGATAGCGATTTTGTCGTTTTTGGGCTTTTCGTCTTTGAGCGACGAGAGGTAGCCGGTGAGCGATACTATGTTAAGTCCTTCGTCGTAAGACACTTCGATAGCAGCCTTGATAGAATCCTCAGCCTCTTTGTGCGAAATAAGCGCGTCGATCATACCCGAATTTACGCAAAGGTCGAGGTCGGAATAATAGTCGAGATTATCAATATGGTTCTCAAAATCAGCGGCATCAATATTCTTGCTCTTGCAAATGTCTTTTGAAACCTCTGCCCAAATATCGTTGACGAGGGTAGACATCTGCAAACGGTTGGCATCGCTCATCGAACCTTGAAGATAGGGTTCAACGGCACTTTTGAATTTTCCGTGGCGAATCACCTGCATATCAATTCCAAGACGGTCTAAAAGTGGCTTGTAAAACATTGATTGCGAGGCAATACCTTTAAGCTCCAAACCACCAAGTTCGCGCATATAAATTTTGGTGGCAGTGCTTGCAAGATAGTATGTGGCAAGGTCGTACGATTCTGCCCAAGCGTAAATCGGCTTTCCGCTTTCGGCAAAATCTTCGAGAGCGGCGCGGATATTTTGAAGGTTGGCAAAATCGGTAGATATTGTACTGAATTCGAGGTATATAGCCGAAATGTTCTTATCGGTTTTGGCAGATTTGATGCAACGCAAAATATCGGTTAACCCTGTGGTCTGTTCTATTTTAAGCGACATCGTAAGCATACCGTACATATCGTCCTGAGTAACGCTGCGGTCGGTGATAGTGCCATTGAGTCTGAGACGGAGCACAGTATTATCCTCCACTTTGGTTTTTGACGACATACCGCTGCCTCCCATCGAAAACATCATTATCATCATTACAATATAAATGCCCACCGACGCAAATCCATACACAAACATTGCGGCAAGGGCGGCAAAGAAATATTTAAAAAATTCTTTCATATTATTTTGGTTTTTAATAGATTACTGATTATTATCGGCACTTGGCTGTGGACGAGGTGCAGAGCGGGGTTTACCGATGTTTTCAAACAAAATTTGGTCGAGGTTTTCGGATTGTATATTGGTTGCCAAAATTGTTCCGTCGGGCGAAACAAGAAAACCGCATGGCATTGATGTGGCGCCGTATGCGTTTACAGCCTTTGAGTTCCAACCGTTGCGGTCGCGCACATGTGTCCACGATAGTTTTTGGTCTTTTACAGCCTGTTTCCAACGCTCGTAGTCGCTATCTAACGAAACCTGAAAAATGGTAAAGTTAGAATGGTAGTATTTCCAATAGCAGCGCACAAGATTCTGATTATTAAGGGTTGACACATTGCTCCACGAAGCCCAAAAGTCTATCAGAACATATTTACCTCGCAATGATGAGAGTTTGATACTATCACCTTTTATATTAGGTAATTTAATTTCGGGAGCCTTGTCGCCTTTTTTGATTGATTCAAAAACTGGGACGCCTTGTTGAGCCGCTGATTCAATTTTTTCGATATATTTTTCGAGTTTTGCCACGTGGTAATTGTCGGGGAAACGCTTGTCTAACGCCTCAGCCACGGTTTTAAAATACTTTATATCTTCCTTGGGGTCGAACACCGGCATTCTCGGGGCTATGTATTGCGACAGGCAAACTATCGACGCCAACGACTGCGGATTTTTAGTAACATAATTGCGCGAAAATGTTTTTAAATCGTTTTCGTAATAATTGCACACCGAGTCTAACTGATATTTAAGAGCCTCTAAATCAGGAGAATTTATATTATGACGAAAAATATATCCAAGCGAATCGTTAACCCGCCTAACAGTGTTGAGCCGGCGCACCATTTCGCAGATGTCCTCGCTTTCGGGCGAACCGCTTACAACATAATCTGTATCAAAAGTTTCTAACTTGGCAGAAATCGAAATCATTTGTGTGGTATCAGCCACAAGAGTGATAGCACGAGGGTCGCTATTGACGTGAAGTACATAAAAATCAGGTCCTGTGGCCTGCGCCGAAAGCACAAACGAACCGTCTAACGCTGTAATGGTGCTGTCGGCAAATTGGTATCCCGACCCGTCAACATGCTTTAAACTAACGGTATCGCCGCCTTTTGAACCCACCAAACGACCTTCAATATTAAAATACGAACTGTTGGTCTCTTCCCTTGTGCCACACGAGGCAAGCACAGTTATTATAGTTAAAAGTAAAAATATGCGTTTCATGTTTGTAAAACAAATATATCGCAAATATATGGAAAAAAAATATTAAAAAACAGCCGCCGATAATTATTTTCGTAAAGAATTATTACCTTTGGCGTGAATTTTTAGAACAAAAAACATGGATATAGCAGAATTATTAAAATACCTTTTGCCCGCCCTGATAGTTTTGGCGTGCACTTATCTAACTATTAGACAATTCCTTATACGCGAAGAACAGAAACAGCGTTTGGATCTTGCCATGGGAAATCAAAAAATCATTACACCGCTCCGTCTTGCTGCGTTTGAGAGAATTATACTCTTTTTGGAACGTATTCACCCGAGCAACCTCCTTATCCGCGTGCAAGACCCCGGAATGAGCGCAAAAGATTTTCAAAGGGCTCTACTCACCACCATCCGCGCCGAATATGAGCACAATATGTCGCAGCAAATTTACATCAGCGACGAATCGTGGGAAGCCGTTAAAACTGCAAAAGAGAGCATTGTAGAACTTATCAACATCTCTGCTCAGCGTATGTCGTCCGACAACAAGGCGATCGAACTAAGCACCTACATTTTGCAGATGATGGCTCAATCAGACCAAAATCCAGTTCAAGACGCTATTGAAAAGGTAAAGGAAGAAATTGTGGAAATTTTTAAATAACTATTAATATTATAAAAGATGAAGAAAATAATCTATACTTTGGCAATACTTTTAACTGCCGCAACCGCTTCGGCACAAAAATATTTCGACAAAATTAAGGTGTCGTCGAGCCAAGACTCTATCTGTTACAGCATAGGCTTTGTACTCGCTCAGAATATCAGTAAAGAAAACCTGCCCATCAACGCCGACCTTATCGGAAAGGCTTTTAAAGATGTGGCTAACAACACTTCTGCCATCGACAAGGAGACCGCAAGCACTATTTTGGAGAATTTTTTTGCTGAACGCGAAGCCAAACAAAAAGAAGAACAACTGAAAAAAGGTAAAGAGTTTTTTGACAAAAACGCCAAAGAGCCCGGTGTGGTAACTCTCGACAATGGTTTGCAATACAAAATCATTAAGCAAGGCAAAGAAAACGGCCTTATGCCAACCGACTCTGACGCTGTGCACATCTATTACGAAGGAAAACTTATCGACGGCACTGTGTTCGACACTTCGTTCGACAGCGAAGAACCCACCGAACTTACATTAGACTACATCATTCCGGGTCTTGCTCAGGGACTTAAAATGATGAAAGAAGGCGCAGAATACATTTTTTACATTCCCCAAGACCTTGCTTATGGCGAATACGCTCCATCAGAGGAGATTCCCGCCTATTCGCCGATGATTTTCGACGTAGAACTCATTTCGGTAGAGGTGGGCGCCAACAAGGGCAACGACGACGAAATGCCTTTCACTATTGGAGAAGACTAACAAACAGACACATATAATAAAGAGATGAAAAAACAAATTCTTACACTCGCCACAGCTGCTATGATGCTGTCGGCTATGGTTTCGTGCCAACAAAAAGGCGCTGAAATCAACACTAACGTTAAACTTACTAACGACCTCGACTCGGTAAGTTATGTTTTAGGTATCAACCTCGGCAATCAGTTTTACCAAAACATCCCCGAAATTAATGTAAACGCTTTTCTTGCAGGATTCAAAAAAGCATTAGACTATGATACTGCTTCGTTTGGCATTACTCCTCAGCAGGCCGACAAAACCGTTAGCGATTATTTGAAAAAACGCGGCGAAAAACAAGCTAAAGAAAACCTCGAAAAGGCTGAAAAATTCCTCGCTGAAAACAAGACCAAAGAAGGCGTTGTAACTACCGAAAGCGGTTTGCAATACAAAGTGATTACCCCTGGCGATGGCAAACAGTTCCCCACCGACGAAGACGAAGTTGAATGTCTTTACCGCGGCACATTTATCGACGGCAAACAGTTCGACGGCACCGACCTCCGTGGCAATCAGCCCGCAAGATTTATGGTTGGCGGCGTTATCAAAGGTTGGACAGAGATGCTCAAACTTATGTCGCTCGGCGAAAAAGTGCAGGTTTGGATTCACCCCGAACTTGGCTACGGTCAGATGGACAACGGCGCTATCGCTCCCAACAGTCTCTTAATCTTTGAAATGGAACTCGTGCAGATTATCAAGCCCGAACCCGCTGAACAACCCAAAGACAATAAAAAGAAATAAAGTAATATAAACCTATAAAAACACACTCAAATGGCATTAGAAGTAGAAGGCAAACTTACCCACCTTTTGGAACGCCGCAGCGGTGTATCTGCCAACGGCACCAACTGGACTTCGCAAGATTTTGTAATTGAAATTCCCGGACAGTATCCTCAAAGCGCAGTTTTCAACGTTTATGGCGACCGCGTTCAACTCGATCAGTACCAAATTGGCGAAAACATCAAAGTATCGTTTGATATCCGTGGACGCGAATATCAGGGTAAATGGTACAACACCCTCAACGCTTGGAAGATAGAACGTATTGGCGCAACAGCACCAGCCGCTCCTCAGGGCGCAGCTCCCGCAGGTCAAACAGCTCCTGCAGGTCCAGCAGAACAACCTCAGGCCGAAGCAGAAGGCGACTTGCCGTTCTAAACAGGATTATTTACAATGGATTTAATTGTAGAGACGCGCCATGGCACGTCTCTACTTTTTTATTCTATTATATCATTCAAAAACGCATTATAGGGTTTTATCATTTTTAAATGCCGTGTGATATTGTCTTCAAAATCATCGGCGCAGAAATCTTCGTCGGAAAAATTCTTAAATGGCACAAACGATTTGTAACGAATCAGGTCGATATGCTCAAAATCTTTTGGATAACCCTTAGGTGCAGTTTTTAGGCGGTTGTCCATAAACTCAAAGTTGCTCTTAAACTCCTTTTTGCCAATAATATCAAGATAGGGCTGAGGATCGTTAAAAATTGTGCGGCGGATATATTCAAGATTGTCTTTCGACGGACACCACACGCCGCCTGCCACCATACACGCACCGGGTTCAAAATGAATATAGTAGCCCGCAAGTTCGCTGTTTTTGCCACCTCGGCATATATATACGCCAATGTGGGTCTTAAAAGGCGACTTATCTGCCGAAAACCTAATATCGCGGTAAATGCGGTAGGTGCAATCTTTGGCAGAGATAGGTCCAAGTTCGTCGAACTGCGAAATATTCAAAATCATCTTATCGGCAAACTCGTTGATTTCTTTGTTTATCTGCAAATAAGTATCTTTGTGCGCGGCAAACCAATCGCGGTTGTTGTTGCATTTTAGTTGGCTCAAAAAATCTAATGCTCTTGAAACGTCCATTGCTTATAGGGTTGATGTTTAAATTATTATGCACGGTGGCAATGCTTCTGTGCGCATCAAATCTGTACGCTCAGGACACTACCGCCTCGCCACAAAGATACACAAAAATTATTACCAACGGCACAATTTCCGACTCGCTTTTAAATCTTATTAACTCCGTTGCCAAGACACATTATATATATAGCGACAGCATTATTGTGCCAAGGCTTGAACCTTCAAAACCTGTACAACGTTTGCTCGGAATCGAAGAAGACAACTCTCAGCCCCGCTCCTACCCTGCCGACAGCCTCACAAAACACGGATATTTGCAAAAATCACTCGCTAATGGAAACAACAAAAACCTTTCGCAATCTACACAAACTGACCTCACAATTTCGGGACCCATAGGCGGTGGTTTTACCTTAGAAGCCGCCATCAGCGAATCGGATATGCCCGTTGACGACGACGGCACAACTCGCCAAATATCAGAACTTAGCAACGCCTCAATAACTATCCGCAAGGGCAATAGTATATTTTCGGCAGGCGATATTTATTTAAACCAATACGGTACTGAATTTATAAATTATAATAAAAAAATAAAAGGTTTTAAACTTTCAACCATCGCCCCTATCAAAAAAGGAAAAACTGATTCGGTGTACATTTCTGCCGCAACAGCCAATCTCAAAGGGCGTTACCGCCGTCAGCAAATATGCGGAATAGAAAACTCGCAAGGTCCGTACTATCTTACCGACCCCGATGGACAATCTGTGATAATACTCTCGCACACCGAAACCGTTTGGATCGATGGCAACCGCCTTACTCCGGGTATCGGCAACGATTACGTAATTGATTATAATTCAAGCTCTATAACCTTTGAACCCAAAATCCAAATCACTGCGCAAACGCTTATAACAGTAGATTTTGAATACAGTCATTCGCTTTACAGCCGCTCGTTTAGCGATGTTTCGGCAGGTTTGCAGCACGGTAGCAATAAGGTAACGCTCAATTACATAACCGAATACGACCGTATGCCAAACGATGATACCGATTCGGCAGACATCGCCAATAATCCGCCCAAAAAGAAATCGTATCTCGCTCTGCTTACCCGCACAGGCACCGACTCCACTACCCTATTAACCACAGAGACCGTTTTGCTAAAAAATATTCCCGACAGAACGATGCCAAAAGGTTATTACAACGATACTTACGCAGGTTGCTACACATTCTATCATCGTTTTGGCGCAGATACGGCACGATACACTTTTATAAATGCCGACTACAAATTTTCGAGCAAGGGATTTGTATCTATCGAAGAAAACAAAAATGCTGATTTTCAACGCATTTGGAACATTCCACACTACACAAGCGGCAGTCAGGAACAGTTCGCTGATTTTAAAATAGAACGCAAGGCTCTCAAAGGTTTTTCGGGCGGATATTCTGGCACGTTGGCTGATGTGGCAGATGTTTTTAAAGGAACTGGTAACGTAATGAATATCAATTATAAAAATGACTTTATCAAAACAGGAATTTCAAGTGCGTTTTATGGCACCGACCATTACCAAAACTCCGTTACCACACGCCTTACAGTCTCTGCATTTGCCGAATTTTATCACAATATCTACACTTTTGGGTCGGCATATAAATTAAAGAGCGGAACTTATAACAATTTATCAGATTCTGCCGATTTTAACTATAAAGAGACCCAATTTTACACCGCCGCCAAAACCGACAATGCGTGGATAAAAATAACCGCTGCCGACCGTCTTACTTTTGCCTCGTCTGATATTTTTTCATCGGGTAGCAACAGCCGTACACGCTCTATCGCCGCCGAATACGAGGTAAAAAAATCAGATATTTTAAAACTGTCGGGCATAGAAATCCTTAAAAAAATCCGTCAAGATTACGACACTCTTTCTATAAGAGAATCAATGAGTTTAACAGGGCGAACAGAAGCATTGCTTCAACTATTTGACCATAGGTTTAAAATATCATCCACAGCCGAAACCGAATCAGGCGTTATGGAAAAGGCAGGATTCACC
This sequence comes from Bacteroidales bacterium, assembly GCA_017394445.1. Lineage (GTDB taxonomy): Bacteria > Bacteroidota > Bacteroidia > Bacteroidales > UBA3824 > UBA3824. Next base: position 2,334 of record JAFPYT010000137.1, on the reverse strand, counting down.
TTTTTGAAAACCTCGGCAGGCAACGGCTACTACGTATGGAACGATTACAACCAAAATGGCGAACAAGAAATCAACGAGTTTGAAAAGGCTTTTTATAAATCGGATGCCGATTATGTTAAATACTATACTCACACAGGCGAATATGTAAGCACAATATCAGGACGTTACGGAATAAGCACCACGTGGAACGGCAAAAAATTATATTCAAATATCACATATTCCACATCATCGAAATCAGCCGCCGACAAAGGGTTTGTGTTTATTAAAGGCGACAGCACTATTGCCAACTCATCTTCATTTAAAACCAATGCCAAATATCACATTCTCAAACCGTTTTGGATATTAGGAGGATATTCCACCACCAAAAACAACCGCCTTACATTCTACGGCACCGAAAACGACCGTCAACGCCTTACAAGTGCAGGTTTAGAATCGCTGATAATAGAGCACATACGTTTGCAACATATTTATGCACAAGGTTTTGAGAGTTATACATCAGAATTTTTCCCCGAAAAAAACTACCAAATAGATTTAAAGCAAAACACTTCGACAGTAAATATTAAAATTGGTAAAACTTCTGATATTTCAGTTGTTTACGAAAATCTTTTAAAGCATTGCTCTAATTCAGACCTTACCACCAACTCGCTCACTGCCAAATATCTCTTTGCCTCTGATGCGGGCAATATTGCCGCCTCGCTGTCGTATGTTCGCAATAATTTTAAAGGCGACGAAAACCCGTCGGTAAAATATCAAATGCTTGCCGGATTGCAAAATGGCGACAACCTTGTGGCAAATATTTCGGCAGGTATCATTGCAGCCAAATTTTTGCACATTTCGGTAGATTTTGATATACGCAAATCAAAAGACAAAAAAACCATCCTCGGCGGCATTCTCACCGCCAAGGTGGTTTTGGATTAAAATTTTATACTATCTCGCCACCACATACTTATGCAGTGTACTTCTTACCGCACCCTTTCCAGCAAAGAGTTCCTTTACCATGCCTTCGATTTTTTCGCCTAAGCCGGCTTCGTAGAGGTCGAGGGCAAAAATGTCTTTGCGGCTGTAAAGTTTGCGCAATGCGCTCCAATCTTGATTGGGCTTGCCAATCTCCAAGGGAGCCACAATAGCCTGCAACTCTTCGAGCATCGGGTCGGGTGAGCAATCAAACGGAGTGCCGTCGTCTTTTATGCCTTTGAGGTAACGGGCATAGCCTGCCAAAACCAAAGGAATCAGCACAAGGTTGCTCTTATCGAGACCACGGGCGATGTACTTTTTGAGTGTCTCGCCAAAGCGGATGGGGAGTTTCTGACTTGTGTCGGTGGCAATACGCTGCGGAGCGTCGGGCATAAAGGGGTTGGGCAGACGCTTGTTGAGCACTGCGCCGATAAACTCGTAGGGGTTTAAAACTCCCGGGTCAACCACTACCGGCATTGCCTCCATATATCCAATCTTCTGGATAAATGCACGGAGGTCGTCGTCTTTCATTTCGGCACTGATGAGCGTGTAGCCCAACATACAGCCGTAGATTGCCATTGCGGTGTGGAGCGGATTGAGGCAGGTTGTTACCTTCATAGTCTCCACCTTGTCAACGGTTTCGCGAGTTGTGTAGAGTGCGCCTCCCAAATCGAGCGGAGGACGACCGTTGGTGTAATTATCCTCAATAACAAGATATTGCACCTCTTCGGCGTTAACAAACGGAGCGGTGAAGGTGTGCTTTTCGGTTTCGATGTAATTGTTATCCTCAAAACCGTCGGCAGCCAAGAGTTCTTTTACTTTTTCGTGCGGACGCGGTGTAATCTTGTCGATCATCGACCACGGGAAAGTGATTGTCTTCTCGTTTTTAAGGTAATCCACAAAAGCCTGAGGAACAAGTCCGTCCTTAGCCCAACGTTCTGCGTATGCAAACACGCCGGCTTTCACCTTGTCGCCATTATGCGAACAGTTGTCCATCGACTGAATTGTCAACGGATATGCGCCTGCCTGCCAACGTTCAAACAACAGAGCCGTTACCTTGCCCAAAGCAAACACAGGTTTGAGTCCGCGAGCAAGGTCGGCCTCGTTAAACGAGTAGCCTTTTTCGGTGATGGTGAACGAAATCATCTGCAAGGTTGGGTTCTTGAATATTTCTACCAAGCGGTTCCAATCGTTGAACTGCGGGTCGGCTTTGAGAGCCTCGGTAACGCTTGCAATCACCTTTTTTTCGATACTTCCATCGGAACAGAGGTTTACGCAGAGCGAAAGGTTGCCGTAAGGTGCGTATGCCTTGTCGATTACCTCAAAGTCGAATGTTTCTGCCACGATTACGCCACGGTCGTATTTGCCGCTATTGAGCGC
>JAFPYT010000136.1 GCA_017394445.1 Bacteroidales bacterium | reverse complement strand
TTGTTACGTGTTCGTGTGTCATCGGCGGGAATATTGCTCAAAAACGGCAAGCCTCCCCATTTGAGGTACATCGCCAAAGCCTCCGCCGAAGATGTAATTCCGTTAAAGTCAAGGAATTCTCCGTAGTCAAGACTGAAAACATGTACCTGCATGTATCGTCCCGAAAAAGCCGAAGCAACATCACTCGAAAGCATTTTTGCGTTACTGCCAGTAACCACGACGTCGAATCCCGATTGCTTGACCCAGTACCTCAAAGTCTTTTCAAAATCACGAATCTCTTGAACCTCGTCGATAAGAACGATGTTGCGATTGTTGTCCGATGCATGTTCTTTAATCCAAATGTTCAGTTTCTCATCGGTGTCCACGTCCCTGTTATCTGGATTTTCCATGTCGAGATACATGACATTGCCACTGCCTTTCAGCTTGTCGGCCAGACACTCCAGAATGCAACTTTTTCCAGCCCTGCGATGTCCCGTAAGAACAACAGCCTCACCCTTGCCAAGCAATGAGATGATTCGGTTTGTGTAAGAAAGTCTGTCTTTTATATTCATACTTAAAACTTTTTGCAAAAATACCAAAAATTCTCAATATAAACAAAACTTTTTTATCAATAAAATATTATCAATCATAGTTAAACAATGACAATCAAATAATTATGTTACAAATACAATATCATGCAAACAAATAATTTGTCAATATTGGACAAAATCCAAACAAATAATTTGCGGTTTTTGGACAAAATCCAAAGAAAAAGGACAGGTAGAAGAGGTTGGTTTCACAAAAAATGTTCATTTGAAAAAAAGTTTTGCCAAACCGAAAAAAAAAAACGTAATTTTGCAGTTCTTTAATAATAAGTATTACGTAATTAAAAACGAAAAATCAATTGATATGAAAAGATTGTTTGCGACACTTCTAACATTTTGTATAGCAGGGGCTGTGTCGGCACAGATACAGTTTGTGCAGGGCGACAAGAGCAACAAAAAAGCCCTCAACTCGCGAATGATACACATCCCCTACGACATGCCCTCCGACCGAATTCTGGTGGTTGAACCCATTCTCAATGCATTCAGTGCCCATTCGGAACACACCAACGTAAAATACATCAAAGTTCGTTCCTGCGACATCAATTGGAAAGACGAAAAGGTAACGGAGATAGGCAATACAAAAAAATATAAAATACAAACCAGTTTTTGCACAGCCGACAAACTGCACGTGATAGTGGAACTGAACAACCGCGACTCGCTCGTGATAAGGCATATAACGCTTGGCGTGCAAAATCTCGACGTTGTAACCGACACTGCCATAGTTAGATACCAATACGGCTCCGACGAACACGGCTGGGCTACAGTGGAACAATCGCCCGACGGCTCTAAATACGCTCTGGTTTATTCCATCTGGGACGACTACAAAAACGTTTCCACCGCCAAAGCCCATCTCTTCGACGACAATATGAACTGCCTGTGGCAGAAGGTCTTGGAGTTCGGCGACGTGAACAGGGTGATAGTTACCGACAAAGGCGAGGTGGTTACCGCCGCCATAGGCTATCTTCCCGACAAGGAAGAGGAGTCGATATTCCGTTTCAACATGGCCGACGCCGGCGGTGTGGCATACGGCACCCTCAACACCAAATACGACCTCAGCTCCATGGCGCTTTTGAACTATGTCGACGGCAAGGTGCTTATTACCGCCCTCGACGGTGAAGGTCGCAACCGCAAATTCACCGCCGTGCGCTCTTTCGTTTTCGACATACCTTTCGGAGTGCTGCTGTCGGAACAACGCCATGCCTTCAGCAAGGACGACGTGCGCTGTTTCGAGAACGAAGAAGCCGACGACGATGTGGACACCACCACCAATCGCCTGCAGGCTCTTGACTATTGCGCCACAGCGCAAGGCGGGGCTGTGCTTTACAACCGTTCATGGACTTTTGAAGTACGCGACTACCGTTCAGGTGCCATAAACTCCACCACTTATTGCCTTGGAATGATTCTGTTTCAGGTGGATATGAAAGGCAATTTCGTGGCTGTAACGCCCATCAGACAGAACAACCAATATGCCAACCGACCGAAAGTGGGTGCCGATGTGCAGCTGCATGGCAACAAACTCTACGTAATCACCAACGAGTCGAAAGAGGAAACCGACGAATACACTCCTACCGTGCCCGCCAAACGCAGTCGCAGCCTGATAAAGGCCAACACAAGCCTTTCCATCTACTCCATCACCCCAAACGGACAGGTTGCCAAGCAGATGCTCGAGAAGGAAGAGAATGCCCTGATACACACGCCTTTGGTTAAAAGTGCCGGAGAAAAGTACTATTTCCTTACCGGCGGCCAGTTTCCGCAAATCAGCCACATAACCTTGCCGTAAGGGTAGAAGCTATATAAATAAAAAGTGCCGAAGAAAATTCGGCACTTTTTTTGTTTTTTATACGCCCAGCCACTCAATTATGGACAAGGCGTACGGAAAGCCCGTTGCAACGAGGTCTGTTGTTAATGCGCGCATCGCCTGAGGAAAAAGGGATGAATAGATACCAAGCTTCCTCAGAATCATCGGGCATGGACGACCAATAGCCACCGCGGGAACCCACGCATTGCACATTGCCATCGCAATCGCTGTCGCCTGCCGCGGGCAGAAAGATGGTGTTGCCGTTGTTCCTAATATCATACCTTTTTTTGTGTCGTTCCAACTCCATAAGCAATTGTCTATCAGTTCTTGAAATTGCTCCTTGGTTGGCAATTGGTTGCCAAAAGCAGCCAGTGCCTTGTCATACGTATAGAAATCATTTTCGTCATTAGGATTAGCCTCGTTATCAGCTTTCCACTTAGTCCCGCTGGGGAGGCCCAAATCCACATAACCTGCGGTGGCGATACCGCTGTCAGGGGTGTCGGATTCGTCGTTGTCCTTGTCTTTGTTGCACGATGCCATAGCAACGCACAGTGTTGTTGCCATAAAGGCAATTCCTAATAGTTTAAAATACTTTTTCATTTTTTGCTTTTTTTTAAATGTTGCTATTATTTATTTTTCTATCGTTTGCACAGCATAAAAAATCCTTTGGTCCATAAACACGGACCAAAAGCAATCGGATATAAAATTAAAGACAGAGCTAAAGAAGCACTTGTCTGCTTGACTTTGTGTATTATAAGCCTGCCAATATACGCGATATTGGAGGGAGGGGGTAAAATACTGACAATCAATAAGTTGTGTATATTTTTGGTATACAATATTATTCTATTGCTATGATTGTCAGTTTTATACGTTTTCAACATATCTCTGTTTTGTTTTGCAAAAACACGTTTTTTTTTGAAACTTGACAATGGATTTGTTTGTTTTTTTTAAAAAATCTAAAACGGGTGCGGCAACGTGCCAGTTTTTTTGTGCGGTGGGGTGTTTGCGTGGGCGGTAGAGACGCGCCATGGCACGTCTCTACAAATCACGGCATACATTTTCACATATAATTGCCACAAATAGGCCATCAATTGGTGAACAAACAATAATTAATGGATAATTATATGGTGATTCGTGTTTTAATTAGCAACGTGCCCGTTTTTTTTATGCCAGTCCTTCGGACTTCTATTTGGAATTTGTATCATATTGGAACAGGGGCTTACGCCCCTGCCTATATTATGTCAGTCCTTCGGACTTTTGTCAGTCAGAAAACCAAACCCCGTAGGGGTGGTATAAAACAGGCAGGTGGCGTAAGCCCCTGCAAACAAAAACAACCAATACGATTAGAACCCCGTAGGGGTGGCATAATAAAAAAATGAAATCGCACATTTTTGTCCGTTTGTGTCGATTATGCGATTTTTTTCAAAATCATTTTTACAACAAAAAAAGTGCCGAATTTACTTCGGCACTTTTTTGATATTGAATTGAAATCAATTCCAAATTCCTAAATCCGAACTCCGAACTCAAAAATCACTTTTTCTCAAACTGTTTCATCAGTTCGTGCTTTTCGTCGTTTTGCATAAGCACGTTGGGTTTGAAACGGCTGGCGTCGGCACCGGTTTTCTTGAGCGACGCCTCTTTGAATTTCTCGAAACTGTTTTCCTGCAAAAGATGTGCAATGGGGTCTTTCAGACGGAAACTGTCGCGTTTGGCCTGATATTCGATGTTGCTCTTTTTCAGGTTGTCGTCCACCACTTTGGTAAACTCGTTGGCTTGTTCGATGGTAATGTCCTGATTTTCGAACTCGTAGTAGAAATGGTAGCCCGAGATGCTGATGTCGGCGAAACCGATAAAGAACTTGGTTTTCATGCCTGTGGATTTCTCGGCCTCGCGCACTGCGTCGATAAACTGCTGTTCGTACAGCTTTTCGCCTGTAAGGGTAACAATGCCGTTCACTTTCTGCACCATGTGCACACGCGGTGTGTTGACAAAGTAGTCGCTAACCTCGATGATGTCGTTCATGTTGTAGCGGTACAGGCCTGCAAAAGTGGTGCAGTAGGGGCAGTAGCGTTTGCCCACTTCCAGTTCGTGGAGCTGCAAGAAACGCGGGTTTTCGGTACCGAAGTCCTCTTCGGGCACAAACTCGTAGTAGTGGTAGTGCGGGAAAAGTGTGGTGTTGATGGAGTCGTCGAGCACCAGTCCGAAACGGCATTCCGACGAGAAATAAGCGAACTCCTGATGGAGCATTCCTTCGGGGTAGCAGCCTTCCAGCTTTTCGAGATACACTTTGGTGTTGCCGCATTTCCAAGTGGTGAGGAGCTGCAGTTCGGGCCAGAAATGTTTGGGCAGTATGGTGCCGTATTTGGCGCGCAGCTCGCGCAGTTCGTTGGCGCGGTCGGGGTTGGGTTTCAGGTAGGGCTGTATGGCGGCACGTATCTTGTCGGGGATGTTCACTTTCATGCTCATGGTGCCGTGTTCGATGTCGTCAATATAGTCGTCGAGGTAGCGGTTTACGTTGTTCTGCATCTCCACCATGGTGCTGGGGTTGGCGGTAACGCACAGGTGCACGTTACGTTCGATACCCATACGCATAATGGCGTAGTTGCGGGCGGTGTAGTCTTCGATATAGAACACATCGGAGGGCGAGGCGTAGAGTTTTTTCACAAAACCCGGGCATTTGGCCTGAGTGTAGCCCGATACGGAGCCGTACATGGTGCCGTCGGGAGCGTAGCCTTCCAGATATTTTCCAACGATGGAAACGATAGGACCTTCCCAAACATGGGGGCGGTTCATCTGGAAATTGTACAGCCACACTTTATTCATCTTGCTGTATATGTTGTCGATATACTGTTGTGTGATGGGTATCCATTTGGGTTGGTTG
>JAFPYT010000018.1 GCA_017394445.1 Bacteroidales bacterium | reverse complement strand
CCAAGCAAAATTGTCATCAAATCTTCTGACGAACGCTCGTATTCGCATACATTTCAGGCAGATGCGGCGTATGATGTGTTCAAGGGATTTGAACTTTCGGCGGCTTACAGATTGAACGACGTGAGGGCTTATTCGGGTGGCGAATTGCGGGTTAAACCATTGACCAACAAGTACAAAGCACTGATTACTGCATCGTACAAAACGCCTTTGGGAATTTGGCAGTTTGACGCCAACCTCCAACTCAATGGCGGTGGCCGTCTGCCCGATTATTTCAATGAAAACGGAAAGTTAGTAAGCGATGCTGAATTTGACGCATTTCCGCAACTCAATATTCAGATTACCAAATGGTTCAGAAAGTTTTCAATTTACGTCGGCGGCGAAAATTTGACGGGTTACAAACAGAAAAATCCAATAATTTCGGCTGCAAATCCTTGGTCTGAAACCTTTGAGCCGACGTTGGTTTATGCACCTGTGAGCGGCGCGATGTTTTACGTGGGACTGAGGTGCAATTTGTTTAGAGAATAATTTTCATATTATAAACGTTTAACATATAAAAATTTACACTATGAAAAAATTAGTAATGTTTTTCGCCATTATGATTATGGCGTTGACGGTAGCGGGCAAAGACATCAAGACCCTTGTGCTCACTACCAATCCGCAGATGCACTGCGAGAATTGCGAAAACAAAATCAAAAACAACATCCGCTTTGAAAAGGGCGTCAAGTCGATTGAAACCGACATTGCCGCCCAAACTGTGACCATCGTCTATGATGCGGATAAGACCACGGAAGACGCTATCATCCAAGCGTTTGCAAAAATCAACTACACCGCCCGCAAAGTCTCAGAAGGCGAGGCAGTGGAGCATTGCCACGAGGATAGCGGATGTTGCAAAAAGAAGTAAGGGGTTGAGGTAGAAGATGTGGGGAAATTTTTGTCAAAAAAACTCAAAATATTTCCTCATTTCAAAAATCCTTTTTACATTTGTCTCGTAAAAAACAAAGTATTATGGCAAAAGTTTGTAATCCGATATACGACACGGTTTTCAAGTACCTTGTGGAGGACGAGCGCGTTGCGAAAGTCCTCTTGGGTGGTATTTTGAACAAAAAAATCGAGCACGTGGAGATTAAAGGCCACGAATGTGAATATCACAGTGAAAACACACTGAAATTTTTACGCTTCGATTTTGCCGGCACGATTGAAAACCCCGATGGAACCAAAGAAACCGTTACGATAGAACTTCAAAAAGCCTCCGAGCCGGAAGAAGTGATGCGTTTCCGCTCTTATTTCGGCTTACAGATGGCAAGCAAGGCGAACGCCGACAGCATCACCAAATACCACCGCGATAAGGATAAAACGCCTTATACCGTTTTGAAAGCCCGCCATATCTATGGCATTTTCATACTTGGACATTCTCTCGGCAAGGGCTTTGAATATCCTTTGATAAAGGGCAACACGGTCTTTTACGACGAGGACAACAACGTATTGGACTTCGAGACACAATGCGAGTTCCTTAAAGGGATGACGTATGATTTGTACATAATTCAAATTCCTTTTCTGCCAGAGCGTCCGAAGAAGCCGTTGGAAAAAATGTTTCGGGCATTTGACCAACGTTACAAGATGGCAAACGACTCCAAATATCTCGAACTTACCGAAGACGAAGACGAAGATTCCGGTTATAATGTGATTTTCAGGCGTTTGCTATATGCTGCCTCCGATGAACAACTGCGCGGCAACCTCGACCTCGAAGACTACGTGGAACGTATGATAACCATTCAAGAGGCTGAAAAAGAAGATCTTGAATACGAATTAAAGGAGACAAAAACTCAGTTGGCGGAGAAGGACAATCAGTTGTCTGCAATGATTAAATTTTCTGCGTCGCTTGGTGCAACGCCTGACCAAATCGCCACCCAACTCAGCATCCCAATCTCAGATGTGGAAAGTGTAATAAAGGGGCTAAAATAACAAAAATAATATGGTCTTCAACGGTTGATGAGGTGGCGACGAAAACTATGAGTACATACCAACGGCTTGCGGAGGATTGGTAGATGTGTGGAGTGTGAAGTTATGCCATTTTGTATTTTGCTCGGATGTTTGTTCCCAACAAAAATCAAAAAAACTTTCCTCGAATGTTTGATACGAGGAAAGTTTTTTACCGCTGATTAATTAATCAGATTGTTACCAAAGGAAACACCTGAAATAATCACTTGCATCGAAGATAGAATCACTTGTGTCCACATCTACGTCTGTTGAAGATGTGATGTCGCTTGTTGTTGTGCTTGTGTTGTGATTTCCAAGAAACTCTTTGCCTTTCTTCACCACTTCGCCACCGAGCCATGACAGACCGAGATTTTTGACTCCTTTCCATACGGATGACATATCACCGCTTGCTAAACCACCGATGATTTCCGCTCCATTAGTTGCAATGCTTATTGGATTCATAATGTACAATAGTTTAATTATTTGACAATGTGTTTTACTATTAACTTTTCAACTTGAAGTCCAAAAGTTGTTGTGAGAGGGTGGATGTCTTTGACTATTGGTCACGAACTTGCGTTTTATGACCGTCTGTTTCTCTTGTTGGCACACCCGACATTTAGGTGTGCTCGAAACTAATCGTATCCATCAGTGTCGTCGTCAGTGTCGTCATCATCGGTGGCTGTAACGGTAGTTACAACTCCGATTGCTGTGTTGGCAACTCCTTTGCCCAATTTCTCTCCGTCTCCCGTAAGCAATCCTTCGCCTACTTGAACAAGACCTTTTATGATTCTGAACAGTCCCATGATTGTAAGTTTTTGATGTGTTAAACATTTGTTTTTCTGTTTGCTTTTACTATATAGACGGAGAAATGAAAGGATTTCGCATTTGCAGAGTAAATACTCTAAACAAACAGCAAGACTTTTTTTATGGTTTTATAATATATTGATTATGAGATAATTACAAAAGTCCGACTTCGGTATAATCCCGTAGTCGGACTTTTGTTTCGCTATTCGTTGATATTCAGTCGGTTATAAACATCTAAATTTTAGTTTTCTTTACTTCATTCTCAAAAAAGTCGGTGATACTTTCGGATACAAGACCTCGTTTTTTGCTATCGTGCGTTACGGAAACGTGTGTACAGGTATTTTTATGAACAAAGTATGTACCGTTTTTGCAGATTGGCTGAAACATCTCCTTGTTTACCAAATTAGGAACTTCACCGATGTATGCTTCGCGAATTTCCCTGACATCGTGCGTCAGTTTAGTCTTGAAAGACAGGAAATCCACAATATTTGTAATTCTCTGAGATTTACATAGTTGCTTAAACAATTGATATGTTTCCGCATCCTTTTTTGCTCCCGAATCTTTCGACATATAGATTATCAGCAAATAGATGCACAAATACTTATCGCCCATGCTTATCGGCTGTGCATTGTCAAAGGTAACACGCTGATATTGCGGATTTTGAGTCAAGTCAATGGTCAGGTTCTGCGATTTTCTGTTTACTACGGCATCCAACAATGTCCGGTGAAAACCGTGCGAATTGAAATAGTAGTCGGGAAAAACTGTCGTATTGTTGTTGATAACGCCAACCAAATCGCGATATTCGTGAAAGAGAGTTACCAACTGTTTGTCGAAATTACCTTCAAGCCTGAACAGCACAAAATCGTCTTTTGTGATGTACCTGTCTGCTTTTTTGTCGTAGATTTCTGAATTGGTTATCTTGAACAATAGCGAGTACTTGAATTTCTCCCGTGGATAGTTCAAGATGTCCGCAATAATATTGCAGAATTGATATGTATTCATACCAGCAAGTCGTTCTTGAACCTGCACAACAGATTGAGAATCAAGATGCGGATACAAAAATGAGATGATTTTGTCCATTCGCTCATCTCCTTCCGAAAACAACGATTTTATAATGTCAGGCACATAAATAAAGTGAAATCCGTATGCCTGAAAGGTATTTTTAAAACCGTCAAAATCGCTTGATTCTATATTGCCATTTTCTTCGCTGTCCAAGAAAATTACTTCTTGTTTCGAGAAATATACTGAGCCACAACGAGTTGAAAAAGCATCAAAACCATTTAATACTACATAGTTAATTGCCAATAACAGCATTGCTTCATTTGACGAAACTACATTGTCGGTTTTTGCCAATTCGTTGATTAATTCAATAAACCTGTCAATGGCTTTTTTTTCCAATTTGTATTTCTCTTTGAGGACGTTCAACGCCTCGCAGAAAGTCATATTGCGGGTTTCATAAAAGTCTTTGTTGGTAATTTTCAACTCGGCCTTTATGCGCTTCATTTCGTCAAGCATCCGCTCCATGCAGTCAAGTTCGCGGTCGTCAATTATCCCGTCGGCTTGGATAACATTGATGATTATCCGTGCCATTGCTACTTTAAGTTGTTCCATTTGCTTTGTCGTTGGTTAATACAAGGTTTATTGTGATTCCTATTTCGTTGAAAAATACGCCATCTAAATTGAAAATATCCAACAAATGGCGTATACCATCTATTCTGTCGAGATGAACGGCGAGCATGCCGTCCACGACTTCGACACAATCAGAAACAGATGCCGACAAAAACGGTTTTAAACACATACGTTTTAAACCGTCAGGCGTGATTTTGTGCAACATATTGTCGGGAATTATTACAAAAATGTTGTTGCCTGTTATCTGTTTTACTGTTACAGGAATCCCTATCGGCAGATTTATGACACCATAAACCTTTACCGATACCTCACTGACGTAAGAAACAGAAATGTCTTTCTGAAACTTACGCCGGATAAGGTATTGAAGTTCGGGATATGTGAAGGATATTGTCATAGTTTTCTCATGTAATCAGGTATTGCAATAGAATAAGTCGCTGCGAATTTACTCAGTTCCTCAAAGTTAGAATATTTTGGACAATCTAACTGTTTGATAACTAAATAATCCTCCCATAAGCACTGAATTTTTCCTAAATGCTTCAAAACAACAATTCCAAACTCAGGAATGAGTTTGGAAAATGTTGTTAATGTTTTGGTAATAGAAACGGGAATATCCAATGTTTTGTCCATGTATATTCCTGTGTTATTAACTTCGCGTTTAAGGTAAAAAATAAGTGCAATGGATTGGCAAATAAAACGCCATTTAT
>JAFPYT010000017.1 GCA_017394445.1 Bacteroidales bacterium | reverse complement strand
CATACATTCAGGATTCAAGCCTTCACCGTCTTCGTTTGTCTGAGTGTAAACTTCCTGTGTGACATTCCAATCGAGCGGAAACCAACCAAACTTAAACGGCGGATGTTTGGGCATATCGTATGTTTCTGAGCCTGAGCCACTGGTTTCTACCTTTTTGTTGGTGAGAAAATTGTACGATTCATTGCCGTATTTGCCGCCGATAAGCACAAAGGCGTTATCTTGATAGCGGAATAGGAACACATCAGATTTTGCAGTTTGGATTCTGAGCACGCCTTTGTCGGTAACAGAGAGTTTGGAATCGCTGCCTACCGGCATATCGGAATCGTGGAAAAGATTGTAGCCGCCGCCCGCCTTGCCGAAATAAAATGCGCTGCCGCTGTTGTTGCTTATGAACAAATCTTTTACGCCGTCTTTGTTGAAGTCGCCTTCGGCTTTGTTGGTTATTGCTTCGGTAGAGAGTTGTTCGGCTGTTTTGCCCGATGGCTTAAATGTCTGGGCTTTTGCCGAAATGCCGCACATTGCCAAGAGCGCAATGGCGGGGATTACAATTGATAAATGTTTGATTTTCATTATTATAACGGTTTTATAGTTTTTATTCTGTGGTAGTTTTTGAAGTGCTTTCGTCGATGTATTTGTGGAAGAATTCGTAAGAATTGCCGCCGATTTGAATAGCGGAGAGTTTGGGCAATGGAAGGTTTTTAAGTTTGGCGGTAACGGAGTAACTATCCTCCTCGTATCCATCAAAATCGCCTTTGTAAGTTTTTTCTTCAAAATTGAGCACTTCGGTGGTAGAGCCGTCTAATCCTTCATCGCAAAACAGATTTACGATAACAAAATCGCCGTCTTGGAATTTTGCCGTGTAGTCGTAGTCTTGCCATCCGTCGCCTTCACGACGTGTGGATATTATCAATTTGCCATTGTTGATTTTTACCGAGGTGGTAAAACTTACGTAATCGTTGGTTTCGTGAGGATATACTTTATATTTTTTAAATAGATTGTATTTGCCGTCGCTTGTGCCAAAATATACAGAGAAACCGTTGTTAAATGCGGCAGAATCTTTGATGCCGTCGCCATTGAGATCACCTGTGGCTGTGGGTGTGGGTTCCCACGAACCATTTTCTTCTGCGGGTTTGCTGAGACTTTCCTTATAAATTTTTATAGACTCAATAGTGTTATTGTCAGGCTTGCAACAAAATTCAACAACAGAGCCATCGGTTTTGATACAAGAATGGCCGTCTTCATATACAAAATCGAGAAGATTTTCGGTTATCTCAGAATCAATATCGCTGCCTACCCCTAAATAACAGTAACCGCCACCGCACCAATATCTATAATCATAACTCTTGCCTACCACAATTATGGTGTCGATTTTGCCATCGGCAGAGAGCGAGATTTTAAACTCCTTTTTGGCATTTCGGTTGAAATACATAGTGCGCCCCATAGTGTTGATGTCGAAGCCGGCAAGTTGCGAAGGAGGAACGTCGCCTACACGAAGTTTGCCCAAGCCGTTGGTGGTAATAAGTCCTCCACTCCAATCGGTTGCTTGGGATTCTCCTTGTTCAAAATTTTCGCCGTTGAACTTATAAAACAAACGCAAAAACGAATCACCTTGGCCTACCGACATCATAATATCTTTGCCGTATAAACTACATCGATAGCCGTTTTGGGCAAAATCCGCTTTGGCAGAATCCAAAGTTTTGTCGTTGGGATTGTAAAACCACACCGCCTCGTATTTGTTGAAATCGTCGAAAGTGGGTTTTGGCAGCAAGGTATTATCTTCTGAAATTTTTCCGTCGGCATAGTTGAAAGCCTTGAACGCCTTGGTTTCGCATTCACCTCCATCTCCTAATTCAAAACATTCTACAACACTGTAAACTGCCAAATATCCGCCATTTTTTTTAGGATAACAGTTTACAGAGGCATACTGACATACTTCGTCGTTGATTTGGAAACCTGCTGTGTATGTGAGTTTGTCCTCTTTGTAATCGGGTAAACCTGCCGTAGAATCAGGATTGATTTGTTTGAACACTTGATAAGCGATATACTCGGCAAGAGTGTCGGTTGGTGCATTGATAGCCTCCGAACCGCTATTGCTGTTTCCTCCGCACGCGCACAATGTAAGCGCAGCAATGGCAGGGATGATAAGAATTTTTTTCATAATTGGTAATTGGTTTTGAGTTTAAAATCCGTTGCCGTTCCACTTGATTACCTTGTCGGTTTCGGACGAAAAGTCGTTGTATTT
>JAFPYT010000135.1 GCA_017394445.1 Bacteroidales bacterium | reverse complement strand
TTTTCAGTTTCTTGCCGCGGAAAGTATAAACTTCGGAAATTTCGTTGGCACCCGACGACACGCGCAACACGTTGATATTGGCCAAGTAAGCCCTCGGGTAGGTGCTGAAAAACTTGCTGAACACCTCTTCCTTAGTCATGCCCACCTTGATGCCGTTCTGCAGCACTATGTTGGTGTCGGTGATATAGCCGTCAACCATTTCCATCTTGTTGGTGTTGATGGCTATAAAGGCATCCACGTGGCTGCCGTCGAGGCGGCTGAGGGTGTTCACCGAAACGTGCAAGGTGTCGAAAAAGTTCTGATAGCCCGACTCGCGGTACCAGTCGATACCCGAGCGGTGTACGTAACTCTCTATCTTGCTGTGTTTTCCGAGGGGGTAGATTACATATTCCGACAGCGAGATAACCGTCATCGTGTCGGTGTAGTATTTTATGTCCTTGACCATATATTCGGGACGGGCGAAAGTTTTCATCCGTGCCGAGATGGCTCTTTGCGACAAGTTTTGCGAAAAAACCTCGCCAAGACTCAATATTATCACTGCAAAAACAAGAATTTTTCTCATATTTTACGTTGTTTTTTTACGTTACTATTCTCATTTTCAGCGCGTAGGCACCGAAAGTGTGCAAAAACCAAAGTTTACAACACAATCTGCAAATATACGAAAAAAATCGTGATTTAGTGTGTTTGGGGGTGATTTTTGTGGATTTTTATGTGGTGTTTGCAGTCTTTGTTGTCTGTATTCAGGTGGCAGTCTTTTGTTTGTATCCGTATTCAATCAAAAGTTCATCCGCAAGATATTCATCGCTGAAACAGTGCATGTCGGCAATGCCGTTGCTTATAAGGTCGTATGTTTGTGAATCGTAGAACTTACCAAGGGCTTCTTCATACGATAGTTCGGCCTGCTCCGCAAATAGTTTTACGATACGGGCATATTTCATCTGTAATATGGTGGGATTGGCTTGCATGGCTATAATTCTTTTGATGACTGGAAATGCAGGTATTTGTCAAGCGCGTACTGTGAAGTGATGCATATCTGATGGTTGGGTTTCTTGTACTGCAACTTGTCAAGGGCTTGTTCGCGTGTATAAACTCCTGAAAAATACAAATCAACGGTATCGAACACTTGGTCGTCGGCAATGCCGCCCTCTAAAATGTCGTAAGCCTTGTGAGGTAAACCTTTGCGACAAGCCGTTACAAAATCGAGCCATTCGCCGTCGTATGCAGAAAAAATTTTGTGGAAGCAATCGGTTCGTTCGTCGTCGAGCAAATAAGTGTTGAGAATTGCCGTTTCGCCGCGTCTTATGAAACGTTCGCCGTAACGCTCCGCCTGCTCGCGTAGCGGGGTTAGGTAGAATCCGATACCAAAATCAAGCCGGGGACGGGAGTGCAACAAATCCGGTTTGCGTATTTCTATAGTGGATGTATGATACAATGTCATTTCAATGCCCCTTTCTTTTGCATAAACGAAACCAAATCCTCTACAATATACTCTTTAGAGAATGTGTGGAGCACATCATAACATGGTACAATATAGCCGTTTATCATATCAGCATCTTGCATAAGATGATAGATGTCTTTTGCGCTTCTGTTCAGATATGTAGCTACATTGTTGATGCAGAATATTGTAAAATTCAATATCTTGAAATCCATAGTGTTTCGTTTTTTATGCATTAGAGGTGGCTTTGCCATCGTTGTCGGCACCAAGCTCACAATCTGCAAATATACGAAAAAAATCGGGATTTAGTGTGTTTGGGGGTGATTTTTGTGGATTTTTATTTTCTGTTGGGTGGTATTTTGAACAACAATAAGACTATGAAAAAAAAAAGCGGATTGCCGAAACAACCCGCTTCTCTTTTAAATTAAAGCTGCTTTAATGAAGATTTATCCATTTGGAATAGAACAGTTCGCCTCTCATATTTCTTCCTCCTACCATTATGCCATAGTAAACTTTTACCAGAAATCTTTTTCTCGGCACATTGTTTATTGTAGCATCAACATTGTATTCGCACGTACAACTGGAGCCTTGCCCGAAAGAACGGACATCTATTTCGAGAGTGTCGCCAATATAATTGCTTGCTACTGTAAAGCTGTCCAAATCACAATCGGCTGTACAGTCCGGCCATTCAAAAAATAGGTTATTTCCGTTCCAGTCAAGCGTAAGTATTCCGCCGATAGTGTCCTTTTTCTCCACGCCGCTGTTTAAGCAATCAGAGTGGTGCACGTCTGTTACCAACAGATTCTGGCTTTGCGGTTCTACAACTGTTGTGGATGAGGTGTCAGGCTTTTCATTTTTATCCTTTTTGCACGATGCAATTGCAACAACGCTTGCCAGCATTATCGCTACTGTTCCAATTAAAATTATTCTTTTTTTCATAACTGTTATTTTTTATTGTTTGACAAATAATTTACTATCTGTATTTACTCCATCACATACCAAAACAACCAAATATGAGCCTTGTGCATAGGCCGTCACATCAATTGTTTTATACGTTTCTGTATTAAGAATGTTGCAAGAGCCCTGCAAAGTTCCCAATGGTGTTGCATTTATTTGTTGAATTTAGGACCTCTGTTTTCCAATCTATTCCACCACTATTTTCTGCGTTGCCGTGCCGTCCTTGCCGGAGAGTATGCAGGAGTAGATGCCTTTGGGCATACCTTTAAGCTGAAGCGTGAGTTGCGGCTCGTGGCCTGTGAGGGAGAGTTGCAGCACAGTGTAGCCGGCGGCGTTTACCAGCCTCAGAGTGTGGAACTGCGCCTCGCCGAACTCCAATGTTACGCGCTCGTTGGCGGGGTTGGGATAGGCGGCAATGCGGGGGGCGGATTCGGGGGAGATGGTAGCGTTTGTTGAAAAGCACTCACTATTTTCCAAATTATTCAAATGATAAACCAATGTCCCGTTTTGAATATTGCAGAGAAGCACATTGTTGGGACACATGTCACAAGTAGGTGTCTCTCCATTGTAATACAACAGCCCGAAAGAAGAACCGATACCTTCTATCCAAGTAAAGTCCATATTTTCAAAATGGATTCTTTTGCGTAGAACTCCCCCTATATCGATGGTGTCGATGAGGGAAACGACTTGGGCATCGGTATTTGTCATTATTTCACGGTCGATAGTGTCTCCGACTTTTAGAGAAAAGTCGTAAAGCATGCAGGAATAATTGTTTGAACTGATAACGTGAACATCTTCGCCATGGGGCGGTATTTCCCCACTATACCAAACACGTCGCAAACTGTCTTCGTAAAGGCCCCCATAAAAAATTGCGTTGGCTGTGTCTCCATTATAGGAGAAAAACAGTTTTTTGTGAAATATACCAGATATTATAGTGTCTTCACCATTTAAGAAGAATGTGTTACGGATGTGGAAATAGTCCAGCATTCCATTTCTATTCCCTACCGAATCGTATCGTTCGCACCAATAAGCCCTGCCGGTGGGGAAAGGAACAGGCTGATACTGTTGCTGTGCGTATGCGGCGGCCACTCCAAAGACCGCCATCGCTATCAATAAAAATACTTTTTTTCATAACTATTTATGTTTTAGTTATTTGCGTTATAGTTCGGTTAGCTGAACATCCATTCATTTAGATACAAAAAGAAGTCTGTTAACGACAAATCTTTCAAAATATTGAAAATCTTCTGTTGGGCATAAGGTATTATGCTGGAACATTATTGTGTCGCTACTTTCCGGATTATAGGGTCGTGCTTCAAAAAC
>JAFPYT010000134.1 GCA_017394445.1 Bacteroidales bacterium | reverse complement strand
TCAATCGTGACGGATTGAATTACAGCGACTTTGCCCTTCTTTACCGAACCAATGCGCAGTCGAGAATTTTAGAGGAAAGCCTTCGCAAACGGTCAATTCCTTACAAAATTTACGGCGGAATGTCGTTTTACCAACGCAAAGAGATTAAAGACCTTATTGCTTACCTTCGTTTGCTTGTCAACGGCAATGATGATGAGGCATTTAAACGCATTGTTAACTATCCCAAGCGCGGAATTGGCGACACCACTATGGACAAAATTTCGCAAATTGCCACGCAACGCGGATTGAGCATTTGGAACACTGTGGCGCAGATAACTCAGTTAGACCCAAGTATTTCGGCTCGCACTGTGAATGCTTTGGCGTGTTTTATGAAAATGATTTATCAATTTAAGTTGGATAGTCAAAAACCTGATTGCGATGCCTACAAAATAGCAATGCAATGTGCCTCTACAAGTGGAATGTTGGCAGACCTTTTTGCCGACAAAACCGTTGAGGGTCAGAGCCGTTACGAAAATATTCAGGAACTTCTCAACGGTATAAAGGCGTGGGTGGAGGCTCGTGGTAAACTTGCCAAACAAAATCCCGAAACTGAATATCCCGTCTCCATTGCCGACTATCTCGAAGAGGTTTCGCTTATGACCGGCGATGAGGGCGAAGACGAAGATATGAACAAAGTTTCGTTGCTTACTATCCACTCTGCCAAGGGGTTGGAGTTTCGCAATGTGTATCTCACCGGCGTTGAGGAGGGACTTTTCCCGTCGGCAAAATCGGTGATGAGCATTACCGACCTTGAAGAAGAACGACGACTTTTTTACGTGGCTGTTACCCGTGCCGAAAAATGCCTTACAATATCTTACACCCGAATGCGTTATAAATGGGGACAGTTAACTCCCGCAACGCCAAGCCGTTTTATCCGCGAAATCGACACGCGCTATCTTGATTTTGGAGTAGGAGGGGAATCAATGTTTGAAGCCTCGTCTGACACAGCCTACGCAGGTCGTTTCCGCAAAACATTTTACCAAAACGACCAAGCCGCCAAGGGTGTTACTGAAAAATCTTTTGCCGACGCGCCGCCTGCCGGATTCAAAAAAATTCCGCGTTCGTTTGCCACTTTCAAAAAGGCAGACACTTCGGATTTTGCCGCAGGAGTGTTGGTAGAGCATCCTAAATTTGGCCGTGGAAAAATTGTGAGCGTTGAAAACAGCGGTGCCGACACCCAATATGTAATTGACTTTATGAGCGCCGGCCGCAAAAAGTTGCTGGCTAAGTTTGCAAACCTAAAAAAATCAGATTAAGAAATTGGTACTATGGTAAAGCCGATTAACATATTAGATAGTGATTATATACAATGGATCAAAGAACTTGGGTCGCGTTACCGTCGTAGCCAAATAAAGGCGGCTATCAAGGTTAACGAACAGATGTTGCGTTTCTATTGGGAACTCGGACGTGATATTGTGGTAAAAAAAGCCGAGAGTAAATGGGGTAGTGGTTTTATGAAATGCCTTAGCCGCGACCTCAAAGCCGAGAATCCTGATGCTACTTGTTTTTCGCAGACTAATCTTCTGTATATGAAGAACTTTTATCTGTTGTACCAACCATACACCGAAATTACTCCACAAGTTGGGGAGCAATTTACACAACAAGTTGTTGAGCAATTTACTCCACAAGTTGTGGAGAAAATTAAAAACGATTTGGTTTCGGTTCCGTGGGGTCATCATCGTTATCTAATCGACAAGTTTCTTGATTTTCCTCAAAAAGCACTTTTCTTTGTCCGTCAGACAGTTGAAAACGGTTGGAGTAGAGATGTGCTGTTGAATTTTATTTCTACCGATTTGTACGAACGTCAAGGGAAGGCTATTACCAATTTTAAACGCACATTGCCCGACGAAACTAGCGATCTTGCTCAGGAACTCACCAAAGACCCCTATAATTTTGCTTTTACGGGCGTAACAGGCAAGTACAAT
This sequence comes from Bacteroidales bacterium, assembly GCA_017394445.1. Classification (GTDB taxonomy): domain Bacteria; phylum Bacteroidota; class Bacteroidia; order Bacteroidales; family UBA3824; genus UBA3824. The sequence goes on along the minus strand of JAFPYT010000134.1, from coordinate 4,025 downwards.
GAGCGTTTGCTTAAAGAATCATTGCTCAACAATATCACCAATTTTTTGATTGAATTGGGTACAGGATTTGCCTACGTTGGAAAGGAATATCGCATTCAAGTGGGTGAAAGAGAGAATTTTATCGACTTGCTTTTCTACAATCTCAACTTATCGTGCTATGTGGTTATTGAAGTGAAGATAGGTAAGTTTGAGTTTGCCGACATAGGACAGTTGGGTGGATATGTGGTGGCTTGCAACCATATTCTCCGTCGTGAGGGTCGCGACAATCCTACAATTGGACTATTAATTTGCAAGGAGAAAGACCGTGTGCAGGCTCAATACGCTCTTGAATCAAGTAGTCAGCCTATCAGCATATCTGAATTTGATTTAGAAAAATTTTATCCCGAAAAAGTGGAAGGAACTATCCCTACAATAGAAGAAATCGAATCAAAATTAAAGAATATCGATTTGGTTTGATTTTATATAAAAATATTTCATACCTTTGCGCAAAATCATTTTTTATTTTTTATGGACTATAACACAGGCAGAAAAAAACTCGCGTGTCCCGAATACGGACGCAATATTCAGTTACTAATCGACTATGCCACAACAATTGAGGATCCCGAAGAACTCGACCGCACGGTTAAGGCTATTATACAAATAATGGGTAACATGAACCCACATTTGAGGGATATTCCCGATTTTAAACACAAACTTTGGGATCACCTTGCAATTATGGCAGATTATCGCCTTAATATCAAATCGCCATATCCTGCGCCCAAAAAAGACGACGTAGACTCTAAACCTGCCAAACTTGAATACAATGGCGGTGAACTTATGTATCCAGAATATGGCCGCATTATCGAAAAACTTATCAAAAAGGCTGTTTCCATAAAAGACCCCGCCCGCCGCAACGAACTCAACCGCACTATTTCTAATCATATCAAAAAAACTAACCTCCTATGGGGTAAGGATATGAGCGATGAGGATATTTTTCACATTCTCAAAGATATTTCGCACGGCAAGTTGGAGGTGCAGGAAAATATCGGCAAACTTATCGATAGCAGCGGCTTTATCAACAATAACAACAAGCCCAAAAACAACGTCAACGGCAATGTCAACAACGACCGTGGCAACAATCCCGCACCTATTACCAACGGCGTTAACGGCAATGTGTTTAAGCCCGGCAACTTCAACAACAACAACGGCAAAAAGAAAAACAAAAATAAAAACCGCAACAAGCAGCAATTCTAATAACCACTTGACTTATGGCATCTTACGAAATCACCGGCGGTAAAAAACTTTCTGGAACAGTGTATCCGCAGGGCGCAAAAAACGAGGCTTTGGAAGTAATTTGCGCTTCGCTGTTGACCTCCGAAACGGTAACTATCAGCAACATACCCGAAATTTCGGATGTGTTTAATGTTATTGCCCTTTTGGAAGACCTCGGCGTGGAGGTGCAGCATCCCGAAAAAGGAAAATATATTTTCAACGCCAAAAATCTCAATCTTGAATACCTCAAAAAAGAGTCGTTTATTACCAAAAGCGCACGGTTTCGTGGTTCGGTGCTTATAATTGGTCCGCTGTTGGCACGTTTTGGATATTGCTATATGCCCAAACCAGGAGGCGATAAGATTGGCCGCCGCCACTTGGACACTCATTTTATTGGATTAAAAAAACTCGGTGCAGAGTTTGATTTCGACACATCTTCATCGTCGTACACCATCAACGGCAAAAACCTCAAAGGCACTTACATCCTTTTGGAAGAGGCTTCGGTAACGGGTACGGCCAACATCATAATGGCTTCTGTACTTGCCAAAGGCGAAACCACTATTTTCAACGCTGCCTGCGAGCCCTACATCTGCCAACTTTGCACAATGCTCAACAATATGGGCGCACAGATTTCGGGTATTGGTAGCAACCTTTTGAAAATCAATGGAGTATCATCGCTCCACGGATGCCGCCACACCTGCCTGCCCGATATGATTGAGATTGGCAGTTTTATAGGTCTCGCCGCAATGACGGGTTCGCAAATCATCATCAAAAACGTTCATCGCGAGCACCTTGGCATAATTCCCAACGCATTTAAAAAACTCGGCATCAAACTCGTTTTTAAAGACGACGACATCATTGTGCCAAGTCAAGACCATTACGAAATAGAATCTTACATCGACGGCAGTATTCTCACCATAGCCGACGCACCTTGGCCCGGACTCACTCCCGACCTTATTAGCGTGCTTCTTGTGGTGGCAACGCAAGCCAAAGGAAGCGTTTTGATACATCAAAAAATGTTTGAATCGCGTCTCTTTTTCGTTGATAGTCTGATAGATATGGGAGCGCAGATAATACTTTGCGACCCTCACCGCGCCACCGTAATTGGCAACGACCACAAATTTTCGCTCCGTCCGATAGTGATGTCCTCGCCCGACATCCGTGCCGGCGTAGCCCTTCTCATCGCCGCCCTCTCCGCCAACGGCAAAAGCATTATCCACAACATCGAGCAAATCGACCGTGGATATGAAAACTTCGACCAACGCCTCCGCGACCTTGGTGCCGATATTAAAAGGGTGGGATAAATGCGATACTGATTATCAATAACTTAACCTTAATTCGGGCGAAAAACGTAAAATTTTTACGTTTTTCGCCCGATAATAATTTATTTTTGGGCGAAAAACGCATTTTTTTTGCAATTTTCGCCCAGTAATTTTTGTTTTTTAGGGTTAATGTAAGTATATTTGCATTGTTAAAACTAATAAAAACGCTATGGTCAAAATTGTTGGAAGAAAATCAGAAATGGCCGACTTGGATAGTTACACCAAATCGTCAAAAGCCGAATTTATAGCGGTTTACGGTCGCCGCAGAATAGGAAAGACATATCTTATAAGGCAGTATTTCAACAACAATTTTGCCTTCGAGGTGTCTGGCGCAATCAACGGCACTCCGCAAGAACAGATGCTCCTGTTTGTATCCTCTATGCGCAAATTGGGCTACCAAGGCGGCATCCCAGGCAATTGGATAGAGGCTTTTGAGGAACTGAAAAAACTCTTGGAACCGATAGTAAACCATACCAAGAAACGCGCAGTATTATTTTTCGACGAACTTCCGTGCTTTGAAACTCAGAAATCAGGCTTCCTTAGGGCATTCGCCAATTTTTGGAACACTTGGGCCAATTGGCACGACAACATAATGCTGATAATATGCGGCTCGGCTACATCGTGGATGACTGATAATATAATCAACAATAAATCAGGATTATACAACCGTCTAACGCATCAAATACACCTGCGGGAGTTTACTCTTGGCGAAACCAAGGAGTTTTTCAGCGCACAAGGATTTGGCTATTCCGACCTGATGGTGCTGCAAATATATATGGCGTTTGGCGGCGTGCCATACTATTTGGGATATTTTCGAAAGGGCGAAAGTTACGCACAGGCTATCGACAGGCTGTTTTTCAACAACGGAGTGCTGCAAAACGAATTCAACCAAATGTTTGCCGCACTTTTCCGCCAACCACTGCCTTACATTCAGGTAATGAAATACTTGTCGGAGAAAAAATCGGGTATGAGTCGCAAAGAGATTGCCGACGGAATCAAAACCATCGACAACGGACATCTTACAAAAATACTCAACAACTTGGAAACCTGCGACTTTATACGTAAATACTACACTACCGGACGCAACGGCAACCTCAAAAACTCGTCGTGCTATTACCAACTCACCGATTTCTACACCATTTTTTATTTCACATTCAAAGAAAAAGCCACTGTGGGGCGCGATTATTTTCAACGCAATATAGGCAAACCAGCCATCAACACTTGGCTTGGCTTGGCGTTTGAACGTGTTGTGGCGGCTCATATCCAACAGTTGAAATCTGCAATAGGCATCGCCGGAATCTACTCCGAAAATTATTCGTGGCGCAGCAAGAAACCCGACAACAATGTTCAAATCGACCTTCTTATCAATCGAGCCGACAAAGTGGTGAATGTCTGTGAGATAAAGTACTCATCGGCAGAATACATCCTTACAAAAGACGAATATCTAAAAAT
>JAFPYT010000133.1 GCA_017394445.1 Bacteroidales bacterium | reverse complement strand
TCGTATTCAAAATCGGCAGAGGTGCGCAGACCTCTGAGAATGTGCGTGGCATTGTTTTCGATACAGAAATCTACGGTAAGATTGCTGTAGGTTTTAACAATAATGCGGTCGCGACCTGCGAAAACCGACTTGATGAGTTCGAGACGTTTTTCTACGGGCAGGAATCCGCGCTTGCCGTTGTTGATACCTACGGCTACAATTATTTTGTCGAATATTTCTAATCCTCTGAGTATTAGTGATTCGTGACCTACAGTAAGAGGGTCGAACGAGCCGGGGAACACTGCTATTTTTTCCATTTTTGTAAGTTTAATTTTGTGCGAATATAAACAAAAAAACAAAATTTACAGCAAATTATATAAAAATCGCACGAATTGGTTATTTTTGTGCACTATTTCAAAAGCGATAAAATGATATTCTATTTTACAGGTACAGGAAATTCGGAGCATGTTGCCCACCGTTTGGCAGATTTGCTCGGCGAAAATGTTAAAAATATAGCAGATTATTACGATACTATATATAAAGGTGTGGATATTGACCTCGAGGGTAATTATCTTGGCATTGTCTGCCCCGTACATTCGTGGGGATTGGCGAAACCTATGGCTCGGTTTTTAAAAAATTGCCGTTTCAAAGGTTTTGATAATCAGAAAGTTTTTTGCGTAGTTACTTGTGGAGATACGTGTGGCACAGCCGACAAACAAGTGGCAGAGTTGCTTAAAAAATATAATAATATTGTTTGTAGTAAAGTATATTCGGTGCAAATGCCTAATACATACATTGTTATGAAAGGTTTTGGAACCGACGACAAAGTGCTTGCCGATCAAAAACTACAAAACGCCGAACCTGAAATAGAGCGTATCGCCGAGGCAATTAAATCGGGAAGTGATTACAAGCATTATGTGCGTGGCAAAAAGCCGTTTCTCAAAGGTAGAATCCTCTATCCTCTTTTTATGGCGTTTACCATGGGAGATAAGAAATTTTTTGCCGAAGATGGCTGTACAGGTTGCGGATTATGTGCCAAAAAATGTCCCGAAAAGAATATCGTTATGGAAAACAACCGCCCAAAATGGCTCGGACACTGCGTTAAATGCCTTTCGTGCATACACAGATGTCCGGCGCGGGCTATTCAGTTTGGTGATATTACTCAAGATATGGGTAGGTATTATTACCGTAAGGCTTAATCTTTTTGATAGTATACCCTTATCTTAACAGTAGGATAAGGGTTGTCGATAATTTCCATCACTCTGAGCATAGCTTTTTTCCCGTTGTTGAGTTTCAGCTTGTAGAATGTTGATATTTCGATATTATCAATACCATATCCGTAGTTTTCGTCTTCGCCATTGAGGTAGCGTAATACAAAACCGTTTTCATCATCAATTATTTCTGGCGAAAGTTGATCCCATGTTAGTCGAACATATTTTTCACCAGATGTTGTTCCTGTTCGGGTTTCGTTGAATGGAAGATTTGAAAGGTCTGCATTGTATTCAAAATCAGGCACTTTGTCTTTAAAATATTCGTATAGGTAAAACTCTGAATTTGGACTTGCAAATGCAGTACCCACTTTTTGATATAGTTTGCGGGTATCTTTTACTAACACAAGGTCGAATTTTCGGTTGCGGTATTCGGTGTATTTAAATGCCTCTTTGTCGTCGATGCTGAGCAGACAGTTGCCGCTGATTGGGTCGGGACACATTTCTACATCAAACGAATCGATGGCGGGATAATGAAATTCGTATTTAAGTTTGCGAAACTGTTCTTCGCATAATCCGTTGCAATATGCTCTAAATGTGAGCTGTACGGTAGAATCTTCTACCACGTAGCCTTGTTGAAGCGAAAGATGCAAATCAAAGTTGGCATAGTGTGTAAACGGAGGGAATACCGAATCCTTAGTCCAATACGCTGGTTTGCTTGTCATTGTAAATTTTTCGATATCTTCTTCGCTTTGAATTTTAACGTTAAGCACAGCTGGTTCGCGCCACGAAAAGGTGATATATTCCGTAGGATCGTAACTAATAGTCATTTGCGGAGGTTCGAGTTCTTTATCTTCTATGCATCCGGCGCCAATCGCTATTATAGCTAATATTAGAAAGTGTAGATATTTTTTCATATTTTATAAATTAAATATACAACATTGATAATATAAATATATATACCTCTAAGGTACTACAAAACGCTTTTTTTTAGAAAAAGACGCTTTGCAAATATAAGTTATTAACGTAATTTTTGAAACTATGTATCTATTTTCTCCATTTTTTTTTTTTACTTTGTGAAAAATAAAAAATTAAAGAATATGATAAACGTCGCCATCTACCACCAACACAAACTGATTTTGCAGTGCATCGAAAACTATCTGCAACAGAGCAGCGAAATCAAGCCGGTATTCACCGCCTACGACAAAGACTCCTTGATGCAAAAAATGGCAAACAGGATTGTCAATGTGCTGATTCTCTATTTCGCTGATATTTCGCACAACGATGTGGACCTAATTATTTCGCTAAAGATGAAGTTTCCCAAAACAGCGATTCTCGTAATGAGCGACGCAAAAAAAGACGACATTGTTGCAAAAACCATTAAATCAGGTGCTAAGGGCTTTTTGTCGATAGATTCCGACGCAGCAGACCTCTTGCAGGCTATCTACACAATACGCGGCGGTCACGACTATTACAGCGAATCTATTACGCATATTCTGTTGAAACGCTTTATTGGAACCGTTGGTGCCGATGCCGACGAAAATGATGAATACGACGACGATTCGCAACGCCTTAGCAGCCGTCAGATTGAAATCCTCAAACTTTGGGGCGAGGGACAAAGCAACCAAGAGATTGCCGACCAGCTATTTATAAGCGTGCGCACGGTTGAGACCCACAAAAATCACATTATGCAGAAACTCAACCTCAAGAGCAGCGTTGACCTTATTAAATACGCTATCCGCAACAACATTATCAAGCTATAGATAATATCCTAAGTTGATCATCAGGCAGTTGGGTTTGATAACTCGCTCTTTAAAATCTCCAATATTTAAGAACCCGAGTTCGTAGGCAACACCAACGCAAAGCCTTGATATATCTATACCTGCGCCAAAATTAACGCCTATGTCAAGACGTTTGAAATATTGAACAGAACCATTTTGATCCACTCCGTCGTTGTGACGTTGAAAAAATCGTTGTTTGAAACTGCCGGGGCGATGTTTTTGGTGACCGCAGAACCCGATACCGCAATATGGCCCCGCTTGAAAATCAATAGTATATGTACTGTTAATCTTTATCTTATAGGCAATTAAAAGAGGGAACTCTATCTCATTCTGGTTGAGGTAGCGTTTTATCCAAGGCGAATTATTGTCGTGCTTAATTTTGTCGCGAGTGCCTTTCATAGTAAAATACAATCCGGGACGAAAATAGAGATTGTTAAATAGTTCAAAGTCGTATGTAAATCCGAAGTTTACGCCGCATTTTGATGCATTGTGAGGATATACATCGCCACGATGTTTGGCTAAATTAAACCCTCCGCGAGCACATAGGTCTTTTGTTTGCGAAAATGTTGACAATGAAAGCGTTACAAGTACAAACAGTGCTATTATTTTTTTCATTGTGAGATAGTTTTTTTAAGATTATAAAGATAAGAAATAGTAACCTAAGTTGATCATTACACAGCCATTGTGAGGTGACCAGTGTTTTACTAACATAAAATCGGCACAATCGTGAATTGGTATCAAACCAATATCGTAGCCCACCCCGAGGTAGTATTTTTTGTAATTAACGCCGAGGGCAAAATTCCATCCAAAATCGAAACGCTTGGCTTGTGTGCCAATCATATCTTCGCCGCATTTGCGAAACATATCGTATTCAAAGTTATGCTCTGGTGTTTTTTTGTATTCCACTTTGGTTTTGCCGTGAATGCCGAATGCTATGTACGCTCCTGTTTGAAAATCTATTTTTACGTTGTCGCTCATCTTGCGTTTGTATACCACGCAGAGAGGAAATTCGAGGTAGTTTTGATTATAGAAAAAGTCGTGACCTTCTTTAACGCCAAACTCTGTATAAACATCGTTCCAATAACGTCCGCCTTTTTGAGAGTACATTACGCCGGGGCGGAAATAGAAATCTTTGTAAAAATTAAGGTCTGCAATAATGCCGACATTGAATCCAGTGCGTTGGTCAACCCATTCACTTGCATCGCCATTCCATTTGGCAATGTTTGCACCCGCCCTTATGCCAAAATCTTGAGCCGTGGCGGTGGAAACTGCTAATGCCGCAGTAGCAATAATTAATGTTAGTTTTTTCATTGTTTGAAATTTTAAAATGTTGATTTATAAGAAATAGTATCCGATATTGATCATAGAGCAGCCGTTTTTTTGATGCCAAGTCATATAGTCGGGTTCGTGCAAAAGGCGGAATCCAAGGTCGTAGCCAAAGCCGAAATAATAGTGTTTTTTAAGAATTACGCCTACGCCAAAATTCCATCCGATATCAAAACGGCGGTATTCATCATTGTTGTAACGTTTAAAAGCCCTATATTCAAAATATTTAGGTTCGTGGCGTTTAACCATTCCAAAAGCACCACCGGCAAGGTAAGGACCTGTTTGAAGGTCTGCCACAAGATAGTTGGTGATGTTGATTTTGTAAGCCACCAAAAGTGGGAGTTCAAAATAGTTGAGGTTTTCTACTTGGTCGTAGTTGTCGTAGCGAGCGCCCTTCATGCTAAACATAATGCCGGGGCGTGCAAAAAAATTGTTGAAGATTTCAAAATCTACTGTGAGTCCGGCATTGATGCCCAATTTTATTTTTGAAGAAGTTTTGGCATCATCGATGTGTCGGGCTAGATTGCAGCCGGTGCGGAGGCAGATAATGTCGTGAGTATCTTGGGCATTTGCCACCGAAAATGCTATAATGATAGCGATAGTTGATAGTAGTCTTTTCATTAGGTAGTTTTTTGTGGTTAGTAGTTGTTTATTTAAAAAAAAGCCCTGACAAGGACATTGCTGTCAGGGCGTTATGTAGAGAAGTGATTTTACTTATTACAAGTAATAACCGAAGTTGAACATGAAACAGCCGTTTTTCTGTTTCCAATTGTCAGCATCGTGGAGTTTCAAGAAACCAAATTCGTATCCAAGGCCGAAATAGAATTGGTCTACATCTAAACCAACACCGAAATTCCAACCAAAGTCGAAACGATGGATTCCGTCGTTGCCATCGTGTTTGAATGATTTCCAATCAGTTTTGTTACTTTTGTTTTTGGTTTTGCCAAATGCGCCAAGTGCGAAATAAGGACCTGTTTGAAAATCAAGACCTAAATCGCCATTGAGGTCTAATTTGTAAGCAAAAAATACAGGAACTTCGATATAGTTTTGATTTACAAATATATCTTCGCCAACATTCGAACGGCATCCTTTCATAGAGAAAAGCAAACCGGGACGAATATAAAAATCGTCAACTAATTCAAAATCAACTGTGGCTCCGATATTAAGACCAACTTTTACCTTGTTGTATGAACCAACATCACCGATATGGTTGGCAAGGTTCATTCCTGCGCGAAGGCAAACATCTTGTGCCGAGGCTGCGGAAATAGTTATTGCAATTACTGCAAAAAGTGCTAATAATTTTTTCATTTATCTATTATTATTGTTTAGAAATTAAGACCAACAGAAATCATCCAAACGTGGTTTTTCTCTTTGAGGTTGTCTTTTTTGATACCTTCATCTTCGTTAACTTTGGTAAGACTCATGTCGTAGTTGATACCTGCGTAAATTTTGTTGAGGATAACTGCGCCTACACCCATTTGCAATCCAAAATCGAATCTGTTGAAATCGCCTTCGTCTGGATCAAAAATCTTGATTTCTTCATTGTCGCTTTTCCATTTTCCACCAAGACCGAGAGCAGCGAAAGGTCCAAGATGAGCGTCAAGACCAAGAACAGAGAGGTCGAGCAATTTGAATTTAACATTAACGGGAACTTCAAGGTAGTTCATGTTGGCATCATCGTCGTTGAGTTTGAAACCCTTTTGCGAGAAATACAAGCCGGGTTCGATGGCAAACGAACCAATTAGGTCGATGTTGTATACTGCACCAACGTGAAAACCTGTTTTGTTTTCAACTTTTAATTCGTCTTTGACATCTTTGCCAATGTTGTCAAAGTTTACTCCTGCACGGAGACCGAGTTGTGCGAATGAGGTTGTTGCGCCCAATACCATGAGGGCAACGATTGTTAGAAGTTTTTTCATTGTCGTTATATTTTAAAATTAAAAAAAAATTTTTTTCGGGGCAAATATATGTAAAAATATTTCAACGGCACAATTTTTTTTAAATTTGCAAGCAATTATGGCAGACACACAAGAACAGCAATACCAAAAGATGATGCTCACCCCCGTGTCGAGGCTGATACCCTCCTTGGCGTGGCCTACGGTGCTGAGTATGATGACTTCGGCGATTTACAACACCGCCGACACTTGGTTTGTTTCTCGTCTTGGCGATAGCGCAACGGGTGCAACGGGCGTGTGCCTGCCTGTGGTGGCTATGATTCAGGCTGTGGGTTTCTGGATTGGAATGGGCGCGGGAAGCAATATTTCGCGTTTTTTGGGTCAGAGAAAAAACCGCAACGCCGACGTGGTGGCAAGTTCGGCAACGCTTTCTGCTATTATCGCGGGATTGTTGTTAACCGCTGTGGGACTGTTGTTTAACCGTGGTATAATGGAAAGTCTCGGCTCCACTCCTACCATTTTGCCATACGCCAAAGAGTATTCGGTGATAATATTTTGGGGTGCGCCGTTTTCGTGCTGTTCGTTTGTATTCAACAACTTGCTACGTGCGCAGGGCAAATCGTTTTTTGCAATGACGGGCATAGTGTCGGGCGCAGTGCTGAATATTTTTCTCGACCCGATATTTATCTTTACATTTAATATGGGCATTTCGGGCGCGGCTCTCTCTACGGTGCTGTGTCAAGTGATTAGTGCCGGAGTAATGCTCTTTGCGCTTTTGGGCAAAAATAGTATGCTGCGTTTGGGTAAGGAATATATTTCAAAACAGTTATCCACTTATACACTGATACTTACCACAGGGCTACCTTCGCTTTTCCGCCAAGGATGCAGTGCCGCAGCCACTATCCTACTCAACCGTGCAGGAGGTGTTTACGGCGACGCGGCTGTGGCGGCTATGTCGGTTGTGGGACGTGTAAACTGGCTTGTGGGTTCACTTGTGGCTGGTTTCGGGCAAGGTTTCCAGCCTGTATGCGGATTTGCCTACGGCGCGGGCAATTATGCGAGAGTGCGCAAAAGTTACTTCTTTTCGCTCGCCGTATGCACCGGCATTTTGGTAACAGGCGCAATCTCGTGCTGGATATTTGCCGAGGAGATTGTGGGACTGTTTAAGGCAGAGAGCCATTTGGTGGTAGAAATCGGTAGCACGGCGTTGCGTTTTCTCTGCTTTTCGATGCCGTTTAGCGCATTGGTGATTTTGGCAAATATGCTTTTGCAGACCACTGGCGAAAGGTTTTTGGCAAGCATTACCTCTATTTCGCGTCAGGGAATGTTCTTTATTCCGCTGATATTGATTTTGCCGCATTTTTTTGGAATAACAGGCGTGGAGATATGTCAGGCGGTGTCGGATATTCTTTCGGCAGTGCTTTGTAGCGTGGTAACTTGGCGGTTTTTCCGACGTTTAGGAAAAGTTTAAATACACAATATAAACCCCTTCGGCATAGATAGTTACTGTATCGGCTGTTGCCTCATTGAGCGTGCCCATCCACAGTGCGTCAAAATCGCTGAGAGGGTAACGGAGGTTTTCGCCTTTAAAACCGTGGGCTTTCCAATTAAAAATAGAAATCTGCGAGCCGGTTTTTACTCCAAAAGTGGTTGTTCCATTGCATATTACAAACATTCCGTTGTCGGTGTAGATGCGCACTTCGAGACCCATTTTGTTGTATTCGGTCAATAGGCTGATATTGCCGATGGTGTGGTCTTCGCGGCGACCTGTTGCGCCTACTATGGCAATGCGTTTTGCGCCGTGGTTGCGAGCATACATCACGTTTTTGGTCTGGTCGTTGGTCTCCTGTTCGGGGATAATTCGGATACAGTCGGCAAACTGCATACGTATTTCGTCAGACATAGAGTCGCCGTCGCCGATGATTCGCCACGGAGTGTTTCCGCGAGCGATGTATTCTTTGGCAGCACCGTCGCAACATTGCACACGTGGCGCATTTTGCAAAATGCCAAGCGGAATGGGGTGCATCGGGTAAGTGCCGCCGCCGAGAATAACTGTATCTGGTTGAAAATCAAACGTTATCATTGTACTGAGTTTTTTCCATTAAGTTCCATTTTTTGTAACCGTAAATTGCTACCACTGTGTAAACTGCGTAAAGAACGGCGGTGAAATAGATTCCTTTGTAGAAGTAAAGTGCTGAACTAACGGCATCTACGGCAATCCATACAAACCATTGCTCCACGTGTTTTTTTGCCAACATCCACAATGCTACAATGCTTAGAGCGGTGGTGGCGGAGTCGTAGAAAGGTACAGTGCTGTCGGTAAATTTGGTCAAAATTAAATAAATTGGAATAAAAACCAAAACAGTTATCAAAAATAGTATAACTCCTTGACGTACAGATGTATGCACAATAGGAAGAGGTTTGTCTTGTTTTTTGCCAAATTTCCAAAAAAGGAAACCGTACAATGCAGCAATTATGTAATAAACTTGTATGCCAAAATCGGCATACAAACCGCTTTGATAAAAAACAACGGTATAAATCGCCGGCATAACTATACCCGTGAGCCACAGCCATATAGAGGCTTTTACCTCTTGCCATAGATACACAAAGCCTATAATCGTGCCGACGATTTCTAACCAGTTGTTTGAGAGATATTCTAACATAATAATTATTAGAATCTTATGCTTGCGTGAAACAAAAAGTTAATCGGTGCAGATGGGGCAAAACCGGCTTCAAATTCGTCGGTACTCCAAGCGTAGATGCTTCCGTTAGCGTTTTTGGAGAGTTCGCAATATGTCCATCCGTTGTTGTCGTATTCGGCTGAGAACACGTTGTAAACTGATAATCCGAGAGTTAACGACTTAGGCACACGGAATTTAAATGTGTACGAAAGGTCGATATCGGTGGTGGTGAATTTATCTAAAAACATAGCGTACTCTTTTTCGTCGTATTGGTAATAGTCTATGCCATAATTGTTTAGATACTGTTTGCCAACAAATCGCGTTAAGATAGAAGCATTAAATCCGCCTTTGGTAAAGGTGAAAATGTTGTTGGCAATTACCTCGGGCGAGAAAGATGTGGGAGTGCTGCCCATATCGTAAGGTGCAGACGAATCCCAAGTGTCTGGGTCGGTGAATGTTACGGTGTAATGCTTGTTGCGGTTGCGGCTGAATGTGGCGTTAACATCCCAACGAAACCAATCTACGGGTTTGTAGGCGGCTTCAAGTTCCACACCTGCGCGATAACTGCGACCAGAATTGTCGTTAGAGGCAATCATTTCGCCAATTTCGTTGAGTTGACCTGTAAGCACAAACTGATTTTTGTAATACATATAATAATAGTTTACGCCAGCCGAAAATGTTGCTCCAAGGCGTTTGTAGCCAATTTCAAAGTCGTTGAGTTGTTCGGCTTTGAGGTCGGCGCCGATGTTGTCTTCAAAATCGTTTCGGGTGGGTTCTTTGTGTGCAACTGCCACCGAAGCGTAAATTTTGTCTTGGTTGGTGATGTCGGCAAAAATGCCACCTTTGGGGTTGAAAAAGTCGTAGCGGTGGGTTTCGGCAAAAATAAGCGGACCGTTGTCGCCATATTCATCGCTCGGACCGTTCATCTTGATGCTTGTATGGCGGTATTGAAGGTCGATAAATGCGCTCAAAAAGTTGGTTATCTGATAGTTGACCTTGCCATAGATATTTCCGTCGATTTTAAGACCGTTGTTGTCGTAATATTTGAAGTTGGGATTTTGGTCGCTTAATTTTATCCAAAGTACGTGACCAAAATGGTCGCCGTCGTATTTGTTCCAACCGCCTCCGAGTGTGGCAGTTAACCCTTTTTTGTTGTCGAAATTGAGCGAGCCAACAGCGCCGAAGAAATCGTTTTCCATCTCTTTTTTGCGGATAAGGTCGGATTTTACATCCCAATCGTCCACAATGCCATATCCAGCGAGTTCCTTATCCATTTTGTATTCTTGATAGTATCCGTAGCCGTGAGTGTAATGCAATCCAGCGTTGAAAGTCAAGAACTTATTGATGAATTTATCTAACAAAAGTTGAAAGTTTTGCTGTTTGTACTTGTCGATTTGGTCGTCGTAAAATTTTATAGGTGTGTAGTTTTCGTCGTATTCCATAATGCCGCACGAATTGTAGCGGCGACCGAAGAGTTCCTGCTCATATTTAGAAGTGTAGTTCCAAGCGTGGTAAGTTTCCTCTTGTCCACTGAAATTCACCAATTTAACCACAGTTTTATCTGAGAAATAACCTGCCTGAACAAAATACGATTGAAGGTCGGTGCGGGCGCGGTCTAAGTAACCGTCGGAATGAATGTTAGATACACGACCTTGAACACCCCAATGGTCTTTTAAAAGTCCGCTGCTAAAACGAACGGTTTCTTTGTGAGTGCCATACGAACCAGCACTTGCATCTACCTGAGCGTATGCATCTTGACCTACACTTTCGGTCTGCATATTAAGCGTTGCACCAAATGCACCTGAACCATTAGTTGAAGTTCCTACGCCGCGCTGAATTTGAAGACTTTTGGTGCTTGACGCAAAGTCTGCCATATTAACCCAATAAACCTGAGCACTTTCGGCATCGTTTACAGGGATTCCGTTGGCAGTGATGTTGATACGCGAAGGATCTGTTCCGCGCACACGTATGCCGGTGTAGCCCACGCCGTTGCCAGCGTCGCTTGTAGTAGTGATAGAAGGTGTGGCAGCAAGAAGGAAAGGAAGGTCGCGACCAAAGTTTTGACGTTGAATATCTTCTTGATTTACATTGCTATACGCCACAGGAGTTTTGATTCCTGCGCGTGTAGACGACACAATCACCTCTTCCAAAGCCGTGCCTTCTTCGAGGGTAACG
>JAFPYT010000132.1 GCA_017394445.1 Bacteroidales bacterium | reverse complement strand
TAGAGACGCCACAATGTGACGTCTCTACAATTTTATGGTGGTGAATAATCCTTATTTCACAATATACCTTTTGCCCAAAACGAGTTTGTCGCCGCTGTCGTCTGCCTCCCACATTTGAGGTTTGCGGGGGCCGTCGTTTTCCACGTGGTGGACGATGTATATCAACTTGCCCTCAAAGGTGCGGAAAAGCATACCGTGTCCCGAATTGTTGGCGAGGAAAGGCTCAGGCTCTTGAACCCAAGGTCCGGCGATTGTGCCCGATTCGGAATAACAGATGCCCTGCAAGTAACGATCCTTGCCCCAAGTTGACCACAGCATACCGAGTTTGCCGGTTTGAGTGCGGAACATCTGCGGGCCGTCGGTTACCCAACCCGGCATTTTGAGTCCGAATGTAGCCTCGCCCAACGAGTTCATCTCGCCGCAATACGGTGCTTCGGATGCGCGGAACATTGTTACAGGATGCTCAGAAACGGTGTGAGTGAGGTCGGCAGAAAGTTCGATGTAATCCATTGTGCCGTCGATGATTTGAGTCCATTCGTGAACAAAAATCATATACGTCTTGCCATTCTCCTGATAGAGAGTGCCATCGATACAGTCCCACTCGCGGGGCTGATAGTCGTAGCCCGGGGTAACGGCAAACGAAGTGTAGGGACCCTCGATGTTTTTGGAACGGAGGAGATATGTCTGATTGTGAGGCACATTGTAGCGGCGGGGCACTTGCTGAATGAGGTCAGAATGGTCGCTCCACGTGCCGGCGTAGTAGTAATAGTCGCCAATCTTGTGGATTTCGGCGGCGGCTGCAAAACCTGCCTTTTCGAGCCACAAGCCCTTGATGTCGATGATGTTGTAAGGACCTTCCCACATTTTCAGGTCTTTGCTCTTGTACATACGTCCGCCCGAACTTGTGAGGTAATAAGTCTTGGTTTCAGGGTCGGGATAGACAAACGGGTCGCTCATAGCAAGCGAGTCGAACGGCACAGTGCGGATTTTGTTCATAGCCTCCATCATAGCCTTGCGACGGGCTGCCATACCCGTGGTGTCGCCATTTTGGAAACCGCCAAAATTCTTCTGTCCAACGTCTGCCAAAGGTGCTTGTTCGCCCGGCTGAATAATCTGAGGCTGCGGTGCGGTGGGGGTTGTTGTGGTAGTTTTACCATCATTGTTGGCGCACCCCACGCAAAGCATAAGCGATGCCGCCAAAATTGTTTGTAAGTGTCTTTTTTTCATTGCAAATAATATTAGTAATTTAAAAAGTGTAAAATTGTTTTCTGCTTTTGCGTGCAAAGATATTACAAGTTATCTATTAACAAAAAAAAATTTTCGAGATTTATAAACTAAATTTCATTCTTGTTGGGCGGAATCGAAAGAAAAATCGTCGATTCCGCCCGTTTTGTTATCAATTTGGGCGAAATCGCTAAAAAAATCGTCGATTCCGCCCGTTTTCTTTTGGTGGAATGGATTTTTTTTGTAATTTTGGGCATTAATATTTTGAATTTTTATGGCAGAAATTATTGGCAGAGAAACCGAGACTGAATTGTTGAAACAGTATATAAACTCCTCTAAATCAGAGTTTATTGCTGTTTTTGGACGGCGTAGGGTAGGGAAAACCTACCTTATTGACCAATTGTTTGGAAACAATTTTGCATTTTCGTTTACAGGGATTATCGATGGTAAAAAAAACGTCCAATTTGCCGCCCTTAAAGATGCTTTTGATTATTACGGATATACGCCGCAAAAATCGCCACAGAATTGGATGGATGCTTTTTCTGAAATTCGTAAGTTGTTGCAAGCGAAAATTACCGACAATCAACCGTGTATAATGTTTATCGACGAACTGCCTTGCCTTGATTACAAAGGCTCTGCGCTTGTGGAGGCGTTGGGGTATTTTTGGAATAGTTGGGCATCTAAACAGGATAATTTTAAACTGATTGTATGCGGCTCGGCAACATCGTGGATGATTAAAAACATAATAGATTCAAAAGGCGGGCTGCACAACCGCATTACTCACGAAATACATCTTCACCCGTTTTGCTTGGGCGAAGCCAAAAAGTTTCTTGTGGCGCAAGATATTATTTGGGACGATTTGTCGTACCTTCAAGCCTATATGGTGTTGGGTGGGATTCCATACTATTTGGGATTACTGAACGGCAAATACAGTCTTGCTCAAAACATTGACACTCTGTTTTTTTCGTTAGACGGCGAATTAAGGCGCGAGTTTACAAGATTGTTTAAAACGCTTTTTTCATCGCCCGATTCTTACATTGATATTATAAAAATTCTCGCAAAAAACTCTTCGGGAATGACCCGCGACGAAATATCTAAACAACTCGGCAGCAAAGACAACGGACACCTTTCCGACAAACTCGACGACTTACTAAACTGCGATTTCCTTAGGTTTTACAACGTAAAAAACGCCAAGATAAGTGCTAAAAACGGCATTTATCAACTTACAGATTTTTATACGGCGTTTTATCTAAGGTTTGTAACCAAAAACTCGGTAGACCCACATTTTTTTACCAACCACTTGATGAGCAGCGAAATAAATTCTTGGCTCGGATTATGTTTTGAAAAAATTGCAATGGCTCATATCAATCAGATTAAGAGAAAGTTGCATATAGATTATATGTCGTGCGAATATTATTCCTGCCGACTGCCCGATGCTCAAATAGATTTAATTTTGGAACGTGCCGATAGAATTATCAATATTTGCGAAATTAAATATTCTGCATCTAAATATCTGATAACCAAATCAGAATACGAAAAAGTAATGCACAGGGCAGAGGCATTCCAACTATACACCAAGTCGGATAAATTTGCCATTCAGCCTATATTTATTACCACCAAAGGCTTAGCCGACGGAGTATATTCAAAATCAATACGTTTTGATGTAACGCTGGATGATTTGTTTGAGATAGTTTAACTGACCAATACGGCTTATCTTACTTCCTCTCCATCTTTTTCCCGCTCCACACAAAGATTGTAGCTTTGTCGTCGGCGTCGAGGAATTTGAGGGTGTCGTTTAAAAATTCGCCGCTGATGCCGAAGGTGCCGTCTAATTCTGATTGCAGAGTGGTTTTGGTGAGTTTGCCGTCTTTGTAGACATATTCTGATAGGTAGTATTCTGCTCCGTCGGGCCAATCGTTGGGGTTGGAGGGAACTTCGTTGTGGATATAGAACACTTTAAACGAGGTGTCGTCGATGCGGAAAACCTTGGCGCTGCTAATACCGTCGAATGGTACAAGGTTGAGAGTTATGCAGTCGGCGGTGTATTCGGGCTCGTCCATTGCATCACCTGTGTGAACCTGCTGCCAAATGTCTTTTAAAACATCTTGGGTTAATTCTACACGTTGTGTTGTTGTAGAGACGTCACATTGTGGCGTCTCTACATTGGTGGTGTCGGTTTGATTGCTGCCGTTCTGATTTTGCGAACCTCCGCACGATGCCAATGAAAGCGCGGCTAAGGCAATGATTGTGAGTT
>JAFPYT010000131.1 GCA_017394445.1 Bacteroidales bacterium | reverse complement strand
GAGGATGTTGTTCATCTTGCCCACTTTAAACCAAGTTTCGTAAGTATCTGTCATACCGTGAATTAGATAAAGCACGGGGAGTTTCTCGCTGCCGTCGGGTTTGTAGCCTTCGGGAGTGTAAACGCACATCGGACGGTCGATGCCGAGACTGTTGGAGTGGTAAAAACGGTAGGCAACCTTGCCGTGGGGAACTTTCTGAATGTCCTGCATTCCAGGCTCTTTGGTGCGGATGTCTACGAGGCTGCCTTTGAAACCTTCGTTGGGGAAGATGTCAGCGTTGTTGGGGTCGTTGATGCTGGTGCCGTCAACAATAAAGCCGTAGGGATAGATGTCGGGATGGTCGGTGGCGATGGTGATGCTCCAAACGCCGTCGGCATCTTTGGTCATAGTGTTTTGACCGCCCATAAGTTGGTTGAGGTCGAGTTTTACTTCCTTAGCATTGTCGGCTTTGAGGCGGAATGTTACGCTGCCGTCTTTGTGATATTCGGGCGAAATCACAGGTTTGGGAAACATTCTTGCCATTACGCCGGGTGTAAATTGCTGATCTTTTTTAGCCTCGGGAAGTGTTACCTTCATATTTGCGCCCTTGTAGGGGTTGGCTTGGAAAAGTCGGGGAAGCGATTCCTCTAAGAAATAACGTGCGTTCATCCATGTGTGACCGTGTTTGTCGGAGGTTATCACCTTCATATTCTTGATGTTGTGCTTGTCTAACTCTACCATAAAGTCGCGAGCGTTGCCGTAGAGAAAATCGTCGCTACCAACGCCAAGCCAGAAGAGTTTTATTTTAGAGTTGAGCGATTTTGCGTCGTCTAACTGACCGGGGCGCAACTGTGTGAACGAACTGTAAGAGCAGAGGTGCGAAAATTTGTCCAAATTGTTGAGACCAATGCTGAGAGCCTGATTGCCGCCGCGAGAGAATCCGCCGATAGCACGGTTGGCAGCATTGTTGATGGTGCGGTAGTTTTTCTCAACGTAGGGCATAAGGAAATCGAGGAAATCCTTGCCAAACATATCAAACTGCATAGCGGGTGTATCTCCCTGACCTGCAATACGGTTGGGGTTGCCGTAGGGGAGAACGATAATCATCTCTTTGGCTTTGCCCTGTGCAATGAGGTTGTCGAGAATAAGGTTCATTTTGCCTACCTTGAAATATACCTCTTCGGTGTCGGTGGTGCCGCTGATGAGGTACATTACGGGGTAACTTGCGCCCTTGCCGTTGTAGTATGTGGGGGGAACGTAAACAATGGCGTTGCAGAATGTGTTGGCTGCGTCAGACCAATAAGTTACGTACTCTACGCTACCGTGGGGAACGTTTTTGAGGGCGTGGGGCAGGTTAAAGTCGCCACGCATATCCAAAAGGCTGTTTTTGAAACCCTCGTTGGGAAACCATTCGGCGTTAACGGGGTCCATAACCTGCATTCCGTCAACGATAAAGCAATAAGGATAGATGTCGGGAGTGGTAGGTCCGAGAGTGATAGACCACACGCCTTTGTCGTCTTTTTTCATTTCGTGACGACCAGCAAACTGAACATCTACCTCCACCTTTTGAGCGGTTTTGTTTAAGTAATTGAAAGTTACTGAGTTGTCTTTGTTGACAACCGGCGACTGCACTTGCGGAGCGCCGGGCTGAGCCATTGTGCTGCCAGTAATAAAGAATGCTGTTACAAGCATGGCTAATTGGAGCATTAGTCTTTTCATTGTATTAAGTATTAAAAATTAGTATTTTTTGAAAAATATGCGACAAAAATATAAATTTTATTTGTTAAAACAAAACGACAATCTAAATGTATATCAATTATTTACACGAGTTAGGGATTAAATTCTATTTTTGTGTAGAACGATGCGTTTGCATTAAATAGTTTATTGCGTTGATAATCTGCTGATTGCACTTTGTGATAACGCGGAAAGCCTTTTCGCTTAACAATCGTGGCCGGTTCTCTGGAGTTTGCTATTTGTCTAAGAGCTAAGTAGTGCTATGTTCTCCCCCTACGTTCAGCTTATTTTTTGTCGCCGCCAAAAGTCGTTCGTATGTCTTGTAAAGATTGTCCATCGTCTTGAAGTTTTAACGGCACATATATAGATTTTTAACTTTCAAAAGTAAAAATAGCCTATGTTTTACTTTTGAAAGTTAAAAACGAGGGTGTTACCGCCAATGTTTGAGCATCGACAAGTGCGAGTCG
>JAFPYT010000130.1 GCA_017394445.1 Bacteroidales bacterium | reverse complement strand
TGGCGTCTTGCTGATTTAGATGATGAGTGTGATGAAAATCTTTATTATTCAAAGGCAAAGGATATTTTGATGAAGAATGATTTGGAGTTGAATTTTTTAAACGATGAAGAAAAAACGTTTTTTGTGAAGGTATTTTATGATTGTTGTATCAACGGCGTGGATACAAATTATGTTAAGTTGGAAGATAAATTATTGACATTATATCAACAGATTCAGTCGGTTGCTGATGGAGTGCCGGATGATACCGCACCTTTATATTATAAAGAGATAATGGCAAACACTTATTGCCGTATTACCGATAGCACTGTAGCCCTCGTTGAGCAGCAAGATATGTATGATAAAGCCATAGTTTTGTTTGAAGAGGTAACGAATGCCTATGACTTAAATGATTATAGTAAAAAGAATTTGGCAAATGCCTATTATAGAAGTTCTTTTTTGAGAAAAAATCGGTTCGTTGGTGATGTTTATTTCCAAAAAGCCGACTCCATTTGGTCATCTCTCCCTCCCGAAACCGAAGGCGAACTCAAAGGTTTTGTCAAAACTTCATACGGCATCTATGACCCTGAGTTTGGATTCAAACTTGTAAAAGTAGAAAAAGGTTGTTTCGATATGGGGCTGTCGAATGAAGAAATGAATAAATGCAGATCTGAAGGATATCAATTCGACAATGATGAACTTCCTTGTCATAACGTAACTATTGATAAGGATTATTATATCGGAATGTTTCCTGTTACCAAAGGGCAGTGGAACAAATGCCGTGAACGTATTAAGATTCCTTCTTATGAAGAAATGAAGAACGATGGCATTAAGACTGAAGAGAACATTAACGACAATAAGTTTAAATTTAGGGTTGGCGGCGAGGAGGATGATTGTCCGATGAATTATGTTTCTGCCGACGATGCTGATAAATTTATACTACAAATGAATCAGGTAGGCAAAAAATATAGTTTGCCTACCGAAACTCAATGGGAGTTTGCTGCTCGTGGTGGTGCTAATAATTCTGTGCGTCATATCTTTAGTGGTAATAATAGTTGGATAGAAGTGGCAGATTGTGCTAAACAATATAAGCTTGAAGGGAATGTGGTTAGCTTCCCTGGTCCGAATGCGGTAGGTTCTCGCAAAGCCAATGAACTTGGTATCTACGATATGTCAGGCTGTGTTGGAGAATGGTGCTTGGATTGGTATCATCCTCAGTCCTATTCTGCTGACTACCATATATACTGGAATGACCATTTCCCTGAGTCGATGGCCAAACCAATTGATTTGCCATATAAAGAGTATTATTTGAACGATATAAAACAATCACTAAACAGTAATCAACGTTGTCGCGTGTTGCGTGGCGGCTTTTGGTACTACGATCCGCAGTACTGTCGCGTGTCTTCCCGTAACAGGGACTATCCTTTCGACCGTAGCAGCTGCAACGGTTTCCGCCTCGCCTTCGTCCCATAGCTTAAAAACAATGACGGATGTCAGCAGTTTTTGAACAGATTTTCATCCCTTCCCGCTAAAATAAGCGGAATAAAACAGAGTGCTTTTGCCGCTCCTTGGATACCGGTGCAAGTAGTATGCTTTGTTTTGCGAAAGTTCCGGTATTTTTTTTGACAAATTACGTTGGTGGATGTATGATTATAAATCTTTCTTCAATTTGCTCGGGTTTATCTTGGTGTTCCACAAATTTTCAAGCCTAATTTCGCCGTTGCCCACTGAATATATTATCTTAAAATCCTTTTCAAAATTTATTGAACGATATTCCTTGTCTTTGTTTTTAAGCAAAGGCTCAATGCGGTAACTTTCGGGAAATTTGGTGATGCGGACTAAGATCGAATCATATTCCTCACGTTTCTTTTGTGCTATGGCCTTACCATAGTTTAAAAAACAATACTCAAAAAAGTCTTCTATTCTTTTTTGAAATTTTTTAGACGTTGAGACCTTCATATTTTTTGAATAATGAGTTGATTCTTGCATTACTTTCTTCCAGTGTATAAAACTTACCCTGTCTGAATTCTTCCTCAATTTCGTCCATTTCGCGGCTTGCCTCCTCTGGCGTCTGCGGCGTGGGAAAATCAAGGTCGATTACAACGTCGTCTTCATCATCGTCGTCATCATCATCCAAGAAATTATTGGTGTCTATAATATACAGCAATTTGGTCAGAGACCTCGCGTCAAGGGTCTGAACACGGTCTATTACCTGTTTCCTGAGTTTCGGTGTGTCTAATTCTGCGGTGGGCATAGTGGTAAGATTTTTTAGGTTTTAATAATGCGAATATAATAATAATTGATATAACGTGCAAATAAAGTGAAAAAAAATCACATCCGCATCAATCCTTCATCCCTCACAGCCATCAGCACTGCGCTTGCCGACACTATATAATATTGTTCGTTGTTGAATTTTATTTCAATAGCGCCAGTGCGTTGATATACGGCAAGGTCGCCGCGCTGCATTTGCAGGGGAATAAATTTCAGTTTTTTCTCCTTGTTTTTCCACGGTTCGTCGTAGTCGTCGGTGGCGGGGATTGGGTAGCCGGGTCCCGTTTTAATCACGTATCCGAGACTAATTTTGTCGTTGTCGATAACACTGGGTGGCAGGTAAAGTCCGCTCTCGGTCTTCTCCTGAGGGTATTTGGGCTTTATCAGCACCTTGTCGCTCATAATTACGAGCTGTTCTAAATCTTTTTCTTTTAAGTTTATGGTCATTTTTGCAAAATTTTTCGGAGCAAATTTATAAATTTGTCGCCAAATTCCTAATCAAAATTTTTAAAAATGCGAAACCGTACAGGACAGATTTATACAGATGTAGAGATTACCAATGTGGCAGCCGAGGGTAAGGCTTTGGCCAAAATAGATAATATGGTGATTTTTGTAAAGGGCGTGGTGCCGGGCGATGTGGTTGATATTCAGATTACTCACCGCAGCCGCAATTTCCGCGAGGCTAAGCCTATTGCCTTTAAAAAATATTCCGAAAACCGCGCCGAACCTCAATGTCAACATTTTGGTATCTGTGGCGGATGCGTTTGGCAAAATCTTCCTTACAATCTGCAACTCAAGTACAAACAGCAGCAGGTGGAGGACGCTTTTACCCATATTGCCAAAATTCCTATTCCTGAGGTTTCTGCTATTCTCCCGTCAGAAAAGCAATATTTTTATCGCAACAAACTTGAATTTACATTTGCATCGTGCCGTTGGCTCACCGAAAACGAAATGGAAGTGCCCGACTCCGAAAAACAACTTCAGGGTCTCGGTTTCCACATTCCGGGACGTTTCGACAAGGTTTTAGACCTTAAAAAATGTCTTCTTCAAGACGACCCTTCCAATCAAATTCGTCTTGCTGCCAAGCAATATGCCATCGACAATGGTCTCGAATTTTTCAATCTTAAATCGCAAGTAGGTTTCCTTCGCAACATTCTCATACGCACATCGTTGAGCGGCGAGGTTATGGTAATAATGGTGTTCAACGAGGGTTCTGCCGAAAAACGCGAAAAAATGATGGATTATCTTTGCGAGCAATTCCCGCAGATTACATCCATGAATTATTTTATTAATCCAAAACGCAATAGCGACTATTCCGACCTTGAATCGCATTGCTACCGAGGCAAAGACCATATCACCGAACTGCTTGGAGATCTGAAATTTAAGGTTCAACCCAAGTCGTTTTATCAGACCAACTCAAAGCAGGCATATAATTTATATAGTGTGGCAAAAGATTTTGCAGCACTCACTGGTTCAGAAACCGTCTACGACCTTTACACCGGCACCGGCACAATTGCCAACTTTGTAGCTCGCAATGCCAAGAAAGTAATTGGTATTGAGTACATTGCCGAGGCTATCGAGGATGCCAAGGTTAATAGCCAAATCAATAAGATCAGCAACACAGCGTTTTATGCTGGTGATATGAAAGATGTTCTTACTCAGGATTTTATCAATCAAAATGGCAGTCCCGATGTAATGATTATCGACCCGCCCCGAGCCGGAATGCATCCCGATGTGGTGAAGACTATCCTCAATGCCGCACCCGAAAAAATCGTTTATGTAAGTTGCAATCCCGCCACTCAGGCTCGCGATGCGGCTCTCCTTCACGAACTCTACGATGTGATAAAGATTCAGCCTGTGGATATGTTTCCACAGACTCATCACGTTGAAAATGTGATACTTATGAAAAAACGCAGCCTATGAAAAAACTATTGTTGTTGATTTCGTTTTTTGTGCTTTGGATAGCAACTGCCGCCGCACAGCAGGTTGTTATTTCTGGTTCTCAGCAGCGTTTTCCGGGTCGCAATGCCGAACTATCTTCGCAGAAGGTTAAAATTAATAAAACTATGACGATAGTATCCGTAACTGGCAACAACAATGGTTTTTGGATTACAAAAAATGGCAAATCTGAAAAGGCTTTTTGGACAGAAAAACAGACTACTGATGCCATTGGATATAAACTTACCAAGGGCGAATATCAGGTTTTCCCTAATATCAAGTCCGACGATAATTCTGCTTCGGTAACTATTAAACTGCAATAGTTCAATGCGTTATATCTTGCATATCGACCTCGATACTTTTTTCGTTTCGGTGGAACGACTGCTCAATCCCGAACTTATCGGCAAACCTGTACTCTGTGGTGGCACTTCAGAGCGTTCGGTGGTGAGCACTGCTAGCTATGAGGCACGCAAGTTTGGCGCACATTCTGGAATGCCTATGGTAACGGCTCGCCGATTATGTCCTCAGGCAGTGGTGGTTTACAGCGGACACAAGATATATTCGCATTATTCTCAATTGGTTACCGACATTGTGGAATCCGAAGCCCCGCTTTACGAAAAAGCCTCTGTCGACGAGTTTTACATCGACCTTTCGGGTATGGACAAGTATTTCAATGTGTTGGAATGGAGTCACAATCTGCGTATGCGAATCATCAACGAAACCAAACTACCAATATCATTTGGACTTGCTCCAAACAAGACCGTAGCAAAGATAGCCTCTGCCAAAGCCAAACCTATGGGTGAAATTTTTGTAGATTATAATA
>JAFPYT010000129.1 GCA_017394445.1 Bacteroidales bacterium | reverse complement strand
GTTCCGATGTATGTATGCGCCACAGGCAGCATTCCCATTGCGGTTGCCTTGATAATGAAAGGACTTACGCCCGGAGCAGGACTTGTGCTCTTGATGGCAGGTCCCGCTTGCAATATGGCTTCGATGTTGGTTGTTAAAAAAGTTATGGGCACAAAGACCCTCGTTATCTACCTGGCATCCATAATTATAGGTTCAATACTCTTTGGTATGGCTATAGATTTTATGCAGTTCAATGGCATAATTGACTTTACCGCCAACCTCGTAAGCAGCACACACAGCGAAGAAGGCAGTTCGTGGATAGCCTGGACCTCTACAGCAATACTTATCGCATTATTAATAAACGCACTTGTTATCAACCGTTTGCGCGGAAAAGAGCACTGTCATTGTCACGAACACGAAGACGAACACGAAGACGAACACAAGCACTGTTGCCACTGCCATTAAAATTTAAACACGTCGGCATTTTGACGGAACAATTCTGCCTGTCCGTTAAGTTCCTCAGCGCTGACTGCAAGTTCTTCGCTTGCAGCGGCGTTGCCTTGTATAGAATTATTGAGTTCCTTAACCGCTATGTCAATAGACTGAATAGTAGAGTTTTGGGCATCGGCAGATGACTCAATTTGCTCTATCATTAAAGCACATTGATCTATTTCGGGAAGAATGCTGTTGATAAGCTCAGTTGATTTTGCTGTGGCTTTTACGCTCGTTTGAGCACCAGAAATAATGTCGTTGGCAGAATTTTTACTCTTTTCGGCAAGTTTGCGGATTTCAGACGCAACCACGGCAAAACCTTTACCGTGTTCGCCAGCTCGGGCAGCCTCCACAGCGGCATTAAGAGCAAGAATATTGGTTTGAAACGCAATATCGTTGATAATGTCGATTTTTTCCGAAATATCTTTTACAGCATTGAAACTCTCTTCCTGAGCCTTGCTGATGGCGTTAACATCGGTTCTCATCTTTCGGGTAATCTTGCCAGTTTGTTTAGAAACTTCTGCGTTGTGGCGAATCTCGTCAGAAATATGAGCCATTGACTGAACAATGCTGTCGGCGTTAGCTGCCTGTTGGTTAGCATTTTGCGAAAGAGTCTGCGTGGTGCGGTTGATTTCCGAACTTGAAGTTTGAAGATTGTTGGCACCATCGTAAATATTACGGAGAATACCTTTAAGATTGGCAGCCATCTGGTAAACCGATTTAAGAATACCGCGAGAGCTTTGAATATCACGTGAGTGCGCGTCGGTCATATCGCCGCTTGCAATACGGTCTACAGTTACCTTTACATATTTTGGTTCGCCGCCTACATCATTGATAATCTTGGTTAAGAGTCGGTTGGTGGCGATAATCAGCAAAACAACAATTATCAGCACGGCAATTACCATAGGAACAACCGCCGACGGAGCAGACGCATATTTATCTGAAACAGGATAAATAAACTGCAAATACGAATAAATCGGTTGATTCCAAAGATAAATCATCTCATAATCAATACCATTTTTAGTAAAGTTTATCTTATAAAGTTCGCCATCCTTGTGTTTAGACATTTCGGCATAAACATCATCAGGCATTTTTTGCCACTCGTCGCGCTTATCGTCGGGAGCAACATAAACGAAGTTAGGATCTTTAGTCCAAAGCGAAAAGCCGTTTAATAGAAACTGAGCCGACGAAAAGGCGTTTTCGTCTTGAGCAATGGTACTTTGATCCTGACCAGTAAAAATAGTACCGGCAAGTTTACCATTTATCATCAACGGTTTAAAAGTTCCCACATAATCAACACCCTCAATATTAGTTAGATTATAAAAAACAGTGTTGCTTTCGATAAGGGAGATAACGTTTTGGTCTTGAAGTTTTGAACCCGTGATATACTTGCCATTTTTTTGGATAGTGGTGGCAATCACAACATAACCTTGAGAAGTTTTTTGATATACCGAAAGATGATTTGGATATGCTGCCTTGGCTATAGCAACCATAAGGTCGTTGTTGTTGTTAACCACATTGTTACCGAATTTCCAAACCTTGGTGTCAAAATTGCCAATATGCTGAACTTCATCGGTAATAGACAACCCTCCTCTTAGTTGAAAATGAATTTCCAAGGTGTTAAGCATCTGCTCGTTGATTTTATCAAAAGCATAGTTATAAGCGTTTTGCTTACCAGTAAAACCTTTCAAATCAGACCGTACATTTTGCTCAATGCTTTTGCCGAGAAGGTTTTGCATAATAAAACCAAGTGTGAGAGTAATTATCACCATTGCCACCAAGCCAAAAATACCAAGTAGCATATTCATTTTACCTTTTGCTGTCATATCGTAAATTTAAAATTTCAAATTCAGTATTAATAGATTCAATTTTTAATACGCAAATATAATACAAAAGTTGAGCCAATAGGCATTAACTTATTGTTAAACTACCTGCCATATTCCTCTTTAAGATATTGTAGATGACGGAGGAAATCACCGCCAAACTGATTGACACATTGGTCGCGGAGTGTATCTTTCTTGTTGTAATAGGTCATATATCCTGTAAAAAAAGTATTATTTACATTGCGCAATGTATTTTTCTTAATTTTTGTGGGGTCGAACGCCTTAAAGCCAACGCTATCAATACCATCAATTATTGACGCAATAAAACGCTGTTTTTCAATATCTTTGAGCGAATCAGGAAGATTTTTAAAACCCTCGGTACAATAAAGAGAATCGAGACCTTTGGCAGATTGTAAAAAATAATTAGCAAGCGTAAGATTATCTTCAATAGAGTTTTTGTAACGAGTAATCAATGGCGACTCTGCTCCATACTTAGATTTAAGGTAGAGCACCGCACCGTTTTCGCCCACATAGTCGGCAATATTCTCGTTGAGTTCGCTGTTGTCTTTAACAAAAATGGTGCTGTGAGTGAGTTCGTGAATAATCAATTCAGCAAGGTTAGCCTCATCTTTGCGAAGCATACTCGACAAAATAGGGTCATTAAACCAACCCATAGTGCTCCATCCGCCGGGATTTACAATACGTGTATCGTAACCCTCTTGTTGAAGGCGTTCAGCCTCTTTTTCGGCATCCGCTTTATCAAAAAAACCCTTGTAAGGCAGTTTGCCCACCACAGGAAATTTCCATAGGTACTTTTTCATAGCATACTTTTCGCAAGCCTGCACCACGTATGCCGTTGGCTGACCTTTGAGGTCGTAAACAGCATTGTAATTCTCGGAATCCTTGAGATGAATGCTGTCGATGGCAAACTGGCGTATCTCTTTGATAAAAAGCAGTTTTTGTTTAAGCGAATCGGGATAAGAAGGGTCGTTGAGCAAAGTGTCGATAGGCACGGCATTCCTCACCATTCTAAGTTGACCAAGACCTTGGGTGATGCCATAACCTATTAGTTTGCAATTAGTAAGCAAAACCACCATAAGCAAAATTCCCAATACTGAAAAAATCTTTGCTTTCAAACTCATCGCCTTTATTTTAGAAATCAACGACATATCACAAAAAATAATTTACAAAGTTTTCTGTATGCAAAAATAAACAATTAAAACTAAATATGCTAAAAAAAGATTCCATTATGTTATCTTTGCACCAAAAAACAAAATGAACCACACCGAACTTAAAGATTTTTACAGCCAAAGGCTGAATTTATTTTCCGAAAAATACGAAACTTTCCGCAAAAAAGAGCGTAACACAAATATACTCAGAGGATTATCGTTTGTAGGCGGAACGGCATTAGCAATTATTTCTGCTAATTATTCAATGGCAATAATGACTACGGTGATAATTGCAACAATTATTATCTTCTTATATTTTGTAAAGAAAAACGCTGAATATCAATACCAAAAGAGCATCAACAAAAACCTTCGTGATATAAACGCAAGCGAACTAAAAGCCTTAGACAACGACAACTCCGACTTCGACGGCGGCGATGAATTTATCGACCCATCACACCCTTATACATACGATTTAGATATTTTTGGTAAAAAGTCTATCTTTCAAAAAGTAAACCATACAATAACCAAAGGCGGCTACCACCTACTTGCCGATGGATTTATCAATTCCACTAAAAACATCAGCAAAATACTTGAAACACAACAAAATACACTACTATTTGAAAACGAAGTGGATGCTCGTCAAAACTTTATAGCCGAGGGAAAACTTTTTAAAGACGACATCAACAACCAAAATATCGAAGATATATCAAAAGCAGATTATTTCTTTACAAATTCACCGTTGTGGAAGATTATTGCTATAATATTGATTATAGGCACATTGTCTTCATTAATTCTTGCATCTTACGATATTGTGAGTATGTATATTCCATCGTTTTTGTTTATTGTGCAACTCTCTATTTTTAGCTTTAACAGCAAGAAAACCAAAGTGTTAAGTGATAAAATAGAAAAAACCGAAAAGGCTTTTAAAAAATATTATTCACTGTTTAGAATTATAGAAAATATCAACAACGTTCCCCAAAAATTTTCAGACGAAATCAAATCAAAAACCATCTCTAAGGCATTAGGCGAACTTGCTAACATTGCCCTTCGCTACGAACAACGCCACAATCTTATAATGGCACTTTTTGGTCAAGGTCTATTTAGTTACGACATTATAATTAACACTAAATTTGAGAATTGGGAGCACAAATACTGCAACGAAATAAAACGTTGGTTTGAAATTATTGCCGAATACGATTTTCTGTTCAGCCTTGCCAACCTAAAATTCAACAATCCATCGTGGTGTTTTCCAAAACCATCTGAAAATCAATTTATTCTAAATGCCAAAGATGCAGGTCACCCATTAATACAAAATGAAAAATGTGTAAGAAACAACATCCGTTTTTCTGACCAAAAGTACCTCATCATCCTCACCGGCGCAAATATGGCGGGCAAGAGCACCTACCTGCGCACAATAGGCACAAACCTTATACTCAGTCAATTAGGAGCTGCCGTATGTGCCGAAAGTTTTGAGTTTTCGCCAGTAGAAATTCTCACAAGCATACGCACAAGCGACAGCGTGCAAGAGAGCGAATCATACTTTTTTGCTGAACTAAAACGCCTTCAAAAAATCATCACAAAACTCGAAAGCGGTGCAACACTCTTTGTAATAGTAGACGAAATGCTGCGAGGCACCAACAGCAAAGACAAGCACGACGGAAGCCAAAAATTCATAGAAAAACTCCTCAAATACAACTGCTACGGCGTGTTTGCCACCCACGACATCGACATAGGCGAAATGAAATCCTCATATCCGCAAAACATTGACACTAAATGTTTTGAAATATCGTTCAAAGGCGACGATCTTCTGTTTGATTACACGCTCAAAGACGGCATTTCTAAAAACTTGAACGCAAGCTACTTGATGAAAAAGATGGGCATAATTTAATCACATTTTCAACGATTTAGCACGATTAAAATTGCAATAGATAGTCATCGTAATTTCAGCCACATGTTTAGGTGCGGATATTGTGTTCTGGTATCCATAATAGTGATAGCCCGAACTAATGCCGATACCCGAAAAACGTTGGTAAAATCCAATTGAAGGCGAGTGAAACGCCTGAATTTTAGGCTTTTGATCAATAGAACCATCGTATTTGCCGTTGCTATACGAAAACTGATAACCCACGTATGCACCTATGTCGGGACGGCGTTGCGCACGGAACGAAAAGCGTTTTTCAAAACCAATATGCATCATAGTACGCTTTTCGCGCAATTGCCAATACGATTTGTCGGCACGTTCAAGAAACGCAGTTTTGTACGACGGACGAAACGAAACACCCAAATAAACCAATGTATTAAAATGCTATTCCAAAACTCCCAAGCGGAAACCCATACGATATTCGTTTTTGCAAAATTCATTAGCAAACGATAATGTAACTGCCGAAGGAATTAATAGTTTTGCATTTTTAACACCCTTGGATTCAAAAAGTTTTAGATTATCCTTTTTGGCATATAAATGCGAAATTGTGGCAACATTGTTACCTTTTGAGTCGGTGGCGTCGAGTTTTGCTCCGTGGTCTATCAACAGTTGCGACATCTTGCTATCGGCGTAAACGGCAGAATATACGATAGGTGCACCATATTGGCTTGCAAGGTTGACATCCGCACCGTGATTCAAAAGAAATTTTGCTGTGGCATAATCATTCTTAGAAATTGCGACACAAAGTGGGGTAACATTGTCGGGTTTGGCATTGACTTTAGCACCATAATCCAACAGTAATTGAGCCATAAGCGTATCGCTGTAACTTACAGCAACTTGCAAAGGATTTCGACGACAACTGCTTAAAGTACCTCTGTGCAAAGTGCTCACCAAATTGGGATTAGCGCGATGAAAAAGCAACACCTCGGCACACTCCAAATATCCGTTGTCAACAGCGTAATGCAGTAACGAGCAAAACTTTACCGAATCCACAAGATTAGGATTGCCATTGTATTGCAACATCAAATCCAAAATGCGGGGCGAATTGCTCAAAACCACATTTGTAATAGCCGGAACAACATTTTTACCCTCGCTTTCGAGATTAGGGTCGGCTCCAAATTCGAGCAAAAGTTGAATAATAGAATCGTTGAGATGTTCGGTGGCATACATCATAGCCGTAAAGCCATCAAAATCATAATAGTTTACCTTGCCGGCAACTTTTGGCAAAAGCAATTCTACAACCTCGTATTTGTTTTGCATTATAGCCGTAATAAGCGCATAATCAGCCTCTTTCGATTCTTGCGAATAGAGATTTTGGAATAATCCAAGACATAATGCTATCAATAATACTTTTGTTTTCATAACTTTATATAAAATTCATCCTTATCGTCAAGATATTTCTTAGCAGAGCGGATTTGGTTTATGTAATCTTTTGATATTTCGATTTTTACCCAACTTTTGCTACCGCGTATTTGGGTTACATCAAGATTGTATTCTGGGGTTTCTGTTTTGCTAAATCCCTGAGCGTTAACGTTTAAAACGTATGCCTGATTTTCAATTGCACGGGCTTTACATAGCACAGCACGGTCGCCAAGACGCTCCACAGGCCATTGCGACACACACAAAAGCACATCGTAATTATCTGTATTTCTGCACCATACAGGGAAACGCAAATCGTAGCATATTATCGGACGGAATTTTAATCCTAAATATTCAAAACTAATGATTTCAGAGCCTTGCGAAACATATTTTTTTTCAAATTTTCCAAACAGATGGCGTTTATCATAAAAATATTTTATTCCATCAGGCAAAACTGCGCAAAAACGGTTGAATATCTTATCGTTATCCTTGATATAAAAACTTCCGCAAATGGCAGTTTTGTATTTGGTTGCCCACTGCTCAAAGAGAGCGATATTGTTTTTGCCATTAAAATTGGTTTCGGGCGAAACATTGCATCCCGTGTCGAATGCCTCGGGAAGCACCCACATTTGGATATTCTTGTTGCGGGCAATTGCGTTTTGAATCACAGACAAATCGGTTTTGCCATCGCGGAGATATTTATTTTCAAAAAATCCGATATTCATAGTTAGTTTTCGTTTTTAAAACCTGCCAACGCAATGCGTATTTGGTCGTAAGAAAATTTTTCACCAAGACCTGTGCGGATTTCGGTGAGTCCCCGCAACTGAGGATTGTCGTCGATAAACTTGCCGATTTCTACATAAACCTCTTTGCCGATGATTTTTTCGGGCGGAATCTCGCCGGCTTCCACATACTTAGCCAAATGTCCAAACACTGTGGAACGCGCTAAACCACGCTCCTCGGCTATCTGCTCGGCGGTATTGCCTTTGTTAAAGAGCGCGAGAGTCTTTTCTTCGGTAGATAGCGCGTCGAAAAGCGACTTTTGAAACAAATTTTCATCCACCGCAAAACCGTTTGCAGCTCGCCATTTGTACACAATTTCAAAAATATGCTTTCCGTAAGCCTTGCCTTTGTTGCCGCCCATTCCTTTGATTTTGATAAGTTCCTTATATTCAGCAGGAACAGCATCCGAAATTGCAAGCAAAGTACGATACGGAACTATATCGGCAGGCTCTAAACCTATCTCGTCTGACATATTGGCACGCCAATCAACGAGAGCCTTATAGAGTGTAGGATTTTTACTACCCGATTTAACTGTCTTATTTGCAGCGCTTAACGATGTTTTAACAGAAACATTTTCCATCGAAAGTTTTGCCTTGGTGTCGAGGTATTGTTTTATCGAAAATCCTTCTTTAATTTTTTCAACGCAGCCATATTTTACCACATAAAGTTTTTTAAACTCCTCAAAAGCCTCCTCAATGCGCTTTGATTTAGCCTTATCATCGCAGTTGAATGCAAAATCGTTGGCAAGCGGTTTCAAAAAAGCATCCATCTTATCTTGATAATATCCGCACCCCTTGGTAACGCGCTCCACAAGTTCGGGCAGTTGCTCTGGGTCGGGCAAAGAACCATATTTGTCGTTGATAACGGCATTGAATTTTTCTGCCACGGTCATCATTTGGGCATAAATGGTAGAATCCACGCCCTCAAACAGCGACTTGTCGCCAAGAAACGAACTACCTGCCTCGGCAACAGCACGTTGCAAGGTTTGCACCGCAGCATGAATTTTACTAAAATCAAACAATTCTGCCACAAGATTAAAGAAATAAGCACGACGGTCGTTGGCGAGTTCGTTGTCCGTAGGTATGTTGTTTTCAACGTCTTGCGCAAAATTTTGAATAGTTGGGTCGCTAATCACATCGGCGGCATTCAACGGTTGTAACAAAACCAAACCTTCGAGCGTGCGGCAGCGGCTGAGAGCCACATAAACCTGTCCGTGGGCAAAACTATGGCTGGCATTAAGCAGCAGGCGGTCGAATGTCAAACCCTGACTTTTGTGAATAGTAACAGCCCAAGCGGTTTTTAACGGAATTTGGGTAAATGTGCCCACGTTTTCTTCCTTTATCTCCTTGGTAACTGGGTCGATAGTGTATTTGTTGTTTTCCCAACGCATAGGTTTTACAAAAATATCCTCGTCAGAATCTTTGCACTTTACCTTAACGCCGTCGGGGTCGAAACCTGTAATGCGACCAATTTTTCCGTTAAAAAACTTCCGCTCTTCGCCAGTGTCGTTTTTAAGAAACATCACCACGCTACCCACTTTGAGCGTAAGCTTCTTTTCCACAGGAAACGACGATTCAGGGAAATCGCCAATTACCTCAGCGTCAAATGTTTGCTTGTCGGTATCGAGTTCGAGCAGGTGCAGCGAATTGATACGCTCTGCTTGGGCATTGGTGGTAACGAGCGTTACCACATCATCGTCTTTATCGGGCTGATAATTAGGTATATAGCGAGTATTAAGGCGTTGCAATGTATTTTGATCTGCCACACCGCTGCGTATGGCGTTGAGTATCGAGATATATTCGTTGTCGGTTTGACGAAATATTTGGTTAAGTTCGATACAAACATACGAGGTTTTTTGCCAAGCAAGACTTCCAAAGAAATAATACGTTGAGTAATAAGGTTTTAGAATCTCCTCATCCTCGGGACGTACCACAGGCGAAAGTTGCTGCATATCGCCGATAAGCAGTAGTTGAACCCCTCCAAATGGCTTTTTGGAACGCCGAAAACGCCGCAAAACTTTATCTACCGAATCTAATAGGTCGGCACGCACCATACTAATTTCGTCAATCACAAGCAGTTCGAGCGAGCGGATAATGTCTATTTTTATTTTAGAATATTTGTGCTCGTTTTCGGCTTGGCTGTCAGGCGTTTGCGGACCAAGCGGCAGTTGAAAAAACGAGTGGAGCGTTACTCCTCCCGCATTCACTGCCGCCACGCCCGTGGGCGATGTAACTATCATCCGCTTAGGCGATAACGATTGCAAACGTTTAAGAAAAGTAGTTTTGCCAGTGCCCGCCTTTCCAGTAAGAAAAACGTTACGCCCAGTGAAACTTATATAGTCAAATGCTAACTGTAATCTCTCGTTGGTTACAAAATCCATTTTAACACCTTTAAATATTAGTCTAACAGACGGCTTGCAAGATCGGCCAATGAACTACGCTCGCCGTGGGTAAGGTTGATGTGCACAAACGGCGCCTGCCCTTTCATCTTGTCGGCAAGATACGAAAGTCCGTTGGAGCGCATATCCAAGAAAGGACTGTCGATTTGTTCCACGTCGCCGGTAAAAACCATCTTGGTGCCTTCGCCAGCACGAGTGATAATGGTCTTAATTTCGTGAGGAGTAAGGTTTTGCGATTCGTCCACAATAAAGAACACGTTAGATAGGCTTCGTCCACGGATATAAGCAAGTGGCGTAATCAGCAGTTTTTCTTCCTTAATCATTGCGTCAAAATTCTGACTTGCCTTGCTGTTTACCCCGAGAGCGTGCTTAATAACGTTGAGGTTGTCGAACAAAGGCTGCATATAGGGCGAAATCTTCTGCTTCTCGTTACCGGGCAGATAGCCCAAATCCTTGCCGCCAAGAGCCACCACAGGACGCGAAAGATAAATTTGTCCAAAACTCTTGTGCTGTTCTAAAGCGGCAGCCAATGCCATAAGGGTTTTACCTGTGCCTGCCTTACCCGTTACGGTAATCAACTGAATATCAGGACGCATAAGGGCATCCATAGCAAAACTCTGCTCGGCATTGCGTGGCGTAATGCCCGACGCACGGAATTTCTTAACTTTCTCTATTACACCGAGATTCTGATTGTAAAAGCAGAGAACGTTAGATTTTTCGTCGCCCACAATAAAATATTCGTTGGCATAAAAATCATTTTCAAGACCGCTCTTATCCATTGTAATTACACTTTCGCGATAGAGGCGACCCACAAAATCGTCAGAAGTATTTGGTAATGTGCGCATTCCGTCAAAAATACGAGCAGTGTCTGCCACTTTGCCAGTTTTGTAATCTTGTGCCTCCATTTTTAGCGCACGTGCTTTCATACGCAGGTTAATATCCTGAGATACAAGCACAACGTGTTTATCGGGGAACTGTTCTTTTTCCCACAGAGCCACAGCAAGAATCTTATGGTCGGGAATCTGCTCCGAAAAAGCCATCTGCATAGCCTTGTTGAAAGGTTTGCCATTAATAATATAAAGTGTGCCGCGGTCTTTGCCAAGGGGAATGCCGTCTTCAAGGTCAACACCAATTTCGGTCAGGCGGTCGAGTTCGCGCATAAACTCACGAGCCTGCAAGTTGATAGTTTCGTTGCCTTTTTTAAATTTATCGAGCTCTTCCAACACCACAATCGGAATCACAATGTCGTTTTCCTCAAAGTTAAAAATGCTGTGATAATCGTGCAGAATCACGTTGGTGTCAAGCACGAATGTCTTTTTATTTGATTGCTTCATAACGGTTCGTTTTAAAAATTAATAACAAGTTCAAATGTACAAAAAATAAACCAATAAAGCAACACCAAAATGAGAAAAAAATACTACTCTCCTCTATTCAACACATTCACTTTGGCGAGGAATTCGGGTCGATAGTTGCGCGAGAGAGGTATCTGAACATCTTTTTTGCTTGTTTTCATCAAAATAAAATCGGGCTCAATAACCTCGATGTGGCTGATATTGACAATAAAACTGCGGTGAGTCTTGAAAAAAAGTCCAGCGGGCAGTTTTGTAGAAATATCCTTGAGCGTAGATTGAATTTCGTAGCAAGCGTCGAAAGTGTTGATAAATATATTATTGCGGTTAACCTCAAGCCAATATACATCGTGC
This sequence comes from Bacteroidales bacterium, assembly GCA_017394445.1. Taxonomy (GTDB): domain Bacteria; phylum Bacteroidota; class Bacteroidia; order Bacteroidales; family UBA3824; genus UBA3824. The sequence continues at coordinate 6,375 of JAFPYT010000129.1, read as the reverse complement.
CAATTAATCTTTACATAACGGTTGTCGGTGGTGCGGATAAAAAAAGTAGGCGAAACTTCGGTTTGCGCAGTATTTTCCACCATGTTGCGCACCTTCGACACTGCTTTCAAAAAGTTCACTGGGTTTACAGGTTTGAGAATATACGCCGCCACATTGTTTTCAAGCGCGTCGATGGCATACTTATCTTTGCTCGAAATCACCACAAATTTGATTTTTTCGGCCATAGTGCCGAGCGACGAAATCAGGTCGATACCAGTGAGCCCGGGCATCTCCACATCCACAAACACAAGGTCGATAAGGTCGATGTTAGACATAATAAAGCCCACCGCCACACTCGGATTAGAATAGTAGCCAAGTAGGTTGAGAAATCCTGTGTCCTCTATCAGTTTGCGCATATACACGCCCACAGCCTCGTCGTCGTCGATTACCAAACAGTTCATAGTCTTGTTTTTTTTTATGTTACAAAATAACACCATTTTGCGCTAAATCCCAAAAAAAACGTTCATAAAAATTATAGCCAACTTAAATATTAGGCATAGATTATGCACTAAAAACGTTGTATTTTAATAAAGATGATGTTACTTAAAAAATTGATATACAAGCATTTATTTAAAGGTATAAATATTGCAGCCATTGCAATAGCGATGATAATTCCGTCGCTAAACGCATATTCGCAAACATCCAACGAGCGTAAAATCGACAGTCTCGACATTGTTTTGCAAAATTCATATTCCAACAATGCCTCCGACAAGGAAATATGTTCGCTATTAAGCAAACTTTACAATCTAAGCAGTATCTCGCAGCCCTACCTTGCCCTCGAATATGCCGGACAAGCGCTTCAGATAGCCACAGCATCAAACGATAAGCCCTCCATGGCTCTGTGGCAAGAAAAAATCGCCGACATTTATTTTGACCAAAAGGTGTATTATATGGCAATGCAAAACTACCTTGATGCCTACACCCTTTACCGCGAACTTGATTCTAAGCGCGAAATAGCCTACGCTCTGCTCAATATAGGCCGTACATACTTTATCCAAAACGTTGAGGATGTGGCAATGTCGTATTACATGCAGTCCGACAGCATTTTTACCCAAATCAACGACCGAGCAGGTCAGGCACGTGCCAAAAACAATATCGGCACGGTGAATCTTGCTATGTATCAATACGAACAAGCCGAAATCAATTTTGACGAAGCACTCAAAATAAGTCTCGAAACCAAAGAGCCCCAACTAATTGCCGAAACCTACAAGTTTCTTGCCCTGCTCTACGACCGCAACGAGGAATACGAAGAGGAGGAAAAAATGCTTGAACAGGCTGTGGCACGGTTTCGCATAGCCGGCAACAAAAAAGAGATTGCCAACGCATATTTTGCATTAGGCGAGATGCATTTTCACAAACAAAACTACCAAACCGCCTACAACAATTATCAAAAGGCATACAACCTTTACGAAGAACTATCTATGTATCACGATATTGCAGCGGTTTTTACACGTCAGGGACGAATTAACTATTTGCAAGAAAAATATTACGTGGCACAGCAGATGGCGCAAACATCGCTCTCAATGTCAGAAATGAACGGTTGGCTCAGCACCAAAGCCGAATCGCTTCTACTGCTATCTGATGTAAACAACAAACTTGGCAAAACCGACAGCGCATACACCTTGCTTTATAGGTATACCCAAGTGCAAGATTCTGTGTTTGAGGCACGTAAAGCCGAAAGTTTTTCAGAACTTCAAGTGAGCATCTCTACCAAAGAAACAGAAAAAGAACTTGCCATAGCCGAAGCCAAGCTCAGCCGCAACAAACTCATTATCACCATTTTTGTAATAATTGGTGTAATTGGTGTGGGCTTTATGGCATTTATCATCTACAACAGCCGCAAAACCAACAAGATAAACCAAAAACTCACAAGTCAAAACGAAGAAATCAACCATCAAAAAGCCGAAATCGAACGTCAGAACATAGATATCAAGTCGTCGATAAACTATGCGGCGCGTATCCAAAACGCAATGCTGCCCGGCACAGAATTTCTCAAACGGCATTTTAGCGACGGATTTGTATATTTTCATCCGCGCGAAGCTGTTAGCGGCGATTTCTATTGGTTTTCGGAGGTAAAAATTGAGCGTCCGCCATCGCTTTTCCGCCGCAAAGATGCTGACATCGACGACGATAGCAAAATTCTCCTTGCCGTAATCGACTGCACAGGACACGGCGTTCCCGGTGCGTTTATGAGTATGCTTGGCGATGCATTACTCAACCAAATTGTTAATTTTCAAAAGATTACGCAACCAGATATTATCCTCAACGAACTCAATAAATTAGTGATTGCCACCCTTCAGCAAGATACTTCGCAAAACAACGACGGCATGGACGCAGCCATCTGCACCATCGACAAAAACACTCGCACTCTGCAGTTTGCAGGTGCAAAATCTCCCCTTCTCTATGTGCAAGACAACGAGGTGCACAAGGTAAACGGCGACCTCAAAGCCATTGGCGGTATTCAAAAAGGAGACCAAAAGAATTTTACCTGCCACACCATCGACATCAGCAAGCCCACCACCTTATATATATATTCCGACGGTTACCAAGACCAATTCGGAGGCACGGAGGGACGCAAGTTTATGGCTAAACGTTTTCGCGAAATGCTTACCAACAACGCCAATCTTCCGTTTGAAGAACAGAACAAAATACTCTTGTCGACATTCAACGAGTGGAAAAACTCCTACATTCAAATGGACGACACCACGGTTATTGGTGTAAAAATCTAAAAAACGCCTTTGATGTTTATAATTTCAATATTTATAACGCACTATAATTAAGTACGTTAAAAAATATTGTGTTAAATTATTAAAAAATATTGCAAATTATTTTGAAATATCAGAATAATTTTTTCAACTTTGTATTACGCCCGTAAGCCAAAAAATAGGGGCAAAAGATTTATGGTAACAATTAATGATTAGAGAAAAAAGAAACGCGATATGGCAAAAAGAACAGACGATTTAGCAGAGTATCTGCACAAGTTTTTTGGATTCGACCGATTTAAAGGAGACCAAGAAGTAGTAGTAAAAAACGTTTTGGCAGGCCGCGACACCTTTGTATTAATGCCCACCGGCGGAGGTAAGTCGCTTTGCTATCAACTGCCCTCGCTTATGCTCGAAGGCACGGCGATTGTGATTTCGCCGCTTATCGCATTGATGAAAAACCAAGTGGATTCGATGCGCAGCATAAGCACCAACGAAAGCATTGCTCACTTCCTCAACAGTTCGCTGTCGAAACAACAGATTGCACAAGTTAAAGCCGACATTGTAGACGGCAAAACTAAACTGCTATACGTTGCACCAGAAAGCCTCACCAAAGAGGAGAACATCGAATTTCTCCGTGGGGTAAAGATATCGTTCTATGCCATCGACGAGGCACACTGTATTTCGGAATGGGGTCACGATTTCCGTCCAGAATACCGCCGAATCCGTCCGATTATCGAAGAGATAGGTCGTAGCCCGATTATAGCACTCACCGCCACCGCCACTCCTAAGGTGCAGCACGATATTCAAAAAAACCTCGGAATATTAGACGCCGACGTGTTTAAATCATCGTTTTTCCGCGCCAACCTCTACTACGAGGTGCGTCCAAAAATCGACATCGACCGTCAGATTATCAAGTTTATCAAAAACAACAAGGGCAAGAGCGGTATAATCTACTGCCTCAGCCGCAAAAAAGTAGAAGAACTTGCGCAAACTCTGTGCGTTAACGATATCAAGGCTCTCCCCTATCACGCTGGTATGGATTCTGCCACACGTAGCGCCAACCAAGATAAGTTCCTTATGGAAGAGGCAGACGTAATAGTGGCAACAATTGCGTTCGGTATGGGTATAGACAAGCCCGACGTTCGTTTTGTAATCCACTACGATATGCCCAAAAGTCTTGAGGGTTACTATCAGGAAACCGGTCGTGCAGGTCGCGACGGCGGCGAAGGTCAATGCATCGCATTCTACTCGTTTAAAGATATTCAGAAATTAGAGAAGTTTATGCAGGGTAAACCGCTGAGCGAACAAGAGATTGGGCGTCAGTTACTTGCCGAAACAGTGGCATACGCCGAAACATCGATGTGCCGCAGCAAGATGCTTCTCAACTATTTTGGCGAGATTCTTCCCGAACCTTGCGGCAACTGCGACAACTGCCGTCATCCGCAAAAAACTTTCGAAGGCAAAGAGTCGATTCTATTGGCTCTCAAAGTTATACTCACCATCAAAGAAAAATTCAAAACCGAACACGTGGCAAAAGTACTTGCAGGCGTTGCAGATTCGCAGGTCAAGACCTACAAACACCACAAACTACAGTGCTTTGGCTGCGGCGAAGACCTCGGAGACGAAAACTATTGGAACGCCGTACTCCGTCAGTCGCTCGTGTACGGTTTCTTGCAAAAAGACATTGAAAACTACGGACTTTTGAAACTCACCGCTAAGGGTCACGAGTTCCTTAAGAGTCCGTTCGACATAAAACTCGTACGCAATCACGACTACGAAAACGAAGACGAAGATCCCGACGACACCACACCGCGCGGAATGAACGGTGGAGCATCTGACCCCGAACTCTTCAAACTTTTGAAAGACCTCCGCAAAAAGGTGTCGAAACAAAAAGGCGTTCCCCCGTTTGTAATTTTCCAAGATTCGTCGCTCGAAGATATGGCGGTGCAGTACCCCATCACGTTGGAAGAACTTACCCAAATTGTGGGCGTAGGATACGGCAAAGCGCAGAAATTCGGCAAAGAGTTTGTAGAATTAATCAAGAGATACGTTCAGGAAAAAGAGATTGAGCGACCCCAAGATATGGTGGTTAAATCGGTGGTTTCCAAGTCGGGACTCAAGGTTTACATCATTCAGAGTATCGACCGCCAAATCGACCTCGAAGACATCTGCGAGGCTAAACAGTTGGAAATGGACGAACTGCTCGGCGAAATTGAGTCGATTATGAACTCCGGCACAAAACTCAACCTCAACTACTACGTAGACCGCATTATCGACGAAGAACGTCAGCAAGAGGTGTACGACTATTTTGACCACGCCGAAACCGAATCAATCGACGAGGCTCTCAAAGCTCTTGGCGAAGACGAGTACAGCGAAGAAGAACTTAGACTTATGCGTATAATGTACATCTCAGAAAAAGGACACTAAAATTATAACAAACAACAGCAATGGAACAACTCAAAGCAGGATACTTTACCAACGGCATCAACTCGCTTAAAACCAACGAGGCTATATCTGCAAAAGTAGACGCACTTACCAAAGGCTTGTGCTACTTTGATTTAGATAGCAGTTTCGGAATCACCAAAGTACCGGTAGACCCCGCCATTGCTGTAATATATAATATGGTGTCGCGCGGCACGCCCGCATACGCATCGCAGTTTGTGGAGGGTATATTGTCTAACACCATTGGTAAAACCCTCAAACGTATCGACACAGACGGCAACATCACTCACGAAATTCAAAAAGACGATGTTAAAGAGGCGGTTTTCAAGGCGTTGCACATTATCGACCCACGCATCTCCGAACCAATTCCGCTGCACGGCGAAGATAAAGAGGTGCTCATCAACGACTTTATCTACAACACCGTTCAAAATCAGTGGGGCGGCTACATTTCGCAGATTGTAGAAAAAGGACGTCCGTTTGAAAATATGTACAAATTTAGCCGGCACAACCGCAGGCTGATGTCGGCACTCAAATCCGACCCTGCATACGAGTTTCTCAACGAAAAAGCCGACTTGAGTTTTTCTGCACCATATTCCGACAATTCGCCCGAATGTATAGTGTTTAATTTCGACGCTTCTACCGACAATATAGACCACACCAACTATCTCAAGGAGGAAGCTGTTACCGAACTATTAAAAAACATCAAAACAGATGGGCGCATAATCATCAAGCGCGGCGAACAAATCAGCGAAGATGTCTCCAACCATCTTTCGGCATTTATTCAAAATAGTTATTTTGATATTCTGCGCGAAAACTACACATCGCCACTTTACAACAACGAGGACGGTCTCGAGGCTTTGCAAATAGCACTTACGCCGCCCGCAGCTGCCCGTATCGAAAAAACTGTGCTTGAGGCTATAAACTCGGGCGCACTCGACCTCCACGCCAAATCGTGGAATATCTGCGTGATAGAGCGCGACGTGCCTTGTGCTTTTATTGCCTTGGAAGACCTCCGTCAGCAGTTCAACAACCTCTTTACACTCGAAAACAACGGACGCAAATTCCCCACATTTAATTTAAGCATATTTTACACACCCGAATTTGCCGAAACATCGCAAACACTTTTGTATCAAGGACCTCGCGATGTAATTTCAGAATTCGACCCGTCGGTAGAATACGATTTGCTTAT